>SXLG01000050.1 GCA_005777805.1 Pseudomonadota bacterium
GACCGCCCGAGAGCGTGACGCCGAGTTCGCCGACCACGGTATCGAAGCCCTCGGGCAGCTCGCGCACGAACTCGAGCACATGCGCCGCGCGCGCGGCCTGCTCCATCGCCTCGGTCGACGGCTCCTCCCTGCCATAGGCGATATTGGCCCGGATCGTGTCGTTGAAGAGGAAGGTAAACTGGGTGACGATGCCGATCAGGCTACGGAGCGACTCGAGCGTGGCACAGCGCAGGTCGACGCCGTCGAGCGTGATGCGTCCCTCGCTCGGGTCGTGAAAGCGTGGCAGGAGGTCGGCAAGTGTTGATTTACCACCCCCACTCGCACCGACCAGCGCCACGACCTCGCCCGCGCGCAGCTCGAGATCGACGCCGCAGAGCGCTGAGGCCCCGGCCGGCGCCGGGCCACCTGCCGCCAGAGCCCCGGTAGCCCCGCTCTCGCCGTCCCCCGCCGTCATCCGGCGCGCCGGGTAACGGAAACCCACGCCCTCGAAGCGGATCGCATCACCAAATCCCACCAGCTCGCGCGCGCCGGGAGCGTCCTCGATCTCGAGCGGCTCGTCGAGCAGCTCGAAGATGCGCTCGGCGGAGGCAAGCCCCTGCTGCACCTGCGTATTGGTGCGGGCCAATCCCTTGAAGGGCTCGTAAACCAACAAAAGAGCCGTGAAGAAACCGAGGAACGCGCCCTGCGTGCGCGCGCCGGCGATCACGCTCGAGCCGCCGTACCAGATTACGCCCGCGATCCCGAAGGCGGCCAGCATCTCCATCGCCGGCTGCACCACCGCGCGTGCCTGCGTCGCCTTCATGTAGAGCCGGAAGAGGCGCTGGTTCTCGCCCCGGAAGCGTTTCTCCTCCCAGCGCTCCATGCCGAAGGCCTTGACGATGCGGTTGCCCTGCACGGTCTCCTGCATCAACGCCGAGAGCAGGCCGAGCGTCTCCTGGCCGCGCTTCGAATAACGCCGCAGCTTCTGCGAGAATTGCAGCACCGGCAGCACGGCGAGCGGGAAGGCCACGAAGGCGATCAGCGCCAGCACCCAGTCGAGCCAGAAAGCGACGCCGATCAGGGTGAGGAGCGAGGTCGTATCACGCAGCAACGAGACCGCCGCCTGGGTGAGCGCGCCGCGCAATTGCGCGACGTCGTTCGACATCCGCGAAACGATGGTCGCCGTCGCGGTACGGTTGAAGAACGCGAGCGGCAGGCGCTGGATGTGCGCGTTCAAATCATCGCGCAGGTCGCTCACGATACGCTGGCCGACCCAATCGTTGAGATAGGTATTGCCGTAGCCCGCGAAGCTGCGCACGGCGAAGGTCGCGAGCACGACCAGAGGCAGCCAGGCCAACATGGCCCGATCGTGGTGTTGAAAGACGTCGTCGAAAACGTGCTGTACGAGCAGCGGCATCAGGCCGTTGGTCGCGCTGAAGATCAGCATGCAAATCGCAGCACCGGCAAAGCGCGGCCAGAGATAGGGCCTGAGATAGCGCAGCAGGCGGCCGTAAACCGCGGTGTTCTCGCTCGCCATGGGCACGGGGGGCCGCGAGCGCTCCCGGCGGCGCGGCTTCGCGCCTGCCTAGCCCACCTGTCGCCGGGCAACAATCCGCAGCCCGGGGCTCGAGCCGATCGTCGCAAGGCGCCCGCCATGCGAGGGCGCAGAACGGCCCGCGAATCTCAGCGCTGGGCTCGAGCCAATCGTCGCGAACGCGCGCCACTCCACGTGGCCGGCAGGCCCCCCGAGACGGAGGTCGGCGCCCCCAAGAGGGTCCGCGCGAACCCACGCCCCGGCCTCACACGGTCGGCAGGAGCGAGAGGGCGATGTCCGCGGTGCGGGCCGCCGCCCCCGGCTCGCCGAGGCGGGCGCGCACCTGCGCGAGATCGGCCCGCATCGCCGCGGCGAGCGGGGCTTCGGTGAGGAGTGCCCGGAGTTCGCCGGCAGTGCGTTCGGGAGTGGCTTCGTCCTGCACCAATTCCGGCACCGCTGTGCGTTCAAGAATGAGATTGGGCATGGCGATATGGGATACGCGCACGAGACGACGGGCAACCGCGAAACTCACGCGAGAGAGCCGGTAGAGGACGACCATCGGCGTCCCGAGCAGCGCCGTCTCGAGCGTGGCACTGCCCGAGGCGAGCGCCACGGCGTCGGCCGCCGCGACCAGATCCCAGGTACGGCCGCTCAGCACCGCCGGCGCGCCTTTGCCCGCGGCGGGGCCGGAAGCGGCGGCGGTAGTCGTGCCGAGGCTCTGGCCCGCCGCCGCGGCTCCCCCGAGGGTGCCACGCTCAGTGCGGTCCGCGGCGCGCCGTGCGGTTCCCCGATTCCCCTCCGACGTGTCGCGCACACCCTGCCCCACCGGATCGCCCGCCTGCATCAGCAGCTCAGCCACGAGCGGGCGCAGCGACTCCGAAGCCAGGGCGATCACGCCGCGCACCCCCGGACCGAGTGCCCGCAACGCCGGGAGCAGGACTGGCAAGAGTTCGCGCACCTCGGCCTGGCGGCTGCCGGGCAGAAGCGCGACAAGTTTCTCCTCGGGCAGGAGACCCAGTTCGGCTCGCAGCTCTTCGCGCGACCGGCTCGCGCGCACCGTGTCGAGTGCCGGGTGGCCGACGAAGGTGACCGGGCAGAGGCCGCGGTAGCACTCTTCCTCGAAGGGAAACACCACCGCCAGATGATCGACCCGCCGCGCCAGCGTGCGCACGCGGTAGCGCCGCCACGCCCAGACCTGTGGCGAGACGTAGTAGAGCACCTTGACGCCAGCCCGCCGGGCGATGCGCGCCAGTCGGAGGTTGAAATCGGGGAAGTCGATGGGAATCATCAGATCCGGCGCCGGTTCACCGGGCTCGCGGCCGCGCAGCAAGCGCTTGAGCCGGCCCCAGGCCGCGAGAATCGAACCGAAGCGCGACAGCACCTCGGTCAAGCCCATCACCGAGAGCTGCTCGCTTCCGAGCACGATGCGCGCCCCGGCGGCACGTAGATGCGGCCCGCCGACGGCCATGATCTCGACGTCGGGGCGGCGCGCACGGATCTCGCGAGCCAGCTCGGCACCGCGCAGATCGCCCGAGGCTTCGCCGGCGACGATCAGAACGCGCGGCACGCCGTTCATCCGGCCCTCGTCACGCGCAGGATCACGCCACGTCGGGCCGCGACCCCACGGCCACGGGCAGCCCTCCCCAAGCATCGCGCCAGCCCTCGCAGGATCACGCCACGCCGGGGACGTATTTCGCGAGTGTGTCGCGCCAATCGCGCACGTCGCGCCGCCCCTCGCAGGATCACGCCACGCCGTGCCGCGACGCCACTGCCACGGGCAGGCCCCCGCAAGCATCGCGCCAGCGCTCGTCGGATCACGCCGCGCCGAGCCATCGCCGCCCCTCCGCCGCCGGTCCGCCACGCTCGTGCCCCGCATGAGCGATTCTCCCGCCGGCCAGCCCGAGGCTCACGCGACCTCCATCGCCGCCAGAATACGCTCGCAGAGTTCGAGCGCTCGGACTCCGTCCTCACCCGGCACCGCCGGTCGCGAGCGCGTGCGCACCGAGGCGAGAAAGGCCCGGATCTCCGCGGCGAGAGCATCGCCCCCCGTCAGATCGTGCTCCTCCCACTCGATCACGGGCTCGCCGGCCTGCCCGCCGACCCGGCGTGCGACACGCACGTGTGCTGCGGCGAGGTCGAATGCGAGGTAGGCGTCGTCTTGAAAAATCCTGAGCTTGCGCTCGCGCTTGGCCGAGACCCGGGAGGCCGTTACGTTGGCGACGCCCCCCCCGGCGAAACGCAACCGGACGTTGGCGAGGTCGAGACGCGGCGTGAGGATCGCCACCCCGATCGCGTCGATGCGCTCGATCTCGCGCCCAACAAGCAGCGAAATCAGGTCGAGATCGTGGATCATCAGATCACGCACCACGTCGACGTCGGAACCGCGGGACGTAAAGGGCGCGAGCCGGTGACACTCGATGAAGCGCGGCTCGGTGAGGGTACGCGCGAGTCGGGTCAGCGCGGGGTTGAAGCGCTCGAGATGCCCGACCTGGAGCAGCGCACCACCCGCGCGTGCCCGTTCGACCAGAGAGCGCGCCTCGGCCGTGTCGCGCGCAAGCGGCTTCTCGACCAGACAGTCGATGCCCACGTCAAGCAGAAGACCAGCTACAGCGCCGTGATGCAGCGTGGGCACGGCGACACTCGCGCAGTCGATCTCGGGAATCAGCTCGCGAAAGTCGGCCACCGCGCGACAGCCCAGCTCACGGGCCAGCTCCTGCGCCCGCACCAGGTCGACGTCGGCCACCGCCACGAGCCGGCAGTCCGGCTCGGCCGCGTATTTGCGCGCGTGGAACGTGCCGAGGTGGCCGGCCCCGATCACGGCCGCGCGCAGGGGCTCGCCGCGAGGATGCGAACGCACGCTCACTGGCGCCCCACCCCCAATTGCGCGGGCTCGAAGGCACGCCGCTCGGTGTCGCCGAGGCCACGCGCAGCGGGGCGGACCTGCGGCGCCGATCTCCGCCGTCGCGGCCCCGCACTCACGGCGCCACCTCCGGATCGAAGGCGACGACAGCGATGCCGGCCGCAAGCGCGCGGCGCTCCAGCATCTCCCGCTCCAGCACGATCGAACGCCGCGCCTCGACCGCCAGAACCGTCGCCCCCACATCATGCATGGAATCAATCGTGCCCGGGCCGATCGCCGGCACATCGAAGCGCAGGTCCTGTCCCGGTTTGCTGGCCTTGACCACAACGGCACCCCGACGCGCCAGCGCACCGCCCCGGCGGATCGCGGCGTCGGTGCCCTCTACGGCTTCCACAGCAAAGACCAGTCCGTCGCGCACGACCACCGTCTGGCCGATCTCGAAAGTGCCGACGGCGGTCGCGACGCGTCGGCCGAAGGCGATGTCCTCGCGCTCGGCGCGACTCAGTCGCCGTCCGGCAACGGGTCCCGGCACGGGGACGAGGTCGGGCAGGTAGCGGGTCGATTCGACGACGGGAATGCCCTCAGCCTCGATTTCGCTGGCGATGCCGCGCAAGATCTTGTCGTCGTGCAGCGTGCGCAGGCGAGCGAGGAATGCCGCGCCGCGCAGATCAGGCCGGAAGCCACCGAGCAGCTTCGCCTTGCCGATGCCACCGGCCATCACCGCGTGGTCACAGCCGGCGCGCCGCAGGGTATCGATGATCCGCCCGAGCTGGCCGACCCGGACCCAGGTGCAGCTCGCCACCAGCGCCTCGATGCCGGGATCGGTCTCGCCCTCGTGCGCCACGGCAACGACCTCGACGCCCTGTGCGCGCGCGCCGCGCGCGACGAAGCCGGGGAAAACGCCGTTGCCAGCGATCAGGCCGAGTCGTGCCACCACCACGGCTCCCGCGCCGACCACGCGCCTAGGGGCGCGTCACGCCCCGTGTGGAGGCCTCGACGAAGGCTGCGAGTTCGAGCACCGGTGCATCCGTGGCGTGCTCGGCTCGAATCCGCGCCACGGCCTCGGGCACACGCTCCTTGGACTTGAAGAGGACCTGAAAGCCTTTCTTCAGTGCGCGCACCTCGTCGGGCGCAAATCCCCGCCGCTCGAGCCCAACCGTATTGAGGCCGACGAGGCGCGCTCGGTCGCCGTTGGCCATGCAGAAGGGCGGCACATCCATCACCACCATCGAGCCGCCACCGATGAAGGCCATGCGACCGATGGTGACGAACTGCGCCACCGCCACGAGCCCCGAGAGAATGGCGTGATCTTGTACCGTGACGTGACCCGCGAGCTGCACACCGTTGGCGACAACGATGCCGTTGCCGAGCCGGCAATCGTGACCGATGTGGACATAGTTCATCAGCAGGTTGTCGTCGCCGAGCACCGTCTCCATGCCACCGCCTTCGGTGCCGATGCTGAGAGTGGCGAACTCGCGGATCTGGTTGCGGTCGCCCAGGACGAGCCGACCCGGCTCGCCGTGAAACTTGAGGTCCTGGGGATCGGTGCCGACGATGGCATGCGCGAAGATTCGGTTGGCGACGCCGAGCGTGGTGTGGCCGCCGAGCTGGGCTCCCGGCCCCACCGTGGTGTCGCGTCCGATGCGCACGTGCCGCCCGACCGATGCACCCGGCCCGATGTTCACGCCCGAGTCGAGTTCAGCGCCGGTCTCGACGCACGCACTGGGATGGACGGTCACGCCCTGCGCCGGGCCGCGCGGTGGGGTGGCCGCAGCGCTGCCCTCGGCGGCACCGGCCGCGTCGCCCACCTCGACCTCGACGATCGAGAGTTCGGCCTGCGCGGCGACCTGACCATCGACACGCGCCGTACCGCGCAGTTTCCAGAGGGGCCGCCGGTGCCGGACCAGTTCGACTTCGAGCAGGACCTGATCGCCGGGCACGACCTGGCGGCGAAAACGCGCCGCCTCGATGCCGGCCAGCATCAGCCCGAGTTCACGACCCGGCGGAGGCGGCACATCGATGCCGCCGAGCACCGTGGCGTGGACGAGCAGCCCTCCCGCCTGCGCCAGCGCCTCGCACAAGAGCACGCCCGGCATGATCGGCCGGTCGGGGAAATGTCCCGAGAATTGCGGCTCGTTGCGCGTGACGCTCTTGAGCGCGACCAGACGCCGCCCCGGCTCGACCTCGACCACCCGGTCGACGAAGAGAAAGGGAAAGCGGTGCGGCAGGTAGCCCGGCGCACCGCCCGACGCCGTCTTCTCGAGCCCCTTCGACATCGTACCCCGCGCCTAGCTCTGGGCGTCGTAGGCCGCGATCACCTCGGCGGTAATGTCGTCTGATTTCTGGTAGTACAGAACCGCACTCGAATTGAGCTCGAGGACCACGGTGTACCCCCTCGCCTTGCCAATCTTGCCGATGATGCCCTGCAGAGTGCCGATGATCTCGGTCGAGAGTTCGGCATCCTTGCGCTGGAGCTCGGCCTGCGAATCCTCGAAGCGGCGCTTGAGGTCGAGGCGCTTGTGCTCGAACTCGGTCTCGAGCTTGCGGCGCTCCTCCTCGCGCATCACGGCGCCCTTCTTCTGGAGGTCATCGCGCATGCGATCGAGTTCTTCCTTCTGCCCCTTGAGCTGGCCCTCGAGACCTTGCACCTTGACCTGGAAATCGCCCTTGGCTTTCTTGCCCGCGGTCGATTCGTTGAGGGCGCGCTGTAGATCGACGTAACCGATGCGCACTGCCGTCGAAGACGACGCCGCCTCTGGCGCCGGATCGGCCGCACCGGCCATCCCCGCCACAACCAGCACCACCGTCATTCCCCCGAGCCAGCTCCAAAAACGCATCGACGCCCCCTGGTGCCGGCCACGGCCCGCCATCGCGGGCATCAAGAAGGATATCCGGGTCGTCCCGGTCCTCCGGTCGGCACCCGGCGCTCGTAACCGAAACCCGCGCCGCGAGCCAAGACCACCCTCTCCGGCCCCTCTCTCCAGCGGCCGAGGGATGCGGCTCGCGGCGTACTCAGAAGCCCCGCGCCCGCACTCAAGGGGTCCCCCTGGCAACGTGCGTATCCCAAGGCACAGCCTAGAGGCCTCGGCCCGCACCGCGTCCGCTTGACGACCGGCGCCACCCGACATAGCCAAATCCCTGCTGTGGGCACCGACCATACCAAGGTGGGGTCATCGATCGCCGTGACACCACATGCGCGCGCCCGGTTTCAACAGCACCATCCCGCTGCCAGCTCCGGGGACCTCCGTGAGGCCGTCCGTGCCGGGATCCCGGTGTCACCAGAGATCGCGATGTCCATGGTCGGCCGCCAGCGGCGGGGACCACGCAAGATCATCGGCAGCTACATCCTGGCTCCGTCGAGACGCGGCCTGTTTGTCATCGCGGACGAGACCGTCATCACGTACCTCCGCTTCGAACGGTCACAGGAGGCCTTCGCAAGACGACACTGGCCCCCGCCCAACCCGGTAGTCGTGGTCGATGGTACCGAGGTCTCCGCACCACCGACTGGCAGTGAGGTCGCACGCGAGGTCTCCCTATCCTTGGCAAGCACTTCACCGACCTCGAAACCGAGGGCCCCGTTGCCTGCCAACCATCCCGAACTCGATGTCAAGCTGATCCGGATCCAGATCTCGGCTGGACTACTGGCTGTCTACGGCACCAAACGTCGGGTGCGCGAGATCATGGCCGAATCAAAGCGTTGCGGCGCTGAGTATGAAGCGGCAACTCATCTCGCGATATATCACTACAGCGATCGGGGCACTTGCTTCCGGATCGAAGCAAACCTCGCCAACCAGCAACATATTGCCATGCTCGAGAGAGAGGTCCGGCCTGCTCCCTCGTCCGGCAACGACCAGCCGCGGGACCCGATCCCGCCCAGCGGCTGCGGACCAAGGCCCGCCACCCGACCGAGGACCTGCTAGTCCGCCCCGACGAGTTCCCGCGCTACGGCAGCCCTCCGCCTCGTGCGCCGAATCGAATCTGCAACTTCGTGCCCCAGGAAGACGGCCTCGAGCGCCAGCACTGACGGGCCCACGAAGCCGCGTCAGGCGCGGTCACGGCGGGGCGAGCGGGCCAGCAGGGCATCGAAGAAGGTGCCCGCATCGTCGAGCGTCGGGACCGCATCGAGTCGACCCAACTCCTCGCGCAAAGGCCGTAGCGGCCACACCGGCTCGCCCGGCAGGAGGAGCTTCGCCCATGCAAACTCGCGCGCCAACAGCTCCACCAACTCGGTAAGGGTGCGCCCGAGGCGCGCGAGTCCGGCCGGCCAGATCTCGCAGACGAGCCCGTCGATCTCGCGCAGCACCGAACCGGCGCCGAGCAGGACGTCCACCTCGGCGCCCTGAGTGTCGAGCTTGGCGACGATCGGGCGCGCCAGACGTCCCGGATCGACCAGAGCGTCGAGGCGGCGCGCCTCGACCCTGACCCCCATCGCCTGTGCCCCGCGCGCGGCAGATTCTCGCATGATGCGGTGGTCGCCGTGATTTTCGGAATGACGATGCAGCGTCAATCTATCGTCCTCAGACCAGAGCGCGCAGGCGTGTACCGCCAGGCGCTGCTCGAGGCCGTGCAAGGCGACGTTGCGCACCAGCAGCTCGGCCGTGCGGGGGTCGGGCTCGAAAGCGAACGTCCGGATCGGACACACTTCCGTCACCGGGATCGCCACCAAGCCGATGTTGGCGCCGACATCGAGGAAGCTCCCGCCCCGAGCCAGCAGATCGTCGACGAGCAGCGCGTGAAGATCGGGCGCCCAGGTGCCGGTGCGGCGGTAAGTCCCATGCACGACAAGGTCGCTGGCGGCACCGACGAAGCTGCCGAAGTGCCCCTCGGCCCTGACAATGGTCAGATCGTCGATGCTTGCACACGGATCCGTCAACGGCGCCGTCGCGCCCGCCCGGTCCGGGCCGCCCGCGTCGCCGAGACTCGCCGCACACTTCATCCCCGCGAGAAAAGCCTGCCCGCGGCCGCTGCGCCAGCACTCCTCCGCCCGCACCCGTGCGACGCGGGCTCGGTGAGGGCGCTGTGAGCCGCCAGCGCTCGCGCCCGCACCCACTCGCGACCTCCCCGCACCAGACAGGTGGCGACCTGGGCCTCGCGCCGACCAG
The DNA here is from genome assembly GCA_005777805.1 of Pseudomonadota bacterium. Taxonomy (GTDB): domain Bacteria; phylum Desulfobacterota; class Binatia; order UBA12015; family UBA12015; genus SXLG01. The sequence continues at coordinate 9,476 of SXLG01000050.1, forward strand.
AGTGCGGGCCTCGATGGACTCGCGACGCCTGCCCGCAACGCACACCCGGCCACACGGAGCTCGCATCGACGCGAGGACTCGGATAGACGACCCCGCCCATGAACCCGCGTGTGCCGGTGGTCCTTCCCCAACTTCCCCACCCTGACGCCGACCACTACATCCTCGCCGGCTCCGAGCGGCCGATGCCGCGGACGACTTCGGTGATCGACCGCACGCTCGGCAAGCCCTTCCTGTCGCGCTGGGCCGGGCGACTCGAACGCGACACGATCCTGGCGGAACTCTACCTGGTACTGGCAGAAGAGATCGAGCCGGCGCGGGCCCGAGACATCGTCAAGCGGCTCCGGACGAGACTTCCCACCGAGCCTTTCTGTGAAGTCGAGAAGCAGACGGCCGGCGCCTTCGGCACCGCGACGCACGCACTCGTCGAGGCGCATCTGCGGACCAGACTGGCCCAGGAACTCGGCCCCGAGCCCACGCCGACGACGACCGAGCCCAGGGTCGAGCGCGCCGCCAGGCTCGCCATCGAGTGGTTTGATGCCGTCGAGTTCGAGCCCGACCCGCGCGGTATCGAGGTTCGCCTCTGGAGCGCGGACGAGAACCTCTGGTCCGCCGGCACGGCGGACGCGTTCGGCACGGCCCATCTCGGCCGGCTGATCGCGCATTCGCGCTGGAACCGCCCGGCGCCCGAGCCCACGAGCCTCGACCAGCGCGTGCCCGTACTGGTCGATCTCAAGACCTCGAAATCAATCGGCGTCGCCCACAAGATACAAACAGCGGCCTACGTCGCCTACCTGCTGGAGCACGGCCGGATCGAAGCGCCCTGCCATTCCTGCATCCTGCGCGTGGCACGACGCGAGGACGACCTGCATCCCACCGAGGCCCTGCTGATCCACCCCGACGAGTTCCCGCGCTACGGCGGCGCCTTCCGCTTCCTGCGCCGGATCTACAATTTCGTGACCCAGGAAGAGGTCCTCGAGCGCCAGCACTGGCGTGCCCGCGGGGCCTGAGAGCGGCGCGAGCGCGCCCAACCGCCGCGGGCACCAGGTCTGGGCGAGACCGGGGTGCAGCACGGGCGCGACGTGCGCTCGGACTTCCTCAATCGGTGCCGACGGCGGACCTGGGCGATGGCGGGACATCGTCGGCCGGGGTACGCCGCGCGTCCTCGAAGCAGGCCAGCAGATCGCCGACCCCGAGCCGTCGCCGCGCCTCGCCGCGGAAATCGTGCAGCACGCGGCCGCGGTGCATCATGATGATCCGCTCGCCGTAGGCGATCGCCTGCGGCATCGAGTGGGTCACCATGAGTGCCGTGAGCCGGCGGCCCTGCACGATGTCGGCGGTCAACGCCTGAACCTGGGCCGCGCTGCGGGGATCGAGTGCTGCGGTGTGCTCGTCGAGCAGCAGCACGCCCGGATCGTGCCATGTCGCCATCAAGAGCGTGAGTGCCTGGCGCTGTCCGCCCGAGAGCGTGCCGATCGCCGTGTCGAGACGATCCTCGAGACCCATGCCGAGCGTGCTCACGCGGGCACGCAACTCGGCGCGGAAGGCGCTGGTCACGGCCGGCCTGAAGCCGCGTGTCCGACCGCGCCGCGAGGCCAGCGCGAAGTTCTCGGCAATCGACATCGCCGGCGCCGTGCCGCTGAATGGATTCTGGAAGATACGACCGATGATTCCCGCCCGGCGGTGCTCGGGCCAGTGCGTGACGTCCTGGCCACCGAGAGCGATCGTGCCGCCGTCGAGACCGAACGTTCCCGCGATCACGTTGAGAAGCGTACTCTTGCCCGAACCGTTGGTGCCGAGCACGACGACCCACTCCCCCTCGGGGATTTCGACATCGATGCCGTCGAGCGCCCGGACCGCGTCGGGTGTGCCCGGATGGAAGGTCCGCGCCACCGCCCCGAGGCGCACCATGGCGGGTCGGCCCTGCGCTGCTTCGCTCGGGTGGCTCATGCTGCGCTCACGCTCAAGGCCCCGTGCCGCCGCCGGGCACGGCCCGCCGGGTCGCCTGGGCCCGCCGCCAGCGGGCGATCAACTGCGGCAGGACGAGTGCGGCAAACACAAACAATGCGGTGACCAGCTTGAGATCGTTGGGGTTGAGTCCGAAGCCGAGCGCCAGCGCGATCAGCAGCCGGAAGAGGATCGAGCCGAGCACGGTCGCGGTGAGCGCCACGCCAAGTGGTGTCGTGCCGGAGAGGGCCTCGCCGAGGATCACGCTCGCGAGCCCCCACACCACCATGCCAATCCCCATCTGCGCATCGGCAAAGCCCTGCACCTGCGCCCACAGCGCTCCGGCGAGCCCCACCAGCCCGTTGGCGATGGCGAGTCCGATCACGCGCAGGCGTTCGACATCGGCGCCCAGCGCACGGATCATCTGGGGGCTCTCGCCCGAGGCCCGCATCGCGGTGCCGATCTCGGTGTGGAAGAACCAGCCGAGGCCGAGCGCGACCGCGACGACGATCGCGGCGACCATCAGCAGCAGAGCCAGATCGCCGGCCGGTACGATCCAACGCCCGAGCGCCACCTCGCCGCCGCCGAACCAGTCCGGGCCCGCCGCGTCGGCCACCGTGGCCAGCGTCCGCGCGTGCAGGAGCGGCACGTTGCTCCGCCCCATGATGTGCAGATTCACCGAGTAGAGCGCGGTCATGACCAGGATCCCGGAGAGCAGCGCATCGATACGACAGCGCGTCTGGAGGAACCCGGTCACCATGCCGGCGACCATGCCCGCCCCGAAGCCAGCAAGCGTCGCCACGAGCGGTCCGGCGCTGCCGCCGACCAGGAGGACCGCCGCAACCGACGCACCGAGGGTGAGCGAGCCGTCGACCGTGATGTCGGCGATGCCGAAGATCCGGAACGAGGTTCGGACTCCGAGCGCCGCCAGCGCGAGGATGAGGCCGATGGTCAGGGCACCGATCAGAAGCGTCATCCCGCGTTCTCCCGAGGACGCTCGATCAGCGTGCCCTCAGCGTCAATCACGCTCCGCGCACGAGTCCGCACCGCAGCGGGGAAGTCCCATCGCTGGCGCAGGCCAAGCCGCGCCCGGTCGTTGAGCAACATCCGCTCGGGCATGAAGTTGTGCACCGGGATCGTGGCCGGGTCGGCGCCGTGCAGCACCAACGCCGCGATCCGGCCACCCTCATGACCGACGGTTTCATAGTCGGCGCCATAGTCGAAGAGCGTGCCGCTGTGAACCTGTCCAGCCATATTCGAGAATACCGGCACGCCGCCCTGGCGGGCGGCAGCGACCAGGGGATCGATCGCGCCGGCGACCGTGGCGTCCCCCCCGGTCCAGATGGCCTCGGCGCCGCGCTGCACCAGCGCGGCCGTCGCCTCCCGCACATCGCTGGTCTTCTCGATCGGCGCCTCGATCAACTTGATGCCGAGTTCGGCGGAGATTGCCCGTGCCCGCCGCGTGCAAATCTCTGAATTGATCTCGGCCGGATTCCAGACCACGCCCACCACCGCAAGCCGCGGGTTGATCTCGCGTGCGAGGCGAAAGATCTCCTCGACCGGCTGCAGGGTCCCGATCCCGGTCAACCATGCCGGCTTGGCGGACAGGGAGTCGAGCGCCTCGATGCCGACGCCGGCGGCGACGGGATCGCTCACGCCGACGAACACGTGCCGGCGATGTGCCTTGCGGTTGGCGCCGGCCATCACCTGCAACATCGGCGTCGAGATGGTGAGGACGACGTCGGCATTCCCGCCCGCGATCCGCTGCGCCATGGTACTCGCCGTCGCGAGGTCACCCTGAGGATTCATGACCTCAACGACGAGCGCCTCGGGCGCGACCAGTCCCGCCTCGGCGAGCGCGCTCTCGACGCCGGCGAGGATCGCGTCCATCAGCGCCGTCGATGAGTGCTGCAGGATCACCAACCGGGGCAGTGCGCCCGGCGTGACCGCACCTCCCGCGGCGGCGGAGTTCCCCTGCACAGCCCGATCCGAGAGGAGGAGGGCCAGCGACGCGAGCACGACGAGCACAAGGGCGGAGGCAAGACGGCGCAGACTCTCGAGCATCGGGACTTCCAGCCGGAGCGGCGCCGTCAGCTAGCACGCGCTCGGGCCGGGACGGAAGCGAACGCGGCATCCCGGGGTGTCGATGCCGCGGCGGAGGCCCGGCCCATCCGTCGCGGGGGCAGCAGAGGCCCGTCCCTGAGCGCAGGGGCGGCCGTGTTCCCCGCTCAATTCTCGCTCACGGGTATTCGCGGTGCACGAAGTCTCGGGAGGTATCGCAGCGGGGCCGGCGATGGCACCTCGGCGGTCGCCGCCTCGTGTTCGCGGCGCACGCAGTCCCGGTCCCGGCTCCAACGGGCCCGTCTTCCTCTTCCGCGCTCGACTAGTGCAGCTCGCAGGCGATCTCCGCCGCCACCTTCGTCACGAGCGTGTCGGCGACGACACTGCCGTGCAGGGTGCTCGCCCGGCCGACCCGTACCGCGGCGTCGGGCGCATAGAGGTGGGCGACGACGTCGTTGTCGTTGCGAAAGAAGACCGATGCTCCCGCGACCCGCAGCACCGGCGGCGGGATCGCACCCTCTGCGGCGATGCGAACGCCGAAACCAGTACGCAGATTGCCCGCGATCTCGAGGGTGGTCGGAGCGGCACCGATCGTGACCAGGATCTGCGCCTCGTTGTACGCTGTCAGACTGCAGAAGGTGTACGCGCCCGCGGCAAGGCGGAGCACGCCGCGGTCGCCGACGGAGACCGCGCCGTAGCTGGCCGGCGCGAGGTCCGCCGTGCTGTCCGAGGCCACGGCGACATCGGTCCCGCCGCAAGCGATCGCCGGATCTGGATAGCGTGTCGCGAAGTCTTGCAGCACGGGGAACGCCGACTGCGTGCCGCGGATCTCGCCACGACCCACCACCAGCGAGGTGCGCGCATCGGAGATCGACGAGGCGCGGCCGAGCCGCACCCGACCGGCCGTCACGGCGGTCCCGTCCGCCGCAAATGCGCCCACGGCAAAGACCGCAGTCCCCGCCGGGTCGTGAACCGCGAGATCGTCGTTCAACTGGCCGAACGTTCCCACCTTCGCGCGCCGGAGGACGGCGACCTCGGTGTCGGCGACACACACTCCTCCGGAACAGAGATCATCGACCGTGCAGTCGTCGCAAATCTCGCCCTCCGCCACATCGCTGTTCAGACAAACCCCCGCGCCGCTGCAGGTGTCGGCAGCGCTGCATTCGTCGGCGGCAGCACTGCCACACGGCGTCCCCTCGAGAACATTGAGTCCATTGGCGCACTGGCCGTACTGGTCACAGACGGTCGCCGAGGTGCACTCGTTGGCATCATCGCAGCTCGCCCCCTGACCGACAAAATTGCAGTTGAACTTGCAGCACGAGAAAGCCAAAAAACAATCGTTGCCGTTCGTCAGCCCCCCTCGGAGGGAGACCCATTCACGTAGAGATTGCACCCACCGTTGCCGTTCTGGTGCTCCGGCGGTCAGGTCGGATCGCATTGGTCGGGGTTCTGGATGACCCCGGCGGCGCGATGCCCCGTCCAGGGGCTCCAACGTGCCGCGCGTCTGAACCATCCACGTCGAGCGATGCCCATGCGAAACCTCCCCCTGCTCTCCAGACGCCTCTCAGAACCCCCCGACGGCCGCGCCGACCGCGCGCCGCGGCACAAGCAGGCTCTACGCAGGGTGTCGGAGTTGACGGAAGTGGTTCGCGACAGATTCCTCTTCGATCACTCGACGGAGGGCCGAGCTGGGATGCCCGCCGCCCGCCGGTGTGCCAGTCTGGAGTCTCTCCGCCCTTTATTCCATACTCGACAGGAAGGGATCCGCCATTGAAGACCACGACGCACGCAAGCACCCTCGGCCTGGTCGCCGGGACGCTGGCCGCACTCGTTCTGGTGGCAAGTCCGCCCGCAGGCCGTGCGGCACCGGCGAGACCCGCCGCGGCAACCGGGCGACCCATCGAGATTCCCTCGGGCGTGCAGGTCGAACTCATCGGGACCTGGGACGTCGCGCGCCTCGACCGGATCATGACCGACGAACTCGTTGCGAGTGGGTTTTCGGACCAGCGCGAGACCCGCTTCGGCCCGGCACGGACGGCCGTCCGGCTCTACCGGATGACCTACCCCTCGGTAATTCCCGAACAGCACAACCGCCCGACCGTGGCCTCGGGTCTGGTCGCGATCCCCGTGGAACCGCTCAAGCCCGCGCCCATCGTGAGCTACCAGCACGGCACGGTCTTCTCGAAAAGCGAGGTGCCGTCGTCGCCCGAGGAATCGATGGAGACCCGCCTCATGGTCGCCCAGTTCGCCGGTCAGGGCTACGTCGTCGTCGCCGCCGACTACTTCGGCAAGGGTCGATCTCCGGAGGGCGACAGCTACCTCGTCGAAGGCAGCACGCAGCAGGCCTGCGTCGATATGCTCTTCGGCGCGCAGAGCCTGCTGCGCCAGATGGGCATCGAAGCGGGGCCGCTCTTCCTCGCCGGCTGGTCGCAGGGCGGCTGGGCGACGCTGGTGCTCCTGCAGCAGCTCGAGGCGCTCGGGGCACCGGTGCGTGCGGCCGCAACCGCCAGTGCGCCGACCGATATTTACACGACGGTCAGCCGCTGGATCAACAATCCGCAACCGATCGACACGCCGTGGCTGACCGGGGTCATGGCGATCGAGATCGGAGCCCAGGAGACCTACCAACTGCCGGGCCTGGTCGACGTCGCGATCAAGCCTGAATATGCGCAAGCCTGCCGCGACCTCTACGCGAACCGCATCGGTTGGCCCGAGTTCAGCAAGCAAGTGCCTAAACTCGTGCGCGACATGCTACGGCCGGAGTTCGTCGCATCCAGCGCCCAGGGCGAGAGCGACTACTGGCAGAGGCTCCAGGCCGAGCACGGCTACCGCTGGCGCAGCCATACCCCGTTGCGTTGCTACTACGGCGAGCGCGACGAGGTAACGCCGGTGTACATCGCGACCTTGCCCGCAGGCTTCCAGAAGATCGTCGGCGGCGGTCCGACCGAAGCCATCAACGCGGGCGCCACGGCCGATCACCGCGGGACCTTCCTCTTCGCCGTCGCCGATCAGAAGAAATGGTTCGACGGCATGCTCGCGGTGAAGACAGCGGCGGTTCCGCCGCAGCCCGCCGTGCCCTAGTCGCTCGCTGGCCGCGCCCTCGCTCCCGAGGCCCGCAAGGCCCGGGCAGCGAGGCGCCGCTCGGCACCCGACCCAACCCGCGTCAGAGCGGCGCGCCGAAGGAGAACAGGATGCCGCTCGATTCCTCCTCGGAACCGAGATTGAGCGGGATTCCGTACTCGATGCGCAGTGGCCCCATCGGCGAGAGCCAGCGCAGGCCCGCACCCGTGCCGTAGCGCAGGTCGCCGACGTCGATGCCCTGGCTCTGCAGCCAGGCATTGCCCATGTCGAAGAAAACCACGCCGCGCAGGCCGACCTGGGGCACCAGCGGAAAGATGATCTCGTTCTGCATGACGAGCTGGTTGGTGCCGCCGATCGGCTCGTCGCGGATCAAGAGCCCGCGCGGATCGAACACCTTCTCGCGCGGGCCGAGCGTACGCACTTCGTAGCCACGCGGACCGCTGATGCCACCGGGGAAGAACCGGTCAATCAGCGGGATCTCCTTGCCGGAGATGCCGTTCTCGCCCCGGCCCCACGCCACACCCCCCCCCACCGAGCCGACGATCGGGCCCAGCGTCGGGATGTTGTAGAAGGGCCAGTACCAGCGCCCGCGCAGCTCGGCGAGCACAAACCGGGTGTCGCCGCCGAGACCGGCCACCTCGACGGAGAGATCCTGGAAGGAGCCGGACGTCGGGTCGAAAGCGTGATTGAGGGTGTTGCGCAGGATGCCCGGTGCCACCGACGAGATGAAGGTACTGCCGCGCTCGGCATAGATGGATGCCGGTGCGTTGAGCGCCAGGTCGTAGACGCTCGCCTGCTCGAAGCGGTACTCGAGACCAAACATGGTCTCTTCCAGGGGCAGGCCGAAGATCTCGCCAAGACCGACCTGCTCGAAGGGGTAGAGCGCGCGCAGCGAGATGCCCGTCGCCTCGCGCGTAAAGTCGGGGAACTCCAGCGCGTAGTTGAAGAGCGTCGCCGTGGTCATGAAGTAGGTGTCGAGGAAATAGGGGTCGGTCGCGGACAAGTATACGTTACGCATGATCGAACCGACGTCGGCATTGGCCGCGACACGGAGACCGCGGCCGAGGAAGTTGTTCTCGACCACGCGCACGTTGAACAGGAAGCGGTTATCCGAGCTGAAGCCCGCGCCGGCACTGAAGGTGCCGGTCGAGGCCTCCTTGACGTCGACCAGCACGTTGATCTCGTCGGCGACGTCCGACTTGCGCGTCGTGACGTTGACGTCCTGGAAGAAACCGAGCCGCTGCAGCGCATCCCGGCTCCGACGCAACCGGGTCGCCGAGAACTGCTCCTGCTCGGAGACCTTCATCTCGCGGCGCACGACCTTGTCGCGGGTCTTGGAGTTGCCGGTGACCTCGATGCGGCCGATCCGCACCGGATGGCCGGGATCCATGCGGAAGGTGACGTCGACCTGCTTCTTCGCCACGTCAATAAATGTATCAGGAGAGACGTTGGCAAAGGCGTAGCCGTGATCGCCCAGCGCATCGGTCAGCGATTCGACGTCCTCGCGCAGGATACTCGAGCGGAAGGTCTCGCCCGTCTGCGCCCGGATTGCCTCCTCGAGGGACTTGGCCGAGCCGGCCTCGCCCAGGACCTCGGCACCGCTGAACGCGATCTTGCCGAAGGCATACTTCTCGCCCTCGGTGACGTGGAGGACGATGTTGATGCAGTCCTCGTCACGCTTGATTTCGGGTTCGTCGACGCGGACGTTCACGAAGCCCTGGTCGTAGTAGTACGCGGTCACCCGCTCGGCGTCGGTGGCGATGACCTCCTTGTCGAGGGTGCCGCCGCCGAGCAGCCACGACAGGAACCATTTCTCCTTGGTCTCCATGGCGCCGCGCAGTTCGCGCCCGGAGAGGTTGTCGTTGCCGGCGAACTCGATCTCGCAGACGCCGACCTTGGGGCCCTGCTCGACCTGGTAGACGAGACCGACCTCGCCCGGCACGTCGGTCGGCTCCAGCACCGGCGTAATCTTGACGTCCGGGTAGCCTTCCTTCTCGAAGAGCGTGGTCGCCGCACGGATGCCGCGACGGGCTTTCTCCGGGTCGTAGATCGTGCCCGGCCGCACGGCGAGCGCGGCATCAAGTTCCTTCTCCTTGACGTCGTCGTTGCCCTTGATCTTCACCGATTTGACCAGCGGGCGCTCGCTCAGACGAAACACCAGATCGGTCTGGCCATCCGCGAGCGGTCGGAGTTCGACCGCCACATCCTCGAAGAAACCCATGCCCCAGACCGCGCGCAGGTCGGCGTCGACACGCTTGGGGTCAAAGGGCTGGCCCGGTTGGCTATCGACGTGCACCCGCACCGCCTGCGGATCGACCCGGGTCGCACCTTCGACAAGCACCTCATGCACGCGAGGCAGGCCGGTCACCCGGCGTGGGGGCGCTGCAGGTGCGGGCGCAGGTGCAGCGGCCGGTGCAGGTTGGGCTTGCGGCGGCGCGAAGAAATCATCCTGCGCCCGCGCGGTCTGCCGCGCCAACACGCTCGCCAGACACCCCACGAGCGCAGCCGCGCCCGCTCGCCCTGCGCGAGATGCCCGCCCTGTCCTCTGCGTCCGCCGCGATCGCGCCATCCGCGCCTACCCCCCTAAGCCGCCACCAGCCGGCCGTGCTCGAGTCGCACCCGTCGGTTCATGGCTCCTGCCAGCCGCTCACTATGGGTCACGACGACGCAGGTCACGCCCTGCTCGCGATTGAGTTCGACCAGGAGATGCTCGACATCGGCCGCCGTATCGGGGTCGAGGTTCCCGGTGGGTTCGTCGGCGAGCAGAACCGAAGGTTCCGGCGCCAGTGCGCGCGCCACCGCCACGCGCTGCTGCTCGCCACCGCTCAACTCGCCGGGCCGGTGTTCGAACCGGTCGGCGAGCCCCACCCGCTGGAGCAGTGCGGTCGCCCGCTGCCGCGACTGGCGCGGCGACGCCCCGCCGATCAGGCACGGCATCATCACGTTCTCGAGTGCGCTGAAGTCGGCGAGCAGATGATGAAACTGGAAGACAAAGCCGATGTGACTCGCGCGAAAGCGCGCCCGATCGCGTTCGGAACCACCGGTCGGGTCGCCGCCGCCGACCGCGACCCGCCCCGAGGTCGCCCGCTCGAGACCCCCCAGGATATGGAGGAGAGTGCTCTTGCCCACGCCCGACTCGCCGACGATCGCCACCGTCTCGCCGCGGGCGATCTGGAGATCGACGCCCGCGAGCACGCGGACGACTCGCGACCCGTCGGCAAACTCCTTGACGAGTTCCTCGGCAACGATCTCGGCGCTCTGCACCCCGGAACCCTCCCCCAAACGGGCGATCATTCGTAACGAATCACTTCCACGGGAGCGAGGCGCGACGCGCGCCAGGCCGGGTAGAGTGTTGCAAGGAGACAGATGACCACCGCGGCCACGCCGATGAGCACAAAGTTCAGCGGCTCGATCCGCACCGGCACCGTCGAAACGTAGAAGACATCCTCGGGCAGGTCGATCAGCGGATAGCGGCGAAGCAGCAGCGCCCCGCAGAGACCCGCCCCGAGCCCGAGCGCGGTCCCGACCACGCCGACGATCGCCCCCTGCAGGACGAAGATGGCGCCGACCGCGCCATTGGTGGCGCCCATGGACTTCAGGATCGCGATGTCCTTGCGCTTTTCCATCACCACCATGATCAGCGTCGAGGCGATATTGAAGGCCGCCACCAGCACGATCAGCATCAGCACCACGAACTGGACGAGCTTCTCGAGCTGAAAGGCGACCATGAGATTGCGGTTCACCTCCATCCAGTCGCGCGTGTAGAACGGGTAGCCGAGAGCCTTCTCGATCCCGTCGCCGATGGCGCGCGCCTCGTCGGGATCCTCGACCCGGAGTTCCACCCCGGTGACGGCGTCGCCGAGTCCGAGCAGGGGCCTTGCGTCGTCGAGCCCCATGAAGATCACGGTCGAATCGTACTCGTACATGCCGGCGTCGAAGATCGCGCCGACCGCGAAGCGCCGAACCTTTGGCGTGAAGCCGAGCGCCGCCGCTGCGCCCTGCGGCGAGGTGACGTTGATCCAGTCGCCGACGCCGACGCCCAGCACACCCGCGAGTTCGAAGCCGAGCAGCACCTGCGAGACCTCGACCTTGCGCTCCTCACCGTCGAGCAGTGTCGTCACCTGACGCGGCCGGCCGAGTTGCGCGGCATCGCCTTCCTTCACGAAGCTGGCGATGTCCACGACGGCGTTCATGCGCTCGGGATCGACCCCGCGCAGCACCGCACCAGAGACGCCACTGGCACTGCTCAGCATCACCTGACCGTAGATGAAGGGAGCGGCCGCGATGACGCCGTCGACCCCTTCCGCCACCTTCTCGATGCGGGCAGGCTCGCGCACGGCACCACTCATGCTGAGCACCGCCACCGACGGGGCCAGCCCGAGGATACGCTGGCGCAGATCGTGCTCGAATCCTGTCATTACGGAGAGCACGAGCGAGAGGGCCATCACCCCGATCGCCACGCCGAGCCCGGCGATGAGCGTGATCGCCGAGACGAACCGCTCGCGCCGGCGCGAGCGCAGGTAACGCCAGCCGACCCGCAGCGGCCAGGACGCGACCACCTTCACCCTTCCGTCGCGCTGCGTTCGGCGCGCAAGAGCGGAAAGAGAATCACGTCGCGGATAGAGCCCGCACCGGTGAGCAGCATCACCAGCCGGTCGATGCCGATGCCACAGCCGGCGGCCGGCGGCATGCCGTACTCCAGTGCGGTGACGTAATCCTCGTCCATCGGGTGCGCCTCCTCGTCACCGGCGGCCCGGTTGGCGAGCTGCTCCTCGAAGCGGGCGCGTTGGTCCTCGGGATCGTTGAGCTCCGAGAAACCGTTGGAGATCTCCCGGCCGGCGACGTAAAGCTCGAAGCGATCGACCACGAAAGGATCGTGGTCGGTCGGGCGCGCCAGTGGCGAGACCTCGGTCGGGAAGCCGGTGACAAAGGTCGGCTGGATCAATCCGGGCTCCACCAGTCGCTCGAAGAGCGCAGTCGCGAAGCCTCCCGCGCCGGCGCCCGGAGCGGCCGTCACCTGATGCCGGGCGGCGATGCTGCGCGCGGCCGCGACATCGCGCAGTTCTACAGCAGTGCAACCCGCGGCCTGCGCCGTCGCCTCGAGCAGATCGAGCCGGGTCCACGGCGGCGTGAGATCGAGCGCGTGCCCCATCCACTGGCAGTGCAGGTCGGCACTGAGCATCCGCGCCAGCATCACGACCATCTCCTCGACCATCGGCATCAAATCCTCGAAGGTCGCCCAGGCTTGGTAGAATTCGAGCATCGTGAATTCTGGGTTGTGCTGGGTGGAGATGCCCTCGTTGCGAAAGTTGCGACCGATCTCGAAGACCCGCTCGAAACCGCCGAC
>SXLG01000051.1 GCA_005777805.1 Pseudomonadota bacterium
GACGACATGGGCCTCGGCAAGACGCTGCAGATGCTGACCGCGATCGCATGGCGGCGGGAGCGAGAGGGGGCCGCGCCGAGTTTGATCGTGACTCCGACCTCCGTGGTCTCGGTCTGGCTTCACGAAGCCGCTCGCTTCCTGCCCGAGCTGCGCGTCCTGCTCTTGCACGGCGCCGATCGGCACGACCACTACGACCAGGTCGATGGCCATGATGTGGTCGTGACCACCTACGCCCTCTTGCGTCGCGACGTGGAGCGCCTGCGCAACTTCCGCTTCCGCTACGTCGTCCTCGACGAGGCGCAGAACGTCAAGAATCATGCGGCCTTGACGACGGTGGCGGCGCGTTCGCTGCAGGCCGGGAGTCACGTCGCGCTGACCGGCACTCCGATCGAGAACCGCCTGCTCGAACTCTGGTCACTCATCGATTTTGCCGCGCCGGGACTGCTCGGCACGTCACGTTCGTTCGCGCGCCGCTTCGAGGCCGAGGCGCTCGATTCCAGCGTGACGGGTACGGCCGGGGCGACGGATGCGTCCCGGCCCGCCGAGAAAGGCGAGCCCTCCCCGGTCGAGAGTGCCACCGTGCGCCGCCAGCGCTTCGAGGCCTTGCGGGCGCGGATCCGGCCCTTCATTCTGCGCCGAACCAAGGCGCAGGTGGAGCGGGATCTGCCGCCGCGGATCGAGACGGACGTCGTGGTCGAAATGACGCCCCACCAGCGGCGCGCCTATGCCGCTCTTGCTGCCACGCTCAAACAGGACATCGACCTGAGCCGGGGCGATGCCGAGAGGATGGTGGTCCTGACGGCCCTGCTTCGGCTCCGCCAGATGGCGTGTGATCCCCGCCTGCTCGATCCCGCAAGCAAGCCCGAGGATTCGTGCAAGTTGCTGGCCTTTCGCGAGTTGGTAAACGAACTGCGACCGAGCGGCCGTCGCGCGCTCGTGTTCAGCCAGTTCGTCGAGGTCCTGTCCTTGTTGCGCCGCGATCTCGACGCCCGCGGCATCCCCTACGCCTATCTTGACGGGGCCACGGTCGAGCGCGAGGCGGTGGTGGCGGGCTTCGTGCAGGGCGACGCACCGCTCTTCCTGCTCAGTCTGCGCGCCGGTGGCAGCGGGCTGAACCTCGCCGCCGCCGACACGGGGATCCACATGGACCCGTGGTGGAATCCGGCCGTCGAGGATCAGGCCACAGACCGAGCCCACCGCATCGGGCAGACGCGCGCCGTCTCGGTCTATCGCATCCTTGCCGCCGGCACGATCGAGGAACCGATGCGCCGCCTGGTCGCCGCCAAGCGCGAGCTCGCGCGCGGCGTGCTGGGCGAGCTGGGTGAGGGCGCGGCGCTGCGCGGCGCGGAGCTCGAAGAGCTGCTGCGCGGCGCCCTCGAGTGGGAGCCGCCGCAGGCGCCTGTGGTGTGACCGTGGTGGCCGTTCGGCGGCGCGGGTCTGCCCATGCGCCGGCCATGACTACGGGAGAACTGGGTCGAGCGGGCGACGTCGCGCACCCGCAAGACGGTCCGGCGCTACGTTGGGCTGACCCACCAGCGCTGCGCGACCAGCCGGAGGAGGCTGGGGGGAGGGGGATGCCGTCGTGGTGGGAAGTCGCGGGGGAGAGAGCGAGCTCTCTCCCCCGCGTTCGCGCACCCGTGCTACTGGCAGAGGAGCGTCGAACCTGAGCCGTTGAAGGCGCACACCTCGCCCGGCGGCGTGAAGGTGGCCAGCGCGCAGTGGCCGGCCAGAGCCGCCGGATCGAGCCGCACCTCGGCCTGCAGGGGCAGATCGTCTGGCGTCACCGCCAGCGAGAGGCCCTTGCCCTTGAGGTCGAAGCTGCCCTGGCCGGTGGCGTCGTCCCACCTGAGCTTGACCTGGGTCACGCCCGAGATGCCGATCTTGCTCTTCCACTGCGCACTGCCGCCGTGCGCACTGGTCTTCCAGCCCTCGCCGGTAGTGCGCGAGTATGCGCCGCCCGGCAGCGTCACCTGATAGAGCGGCGTGCCATCGGCCGCTTGAATCACCAGCTCGAAGCCGGTGGCCTGCGGGTCGAGACCGCCGACGATCGGGCTGCCGAGGTCGAACTCACCCTTGACCTGGAGCCCCTGCGTGCCGGCGGGCTTGTCCACCCGGGTGGCGATCACTCGCCCGATGGCAGAGCCCGCGCAGCTCAGGTCAGCGATGGCGTAGGCCGAGAAGTGCCTGACCTCGAAGCAGTAGACGTTGTCCGCCTCCGAGCAGCAGGCTCGCAGGCTGCCGTCGTTGAGCGTGCCGGGTACGGTCGCCGGCAGGCCGTCGACGCCGAAGGCGCCGCACTGCCTCTGCAGCCCGCAGCGCGCCCCCAACACCGTCTCGGTGCCCGTGGTTTCGTCGCGCAGCGTCGGGCGGATGTTGCCTTCGTCGACGACGTACTCGAGATTGTCGACCCGGCCGTTGTTGTCCGCATCCACCCACGCCATGCAGATCAGCAGGGGCGGATCGAAGGTCATGCCAGCGGGCTCCATGATTGCCCCGGTCACGAACTTGCCAACTGCCGTGCTGAGGATGTAATCGCCGCCGCCTTGGGTCATCGGCGTGACCGAGATCGAGGTCGGGCCATCGACCGCGCCCGAGGGAATCTCGACGGTGACGGTGGTGCCGGTGGTGGGGTCGGGCGGCGTCTGGAAGCTCGCGTCACCGGCCGCGCCACACGAGGGGCCGTCAGCATCGACCGAGATGCCCTCCGAGGCCATGGCGCGGCAGCAGGCGAGTTCCGAGTTGTAGGCGGCAGCGGTGCATTCGGCTGACTCGGCCGCCTCGTCGATGGCCGGGCAGACGTCGCACACGTCACCACCACCGGCGTCGCCGTCGGCGTTGGCCTGATCGGGGTTGCAGGTGTCCGGGCAGTTGTCACAGCCGTCGCTGATGCCGTCGTTGTCGACGTCTGTCGAGCCGCAACCGCCCACGATGCGCGCGAGGAACATCCGGTCCGGGACGGCGCTGTTCGAGCCGTAACTCGTCCCGCCGACCATGATCGTGTTGCTGTCGGACGATATATCCGCGCTGGTGATCTCGAAGCCGGAGAGTCCGCCCACCTCCTCGAAGCCGGCCACGCCATCACCACCCCCGAAGAAAGTGTCGAGCCTGCCGTCGGACGTGTAGCGGACGGCAAGGGCTGCGGTCCCGCTCCCCGTGGAGGCGCCGACGACCGTGATCCGGTCCTCGCTGTCGAGCACGAGGTCCTTGAAGGTCGCAGAGGATCGCGTGACCACGCCTCCGTCACCGAACGTAAGGTCGAGCACCCCCGTCGAGGTGTAGCGCCGCACGAAGCCCTCCGGACCTGCATCGCAGACGAGGCAGGAGGACATGTCGGTGGTCCCGGCGACGACAATATCGCCGTCGCTCGCGATCTGGACGCCGGTGGCTCCACCGGTGGGTGCTGGATTGGTGGTTCCATCCGACTGACTGAACGTTACGACGCCTCCGGTACCGAAGGTCGGATCGAGCGAGCCGGTACTGGTAAACCGCGCTACGAACGCCCCGCTCCAAGCGTACGGCCCCCTCTCCCCGCTGGAGCCTGTGCCCCCGACGACGACGATTTTGCCATCGCTCTGCACCGCAACCTCGAGTGCCCCGGAGTCACCACTTCCGATGGCGTGCGAGATGATGCCGTCGCCCTCACCGAACGAGGTGTCGACCGTCAGGTCTTGGTTGAGCCGGACCAGCGCCACGCGACCCGGAGTCGAGTAGCGTATTCCGACAGCGACCAGGTCGCCGTGAGAATACCGCGCAATGCCAAAGGCCTCTGCGTCAAATCCCTCAATGCGATTCCAGAAGGGCCTGCTATCTTCCCGCCCACTGTCGGCATAAATCTTCGAGACGTAGAACCCGAATTCGTCAGGCCCTTTTATTACACCTTCGCCAACGAGGAGCGGGGTAACCCACATGCCCCCGGCCACCGCGAAGTTTGTGAAGGCTTCAAGGCAGAGGCCGGATGGTAGGCAGAAGGGTGCGTCGACGGCATCGTTAGACGTTGCCCCGCGAAGGGAATCTAAGTTGATCGCGAGACCATCGTCGTTGGCTGGCGTGTAGTCACCATCAAAGGATGTCTTCGGATGGCCCTCGGACGAGACTGCAAACGCAGGGCGACCGTACTCCCCATAAGACGCACCGCCATGGATCTGACCGAACACCGCGAGTGTGGATTCCCTATAGCAGATCACGTCGGGGCAAGAATATCGAAACAAGTCGGCGACCGCATTGCCCGAGGAGTCGAGTCCGGCTGGGACGGCGGGGGCAACCTCGATCCCGTCGCCCGAGAAGCTCGTGTCGAGGTCGCCGGGGTTGAGGGCCCAAGCCGGCAGCGCGAACGCGAGCGGCAACAGGAGCACTCCGAGGACCAGCGCGAGGAGTTTACCGTCCGCCTTCTCCGTGGCGATTCGGCTGCGGCTCGGGATTGGCCGCGACGCGAGCGGGGTGCGGGTCCCCGCTTCGCGGACCGTTGCGGAACGGGGCCCGGCGGGTCC
>SXLG01000052.1 GCA_005777805.1 Pseudomonadota bacterium
CGCCCACGGCGATCTCGGTCATCCTGGCCGGCGTGCTGCTCAAGATGGGAACGTACGGCATCCTGCGCATCAACTATCCTATCCTGCCGCAGGGGACACTCGATTTCGCGTTCTGGTGTCTGGTGGCGCTCGGCGCGTGGAACATCATCTACGGCGCGCTCTGCGCGATGGCCCAGACCGATTTCAAGAAGCTCATCGCCTACTCGTCGATCAGTCATATGGGCTACGTGATGTTCGGCATGGCGACGTTCACGACCCAGGGCATCAACGGTGCGGTATTGCAGATGTTCAATCACGGCACCGTGACGGCCATGCTCTTCCTGCTCGTGGGAGTGATCTACGACCGCGCTCACCACCGCGATATCGACGGCTTCGGCGGCGTCGCGCAGATCATGCCTGTGTACACGGTCTGGACGGCGTTGGCGTTCTTCGCGGCGATGGGCCTACCGGGGCTCTCGGCATTCATTTCGGAGGTGCTGGTCCTCATCGGTGGCTGGAAGAGCTATCCGGGGCTCACGATCGTGGCGGCGAGCGCGGTCGTGCTGACGGCGGGTTACATGCTCTGGTGCATGCAGCGCATCTACCTCGGCGCGCCCAACCAGAAGTACCTGGGCTTCCCCGATATCAGTGCGCGTGAAGTGGTGACGCTGCTGCCGCTGGGGATCATCGTGATCGTGCTCGGCGTCTACCCGGCGCCGGTGCTGAACCTGATCGACGTCTCGCTCGTGCACCTGAACCAGGTCGTCCTCCAGGCGGGCGCGAGCGGAATCGCGGGCCTGCCTTAGGGCCCTGGACCTGCCGGGCATCGGCAATCACGGAAGGTATTGATGGACGCCTTCGACCTCTCGAACACGGCAAGCCTCGCCTGGAGCGGCCCCGAGCTGCTGCTGGGCGGTGCGGTGGTAGCGTTGATTCTGCTTGACCTGCTGGTCACGCGCAAGGAGTGGCTCGGCGAGCTCGCGCTGGTGGTGGTCGCCGCCGCGGTGTTTCTGATTGGCCGCACGGCGGGCGATGGCCTGGGCCGGACCCTGTTCGAGCGCTCGGTGGTGCTCGACGAGTTCGCGCTCTTTTTCAAACTCCTGCTCGGACTCTCGGCGTTTGCGACGGTGTGGATGTCGATCGGTTCGCGCGAGGTGCGGCGCACGAGTCTCGGCGAATACTACGCGATTCTGCTGGCGGCGACGCTGGCGATGCTCTTCATGGCGTCGGCCAACAACCTGCTGATGGCCTACCTGGCGCTCGAGTTTCTGAGCCTCTGCTCCTACGTGCTCTCGGGCTATGCCCGGCACAGTCGGCGCGGGGGAGAGGCGGCTCTCAAGTACCTGATTTATGGCGGCGTTGCCTCGGGGACCATGATCTACGGCATGAGCTGGCTCTACGGGCTGGCGGGCAGTCTCGACTTCGGGGCGATCCAGCAGGCGATGGCGCAGGATGGGGGCGGTTCACTTGCCCTCTACGTGGCGCTGGTGTTCACGCTGGTCGGCTTCGGATACAAGATTTCAGCCTTCCCTATGCATATGTGGGCACCGGACGTGTACCAGGGCGCGCCGATCCCGGTAGCCGCATTTCTCGCGGTCGGCTCCAAGGCGGCGGGTTTTGGGCTCATGCTCCGCTTTCTCTTCACGGCCATGACGCGCAGCGATGGTGTCGGCGGCTTCGAGCTGCTGGGCGGGGTCGCCTGGGACGATCTGATCCTTGGCCTCTCGGTGGCCACGATGACCTTCGGCAACCTGGCGGCACTGAACCAACAGGACAACGTCAAGCGCTTGCTCGCGTACTCCAGCATTGCCCACGCGGGCTACCTCCTGATGGGTATCGTCGTGCTGAACGGCGACGGCCTGCGCGCGATGCTCTTCTACCTCGCGGTCTACTACGTCATGAACCTCGGCGCGTTCCTGGTCGTGATGATTGTCGCGAACTCGACCGGGCGCGAGGATCTGGCCGCCTACCGGGGCCTTGCCTGGCGTGGTGGGGCGGTGCCCGCCGTGGCGATGGCGATCTTCATGTTCTCGCTCACCGGGCTGCCGCCGCTCGCTGGCTTCATCGGCAAGTTCTACCTCTTCGCGGCCATCATCCGGCAGCAGCTCTACCTGCTGGCCGTGGTCGGCGTGTTGAACAGCGTGCTCTCGCTCTTCTACTACGCGAGGATCGTCAAGACGATGTTCCTGGAACAGCCCGCGGGCGGTGAGGGCGTGGTCGAGACCGACTGGCACAACGGCGTACTGCTCGGTCTCCTGACCGTGGCGACACTTGTGTTCGGTCTCTGGTGGGGGCCGCTGATCGCCTTTGCCGACCGCTCGGCCCGCTTCTTCCCCGGCTGAGCGGGGCCCAGCGCAGGGTCCCGTGGGGCCGGCTGCCGCGCGTCGGGCGGGGGGCACGGCACCTGGGGACTGCTAAGGCAGGCACCGATGGCGGACCGTTTCCGGATCGCTCTGGCGCAAATCTCGCCGCGCCTGGCTGATGTGCAGGAGAACCTCGGTCTCTACGAGAAAGCCGTGGCTGGTGCGGCCGAGGCGGGTGCCGGCCTTGTCGTGTTCCCCGAGTTGAGCCTCACCGGGTACCACCTCAAGGACGAGGTGCCGGCGGTGGCTGCCCGGCTCGACGGCAAGGTCGTGGCGGCGCTCCGGGAACTCTCGCGCAGGGTGCCGCTGGTCGCTGGCCTCGTCGAGGAGTCGTCCGACCATCGGTTCTTCAACAGCGCGATCTGGCTCGCCGCGGGCGAGATCGTCGCGGTGCATCGCAAGGTCTACCTGCCCACCTATGGCATGTTTGACGAGAGCCGCTACTTTGCCCGCGGGCATTCGCTGCGCGCCTTTGATGCCGTACCGATGCGGGCGGGGCTCGTGGTCTGCGAGGACTTCTGGCACCCCTCGGCTGTGCAGATCCTGGCTCTCGACGGTGCCGGCATCGTGATCTGTCCGTCCTCGAGCCCGGCGCGCGGGCTCGGCCAGGGGGCGGAGCGCGACGACAACGCACACACCTGGGAGGTTCTGCTCGAGGCGATGGCGCGTTCCTTCGGGCTCTTCGTCGTGCACGTCAATCGTGTCGGTTACGAGGACGGCGTCGGTTTCTGGGGGGGATCGTCGGTCATCGACCCCAATGGCCAGACGGTCGCCAAGGCACCTTGCTACGAGACGGCACTCACCATTGCCGAGATCGATCCGGCCGAGGTCCGCCGTCGCCGGCTGGCGGTGCCGGTGCTGCGCGATGAGGACATCGATCTGACGATCCGCGAACTCGAGCGCGTCCGGCGGGAACAGCGATGAGCGTGGGGACTCCGGTCGTGTCCCCGCGGGCCGGAGCAGCGCCAGCTCTGACGCCCGGCCCGGGCACGCCGGCGTCGCCGGCGGGCCCGCCCGTCAATCCACCTCTTCTGAGGCGCCTCTTGGTCGGTTTCCTGCGCGACGAGGTCCGAAAGACCGGCGCCGAACGGGTCGTCCTCGGTCTCTCGGGTGGTGTCGATTCGGCTCTGGCGGCGATGCTCGCGGCCGAGGCCCTCGGTGCGGCCAACGTTCTCGCGATCCGTATGCCGTGGCGGCTCTCGAGTGCCGAGAGCCTGAGTCACGCCGACCTGCTCGCGGTCAAGGCCGGGATAGAGATGCTGACGATCGACATCTCGCCGCAGATCGACGCCTACTTCGAGCGTTTCCCCGATGCAGACGCCATGCGCCGGGGCAACAAGATGGCGCGCGAGCGCATGACGGTCCTCTACGACCACTCGGCGCGAATCGGTGGATTGGTGGTGGGGACCAGCAACAAGACGGAGTTGCTGCTCGGCTACGGCACGCTCTTCGGTGACATGGCATCGGCGGTAAATCCGCTCGGCGATCTCTACAAAACCCAGGTGTGGGGACTCTCCCGGGCGCTTGGCGTGCCGGCCGAGATCATCGACAAGGCGCCGTCGGCGGATCTTGCACCAGGCCAGACCGACGAGGCCGATCTCGGATTTCGCTACGCTGACGTGGACCGATTGCTGTGGGCCATGATCGACCTGCGCTGGGGGGCTGACGAGTTGGTCGCGGCCGGCTGGTCCCGGAGCTTCGTCGACGCGGTCGAGGCGCGCGTTCGCCGCTCGCAGTTCAAGCGCAGGCTCCCCGTGATCGCCAAGGTCTCCGAGCGCACCATCGACCGCGACTTTCGCTACGCGCGGGACTGGGGCCTGTAGCCGGTGGCCGAGAGTGGGCGCCGTGCCTTGAAAACATCGATGACCACGGGTCGTGTCCTCGTGATTCCAATAGTTTACGGCGCCTCGATTTTCGAGACTGGCCACGATCGGGTCGGTTCCGGCAACCTGCCCGAGGGCAACCGCCGGGCGGACTGAGCGCGCATGGACGAGACCGGCGTGATTTGGGTGGTCGCGACCCCCATCGGCAATCTGGAGGATCTGACCCGCCGTGCCGAGCGCGTACTGGGCGAGGCCGATCTGATCGCCGCCGAGGACACGCGCCGCACCCGTGCCCTGCTCTCGCATCTCGGGCTCTCGAAGCGACTGATCTCCTACCACGACGCGATCGAATCGACGCGCGCGGCCGAACTGGTCGAGCGAGCGCGTGCCGGCGAGCGCATCGCGCTGGTGAGCGATGCCGGGACTCCGCTCGTTGCCGATCCGGGCTATCGCCTCATCGCCGCCGCGCGTGCGGCCGGCGTGCCGGTGGTGCCGATCCCCGGCCCCTCGGCGCCGATTGCGCTGCTCTCGTGCGCGGGGCTGCCGGTTTCGCGCTTCAGCTTCCTCGGTTTCCTGCCGGCGCGTGGCGTTGCCCGCCGCCGCCTGCTCGACGAGGTGCGGGCGCGCACCGATACGTTGGTCTTCTTCGAGACCGCACGACGCCTGCCCGATGCCCTCAGGGATCTGGTGGCAGTGCTCGGCGGGGAGCGGCGCGCGGTGCTCGGACGCGAACTTACCAAGCTCTTCGAGGAAGTGAGCTGCGGGTCGCTCGAGGAACTCCGCCAGCGCTTTCACGGCGAGGGCGAGAACCGGTTGCGTGGGGAAATCGTCGTCGCGGTCGAGGGCGCGCGTTCCGACGATGAGGGAGCGGCAGCGGACCCCGATGCCGAGATCCGCCGCGCGCTCGAGGCGGGTTCGTCGCCGTCTGCGGCGGTGCGCGAGGTGGCGCAGGCGACGGGGCTGTCGCGCAATGAAATCTACCGGCGCGCGCAGGCGATCGAGCGCGAGAGGAAGGGCTGAGCACCCGCCGCGAGCGGGGGGGGGCAGGCGCGAATGCGCGTGCCGTCGCACGGTCGCCGGCCATCGGGCGCGGCACTGGTGTGCGTGCGGGGATCAGGCCGGGAGCGCCACGAGCAGCTCGTCGTCGAGCCAGCGCGCGAGCAACCCTCCGGCCCGCGCGGGGGCCTCTTCCGGCCCGACATTTTGCGCGACGAGCTCGCAAATCGCCGCGTAAGGCTCGCCGGCGCAGAGTGCCGCCAGTGCGTCCTCCTCGAGCCTGGCGAGCGGCGCGTGGAAGACCCGGAAGTCCTGCCGCCAGACGCGCAGTGCGGTGGCCTCCGGCGCCAGTGGGGCTGCCGCCGGCGCGGCCCATGCCTTGTGTACGGGCCATGCGCTGCGGACGATTCCAAAGGCGGGGATGACTCGGAAGCGCAGCTCGCCCCATTTCTCGGGCGGGACCGCTGCGAGATCCGGCAAGTGGACGGGCACGACATCCGTGGCGTCGAAGACATCCCCCCGGGCCCGTTCGAGACGTGCGAGATCGGGGAGCCAGGGCCAGCGCACGTCCGCCTCGTCCGCGATGAAGTCCGGGAGGCGCGTGCCGAGATGGCGCAACGAGGGCCGCACCGAGGGGTAGCGTGCGAGGTAGCGCCGGCAGAATGGATCGAACTCTCCGGCCATGATGGCCGCCGTACGCGGGAAGTCACAGCCCAGAGCCTCGAGAAGGCGCGTGAAGTACATGTCCGTATAGATCCGTATTCGGTCGGCGGGCGCGAGTGTCATCGAGGGGAGCACCGCCGCCACCAATCCCGGATCGGGATCGCCTGCGTGCAGCGAGTCCCAGAACCTACGCTGGACTTCACGCAGATCGGGCGAGGGCACCACGGACCTCTGCTTCCGCCGTGCGGGCGCGTTCCGCTTCGGCGAGAAGATCGGGCAGGGGAGGGATGTTCGCGTCCCATTCGATCAGCGTCGAGACGGGGCCGAGGAGCCGAATCGCGGCGCGGTAGAGCTCCCAGACCTGTGCGCACACGGGGTGGTCATGGCTATCGAGGAGGTGCGTGCCGCAATCCTGGTGGCCGGCGAGATGAATCTGCCCGACGCGGGCTGCGGGAATGCCCGCGAGGTAGCGGTGGGTGTCGAAGCCGTGGTTCACACTCGAGACATGGATATTATTGACGTCGAGCAGGATGCCACAATCGGCGCGCAGGGCCACCTCGGCCAGGAACTCCCATTCGGGAATGGTCGAGTGGGCGAAGGTGAGATAGCTCGAGACATTCTCGACCAGAATCTGGCGGCCGAGGCGTTCCTGGACCCTCGCGATGCGGCTTGCGACGTGAGCGAGGGCCTCCTCGGTGAAGGGGAGGGGCAGAAGATCATGGGCGTAGTGTCCGCCCTGACTGCCAAAACAGAGATGGTCAGAGACCCAGGCCGGCTCGAAACGCGCGGCCAATCGGCTCAAGTCGTCGAGGTGGCGTTCGTTCAGGGGATCGGTCGCGCCGAGCGAGAGCGAAACGCCGTGCAGCACGAGCGGCCGCTCGGCGCGCACCCGCTCGAGCACGGCCAGCGGCCGTCCGCCCGGGATCATGAAGTTCTCGGAGATGGCTTCGAACCAGTCCGGGAGGGGGCCTTGGCCCAGAAGGTCGGGAAAATGCGGTGGACGGAGCCCGATACCGTGACCGAGGTGTGGAACCGAGATCGGCATTTATGTCGGAACTGCGGCGTCGCGCCCCGTAAACCTGCGCTTGTCGCTATTTCATATCGGGCTCGGGCGCGACCTTGCCACCCTGCGCCGCACACTCGGCGGCCGTGGTCTTGGTGACCCCCTTGCCCTGGCAGGCGTTCTTGCCGGCGCAATCGTTGGTGGCACCAGCGCAGGCGCCCTTGCCCTTGCAGGCGTTGATGCCGGCGCACATCACTTCGTCGCCGCCGGCTTTCTCGTCGGCAGCCCGAGCCGTCACTGCGCCCGAGAGCAACAGGGATGCCGCCGCGCCCGCAATCCAAATTCCCCTGGTCTGGATGTTCATCATCGCCTCCCCGCCCGTCGATACGATGGGCTCAACGCCCTTGGATACGACGTGGCGCGGCCTGTCAACGGACGCCCCGGTGGTCATATCCCGCCCCGCGCGCCGCAGCACCCTCGGCTGCGGCTGACCGGATCGGCCCCCGGCGCACCGTGAAATCGTGCGGCCGGTGGCGTTACTCCGGGAACGCCGCCCGCATCGCCCTCAGATAGGGCTCGTGCAGGGAAGCCGCGAACCGGGCTGACGCCGCGCGTCCGATAAGGCTGGTCCAGGCGGCATCGTCGTCGATTTGCGGAGCGTCGGGCATGCCGAGCAGGGTCAAGCGCTCGCGGGCTGCGTGCGCGACCACGGGGATGGACGACCACAGCGAGCGCTCGGAGAGCAGCATGAAGGGACTCCACAGCGCCACCCCGTGCACGCCGGCGTCGCGCGCCGGTGCGACGCAACTCTCGATGAACGTCTCGAGCGGGATCGGGGTGAAGAGGGAGTAGGTCGCCGGGTCCTGGGCGTCGTGCATCCCGATCACCGCCACCACCGGCTTGGTGCCGGCAGCGTCGCGCAGGGCGCGCTCGGCGTGGGCGCGATTGGACCAGTACTGGGCGGTATGGCGGTCTGCTTCGGGTCCCGTCGCCGGCAGGAAGAGGTCACTCACGCCACGCAGCGTCGTGCGGATGGCGAGGTGCATGGTCGGGTCGAGGCTCTCGTTGGCGGCAGGGTCGAACACCAAGGCCTCGCGCTCGTCCTTGGAGGTGGCGAATGCGTCACCGCTTGCCGCCGAACTGTGGTAGAGCGTCGGTTGCAGAAAATCGACGACTTCGAGCCACGGCGGCCACGGGAAGTCCTCGCCGATCTCGCGCTCGTAGTCGGCGACGATGTCGAGCGTCTCGTCGTGGAGTTCGTGACCGGGTTGCAGGTAGGCATGAACCGGGCTTGACGTGGCGGCGTCGAGCCAGAAAAGCCGCGCCACGCTGGAGTTGTAGTGCGGCCAGCTCCCGAAGCTGGCCGAGTAGGTCCATGGCGCGCTCGGGATGCCGTAGTGCGAGTAACGCACACTCGGGAAAGTAGACTTTACGGCAGTCGCCATTTCGGTCGCGGCGGCAGCGAAGCTCTCCATCTGCGGCGTGAAGTTCGGCGGCCTGGCCCAGACATCGAAGGCCCAGGCATGGGCGTCGGATTCGTAATCGCTCACGACAAGTTGGCCGGGTTCCCCCGTCACCGATGGGTTGGAGGTGAAGAAGATCGGCCACATCCCGCTCGGGTAGACCGTGCGGTCGGCGAGTCCGGCGGTCAGGCTTGCGAGATCCCAGTGTGGATCGGCCGCGAAGGTCTCAAGCGCCTGCTGGCGGCTGCTGCCTCCTGCGGCGAGCTGGTTCTCGAGAGCGTAGTCGCGGGCACTGACGGAGGAGTAGAAATAGGTGGCCGTCTCGATGCCCTCTGCGGCGAGGAAGTCCTCGAAGTCCGCGGGCCAGTCGAGGGCTCCCGCGGAGATCCAGACGCCGCGACCGGTCCAGCGGCACGTGCGGGTGCAGGCGTCGCCGTCGTCACGATCCCCGTCATCGCAGCCCTCGGCGCTCTCGGGTAGCCCGTCGCCGCAGAGGGCGGTGCAGCTCGGCGGTGCGGCCGTATTACGTGAGTTGACGCTCGGGAATTGGGCACACAGGTGAACCCCGTCGCTCTCGACGCGCACCAGAAGGGGCGCCGTTGCCGGATCGACGGGTTGCCAGGGCCAGTTTGCGCCGCGCGCCATGACGTCCAACGCAGTACCGCTTGCGTGGGTCAGGAGCTTTGCGCTGACGATCCCGCCCGCGCTTCCGGAAGGGTCCGTGTAGCGGTAGAGGCCGGGCCGGCGATTCGTCCAGAGGGAGGGCTCGAGGGTGATGCGGGCGGTCGATCCGCCGTCGGCGCCGACCGTGAGTGCGAGGCCCGTTTCGGCCGGGTCGACGCCGTCGAGCAGGGGCGTCGGTTCTAGCCGCAGCGTCACGCGGGTGCGCGCCGGAGTTCCCGCCGCGGCGATCTTGAGCTGGCGCCCAGCCACGGGGACTGGGGCCGCGGCCCGGACCGGGGCTGGCGCCGGGACGAGTAGCGCCAGGCTCAGCGAGGCTCGGAGCAGGATTGTCGAGGGGTAACGCATCGGGTCGCCGTGGCGGCTTGGCGAGGTCCAGCCCGAGGATGGCAGGGCGCCAGGATCTGGAGTTTGTAAGTAGCTGGAATTACTGAGAAAGGATCTTTTGTCAACTTCCTGGTTGCACGTGGTCGATGGTGTCGTTCCTCGGCACCCGACCCAAGCTTCCCGACGACTCTATCCCGGAACCGCGCTGTCAGGAAAGCCCACTTGTCGTGCCGACCGAGGTCGCCTGGTCGCGGCCGAGGGGTCGCCCGAACCTGCGCCGGCCGCGGTTGACGGCGGCGGCTGGCGTGCCTACCACCCGGCCGTGTCCGTGCGTGCCGCGAGATTCCAGATCGGCGAGGTGGTCCGCCACCGCGTCTTCCCTTTTCGTGGCGTGATCTTCGACGTGGATCCCGAGTTCGCCAACACCGAGGCATGGTGGCAGTCGATCCCCGAGGACGTCCG
>SXLG01000008.1 GCA_005777805.1 Pseudomonadota bacterium
GCGCCGCCCGAGGTCGCGCCGGCGCCGACGATGGTGTGGAGCTCGTCACTGAACAGGATCGAACCCGGACGTTCATCCAGCGCCTTGAGCACGGCCTTGATGCGCTCCTCGAACTGGCCGCGGAACTTGGTGCCGGCGAGCAGCGCTCCCAGATCGAGAGCGTAGATGTTGGCGCCCGTGAGCTGTGCCGGCACCTCTCCCGCTTCCATCTTCGCGGCCAGCCCGTGCACGATCGCGGTCTTGCCGACTCCGGGTTCGCCGACGAACACCGGGTTGTTCTTGCGCCGCCGCGCCAGCACGTGGATGGCGCGCGAGAGCTCCGCTTCGCGACCCACCAGCGGATCGATGCCGCCCGCACGCGCCAGCGCACGTAGATCGGTGGTCCAGGCCTCGAGGGGGTCGATGCCGGAAAACGCTTCTTCCTCGGACGAGGACGCAGGCCCGGCACCCTCACCCCTCTCCTCGTCGTGGTCGAGACCGTTGCCGAGCGCGGCCCCGCCCACTCCGCCGGGGTGTTGCACGTGCGAGATCCAGCGCAGGACCCCGAGTCGGGTCACGCCTTCCTGCTGCAAGACCCAGAGCGCGTGGCAGCTCGGCTCGCGGAAGAGGGCGGCGACCAGCGCCGGACCGTCGATGCACTCCCGCTCGGCGCTGAGCGCATGGACGGCGGCGCGTTGCAGCACACGCTGGACGCCCGGCGTCTCCTCGAGTTGCTCGGGTGCGGTGGGCGGCAGAGTCTCGCAGGCCTCGTCGAGGAAGCGTTCCAGTCGGACGCGCATCCGGTCGATGTCGGCACCCAGCTCGCGCAGCATCCGCGCCACGTCCGGGGCTTCGAGCAAGGCCAGCAGGACGTGCTCGAGCATCAAGTACTCGTGCCGGCGCCGGCGCGCGTCCTCCCAGGCGCGGTGCAGGGAAGCCTGAAGGTCGGGCGAGGCCTGTGGTGCGTTCATTCCGGCTCCAGGGTCGTCAGCAAGGGAAACTCGTGGTGTTCGGCGAGGGCGGCCACGCGCTTGACCTTCGCGTCGGCGATGTCGAAGGGGTAGACGCCGGCGACGCCGATGCCGTTGTGATGCACGTGCAGCATGATCTGCACGGCCTCGGGTTCGCTGCGGTGAAAGATCTGCTCGAGGATCCACACGACGAACTCACGCGTCGTGTAGTCGTCGTTGTGCAGCAGGACCTTGAAGAGCGACGGTCGCTCCGTCTTGTGCGTGGTGCGGGGTCGGGTGACAACCGAGGTCCCATCTTCGCGCTCGGGCCGCGCCATCTCGGTCGGACGATACCCGCGCCCTGCGGCCCTCGCTAGAGCCGGTGTCTCGTATCGGGTGAGCTTCGTGCCCATGGGCTTGGAGCTACAACACCCCGTCGGCGGCCATGGTCTCGGCGACCAGCACCGCACCCTTGGCGGCCCCCATCTTGGTGTTGTGCGAGACCAGCACGTAGCGCAGACCGACCGCGTCGAGTCGCAGACGGCCGACCGAGGTCGTCATGCCGCCGCCGGCCTCGCGATCGAGGCGGGGCTGGGGTCGATAGGGGTCGTCGTGGATCTCGATCAAGTGTTCTGGTGCCGAGGGTAGACCGCGCCCACAAAGCTCGCCGCCGAAAGCGACCATCGCGTCCCGAACGGCGGCCAGATCGACGGACTGTTCGAGTTCGACGGTCACCGTCTCGGTGTGGCCTTCGCGCACGTTGGCCCGCGTGCAGGTGGCACTGACCACGACCGGGTGGTGCGCGATCGTGTCACCGGCGACCTGCCCGAGGATCTTGCCCGTCTCCCACGCCACCTTTTCTTCCTCGCCTGCAATGAAGGGGATGATGTTGTCAAGCACGTCAAGTGCGGCGACGCCGGGCGAGCGGCCGGCGCCGGAGAGGCCCTGCATCGAGGTCATGATGACGCGCCGGAGTCCGAAGGCGTCGGCCAGCGGCCGCAACGTCACCACCAATCCCATCGTGGTGCAGTTGGGCAGCGGGACCACGAAGCCTTTCCAGCCCCGTCGGCGCCGCTGTACGTCGATCAATGCCAGGTGGTCGAGATTGACGCCGGGAACGGCGATCGGGACGTCGGTCTCGCCGCGGAAAGCCGACGCGGTCGAGAAGACCGGCCGGTGCGCGGCCAGTCTGGGTTCGATCTCACGGGCGGCGTCGCTCTCCACCGCGGCGAAGAAGATGTCGGCGGACTCCGGATCGATGGCCGCGGCATTCTCCACCGGCAGCGCCAGCACGGCGGGGCTCGGCGCCTCGTCGCAGTACCAGCGCATGGCACCCGAGCCGGAATCGCGCAGCGCCTCGCCATAGGAGCGGCCGGCGGAGCGTGTCGACGCGGCCACGGCAGCGATCTCGAACCACGGATGGTTCTGGAGAGCGGTGATGAACTGTTGACCCGCGACGCCGGTGGCACCGATCACGGCGACACGGCGCCGCGGAACGCGGAGCGAGGCATTGGACGACATATGCGGGCCGATGGTCGTGACCACGCTCGCCCGTGTCAATGTGACTTCGTCGAACGTGGGATCGCGGGCACGGCAGCGGCCCGGTCCGCGTGGCGGCCGAGGCCCGCTTGCGCGGGAAGGCAAGACCTGCCTGCGGGCCATGGCGCCCCCGCTGGCGTCGTGCGAGGTCGCGGCATGGCGATGGCGGACCTCCTGCTGGCATTGCTTGGTGGCGCGGCACTGCCCCGGGCCGATCTCCTCGCCGGGATCACTCGCTTGACCGGACAGACCCGGTCCGAGCAGGTCGAGCGCTGTCTCCACACCCTGCGCGCCGGCGGCTTCGTTGCCGTGCACGGTAGCCCCGGGCGCAGCCGCCCGTTGGTGCTCACCGAGACCGAACTCCCCGAGGCAGTCGGACGACAGCAGCTCGCGCCCGGGCGCAGCCGCCTATTTACGCTTACCGAGACCGGGCGGGCCCGGGCGCACGGCTGGCTCACCGCTCCCGGAGGCTGTCGCGCGCTCGCGCCACGCGATCTCGCCGCGCGCGCTCTGCTTGGGGCATGGCCCCAGGGCGAACCGGGCGCGCTCTGGCGGCGCACGGAGATTTCGCGGCGCCGGCGTCTCCTTGCCGCAAGGGCCGGGCAGGGGTCGCGCTCGGACGTTGCTGCCCAGCTCCGCTTGGCGCGCCTGCGGCGGACGCTAGAGGTCGAGCTTGTGGTCCTCGCCGAGCTTGCGGGCGACTCGGCCGAAGCCGCGTTCAGTCCGCCTCGACGTGAGGTGCGAGGGTCTCGATGAATTTCTCGGCGGCCGGCGAGAAGTGGCGCCCTTCCCGCAGGATGATGCCGAGCTGGCGCACAAATCCTTCGTCCAAGAAGGGAATCGCGACCAGCGAGCGGCTCTGGACTTCGGGTGCGGCGGCCGGTTCGGGGACGATGGCCACTCCGGTGCCGACCTCGACGATGCGCTTGATGACCTCGACGTTGTCCAGTTCCGCGACATAGTTGACGCGGACGCCGTGTTTCTGAAAGATGCGCTCGATGGCCTTGTGGGTCGGGATATCCTTTTCGAAGCCGACGAAGCGCTCGCCGTCGAGACGCGCAATCGGGACGGCCTTGAGCCGGGCGAGCGGGTGCGCGGGCGTGCAGATCATCACCAGCCGATCCTCCCGGAACGGGATCAGCCGGATCTGCGGTCGCTTGCTCGGGTAGGCGATGACCCCCACGTCGAGATTGCCCGAGATCACCTCGTCGTAGATCTGGTTCGATTTCTTGTATTCGAGTCGGATATTGACGTTGGGATAGGCCTTGACGTAGCGCTTGAGCTCGTCGGAGAACTCGTAGAGCCCGACCGAGTGGACGGTGGCGACCCGCACCGTGCCGGCCACGATGTTCGAGAAGGCCTGCAGGCGCTCTCCGAGTTCGCGGAAGCGGTTCACGATGTCCTGGCTGATTTCGTAGAAGATCTCGCCCGCCGGAGTGGGATGCACGCGCCGCTTGGTGCGCTCGACGAGCTTGCGGCCGTAGCGCGTCTCCAGCGTGCGGATCTGCTGGCTCACGGCCGACTGGGTCACGAAGTTCTGCGCGGCGGCGATCGAGAAGCTGCCGGTGTCGATCAGATCGCAGAACACTTTGAGCGTTTCGATATGCATGGGCAGCGTTGAGGTGGTCTAATTCTGTGACCGGGGTTCATTAGGCTACCACCGGATTCAGAGATGGCCAACGCAAGAAGATCGGCATCGGCTGCTGCGGCGTTGAACGGGTGGCACCCAGCGGCGCCCCGGGCGCGCCACCACTCACGGCTCACGCCGGCGCGCTGGACCGGCCTGGTCGCCTCGAGCCGCGCGCGGCGCGCTGCCTCACCCGCGTGACGCCGCTCGGTGCGTAGCGCGCCCTGATCCCTCGCCCCGAGCCGACCTCACCCGTGCACTCGGGCACCCACGGTAAGCGCTCGGGAGGGGCTGCGCTCGCTGCCATGCGGAGTGCCGGAGGCGGCGAGGTGGGTCCATCGCGGTATTCGGTGAGGTCGGATTCGTCACGGCATCCGGTGCGTGGCCGGTCGGACGCGGCGAAGGCCACGGCGCACCTCCGCCCACGCGCGCTCTCGGTTCGGCCGGGCCGGCCCCGGATCTACCCCATTTGGGGTATGGACAATAAGATTGACTACGTGGCAGAAGCGATGCGATCTTTTGCCTACCCACAATCGCCCCCGGAGGGTCAACCACATGAACCGATCGCTCGTTCCGTGCAAGGATCCCTGCTCTTCGTCGCCCGGCCTCGTCCGAGCCGTACCGCGGCACCGCCGCGGGGGAGTTCTCGCGAGGCATCGCGTGCTCCTGCCGCGCGGAGCGTCGGAGCGGGCGAGTGAGTGGTGGCTGCGGGCGGCTCTCGTTGCTCTCGCGGTCTGGGCACGCCTTGTCGCAGTGGCGCACGCCGCGCCGGGTGATCTCGACCCGTCGTTTGGTTCGGGGGGCTACGCCCTGCTGGACGCGAGCCCCGAAGGAGTGGACGACGCCGATCGCCCCCGGGCAATTTCCGTGGCACCCAGCGGAAAGATCGTGATCGCCGGGCAACAGACTCTTTCAGGAGTGGCGCAGGCCTTCGTCGCGCAAACGACCACCAACGGAACACTTGACCTGCAGTTTGACGGCGACGGTGTGCGGTCGGTCGTGTCCAGTGGGCATCCGGAGGTCAAGAGCATCTATGACGTTGCGGTCGATTCGGCCGGCCGAAGCGTGCTTCTCGGCGGACCTGAGACAATTGGACAGC
>SXLG01000053.1 GCA_005777805.1 Pseudomonadota bacterium
CCCGCCGACGTGCGTCGCTGCGTCGAGCGGATTGGCCGGCGCGCCCGTGTCGAGGTTTCGGGCGGTATCGCGCTGGAGACCGTGCGTGCCTTCGCGAAGGCCGGCGCCGATTTGATTTCGGTCGGCCGCCTGACGCACTCGGCCCCCGGCGTCGACATCGGTTTCGATCTCGAGCGCACCTGAGCCCGCGCCCGGGCGGGCACTTCTCCGCTCCAACGGCCTCCCGCGCTGGCGGAGGTGCGGGGATCTGCGGATGGGTCGGCAACTCTGCGTCGCGAAGGCGCTGCACTGGATCGTCAAGGTAATCAGGTGCCGGGATGCGCGGTTCGGTTGGTAACTCCGCGTCTTCGGCCGGCGTGGTGGCGAGGTCGCCCGCGCCGGCGGCACGGGCTATGCATCCGGGATGAGGGTCGCGGTCAGGCCGGAGGGTCTCGTGGCGTCGCGGATTGAATCCGGCTGCGCCGACGCGCTGCCGGGATTGCGCGCCGAGGTGCTCGAGCGTTGTCCCTCGACCCAGACGCACGTCATCGAGCGGGCGCGTGCGGGCGAGCGGGCGCCGCTCGCGGTTTTCGCCGAAGCGCAGACCGCTGGGCGCGGCCGACTCGGGCGGAGTTGGGCCTCGCCCGCCCGCGTCAATCTCTACGTCTCGATTCTGCTGCGGACCGAAGTGCCGCTCGAACGGCTCTCGGGCGTGACTCTTGGGATGGCGCTGGCCGTCGCTGATGCCCTGGTTCCGGTCGGGGTCGAAGCGGGCATCAAGTGGCCGAACGATCTGCTGGCGGGCGGGCGCAAGATTTCGGGGATCCTGACCGAGTTGGTGGACGACGTCGCCGGTGCCAGTGCATTGGTGATCGGCATCGGCGTCAATCTGAACGCGGAACGCGCCGAGTTTCCGGCGGAGTTGCACGAGACCGCCACCAGCGTGGCGCTCGAGACCGGGCAGCAGGTTGATCGGACCCGGTTTGCGGCGCTGCTGCTCGCGGCTGTCGGGCGGCGCTGGCGCGTGCTCGAGGCTGGGGGATTCGCGGCCCTGCGACCGGAATGGGAGACGCGTCACGTCCTGACCGGCCAGCGCGTCACGGTCGCGGCGGGAGAGAGCATCGCGGGCCTCGTGCGCGGCGTCGACGATGGCGGTGCTCTGCTGGTCGAGGGGCCGGGCGGTGTGCAGCGGGTCATTTCCGGCGAAGCGACGCTGCGGCGGGAGACTTGAGCGCAGCCCGCCGTACCCGGGGAGGGGATTCGATTCTGCCCGCCCGACCCCTCGCGCCGCGAGAGCTGCGGGCGCGCTGCCTGCCCGGAGGGATTCGGATCTGTGCCGTCGCCGTGACTGCGTGCCCCGGGGGGACCAGACGGCTGTCGTCTGCGGCGACATGAGGCGCTTGCCAGCCCGCCGCCGCGACCGCGTGGATCCCGGAGTCCGGCGTCGCCAGGGTTACGTCCGGCGTTGGCGAACCCGGGCGCGAGGCGCTGCGGTTGCGCCGGGAGGGCAGCGGGACCTATTCTTCGAGGCTCCAATGCTGCTCGCGATCGACGTCGGCAATACCCACACTGTGCTCGGGCTCTTCGAGAAAACCACCTTGCGTCGGCACTGGCGCTTGCAGACCGAGCGTGGCCGGACCAGCGACGAGTACAGCGCCACGCTCTGGAATCTGACGCGCATGGCCGGGCTCGATCCGACGGATGTCGATGCCATCATCGTCTGCAACGTCGTGCCGCCGATGCAGCAGATCGTCGAGGCGATGTGCCGCGACACCTTCGGGCGCAGTCCGCTCGTCGTCGGGCCGGGCACTCGATCGGGGATGCCGATCCTCTACGACAACCCGCGCGAGGTCGGCGCCGATCGCATCGTCAATGCGGTCGCGGCCTACGAGCGGCGTCACGCGGCCACGGTCGTGGTCGATTTTGGTACGGCGACGACCTTCGACGTGGTGAGTTCGCGTGGTGAGTATCTCGGGGGCGTGATCGCCCCCGGCGTCGGGATCTCTCTGGAAGCGCTCTTCTCGCGCACCGCCAAGCTGCACCCGATCGAACTGGTGCCGCCGCCCAAGGTGGTCGGCCGCAACACCGTGCACGCGATCCAGGCCGGTGTCTTCTACGGCTATGTGGCCATGGTCGATGGCGTGGTGGATCGCATCGTGGAGGAGCAGGGCGAGACCCCCTTCGTGATTGCCACCGGTGGCTTCGCGAGCATGATCGGCGCGACCTCGCGCGTGATCGACGAGGTGGACGAATTTCTGACGCTGGAGGGCCTCCGGCTCATCCACGCGCGCAACCAGGAGGGAGGAGGGCATGGCCGCTCCTGATCCGGCACGCATTCGCGATCTCGCCCTGATCGGACACGGTGGGGCAGGCAAGACGACGCTCGCCGAGGCGCTGCTCTTTGCCGCGGGAGTCACCGGGGCCCCGGGCCGGCTGGCCGAGGGCACCTCCCACTTCGACACCGAGGCCGAGGAGCGTCGCCGTGGCGGTTCGATCTTCACCGCCTTCCACCACCTGAGCTTCGCCGAGGGCGAGATCAATCTGATCGACACGCCGGGCGCGAGTGCGTTTGTGCGCGATGCCAGCACGGCATTGCTGGCCGCGACCTCGGCTCTGCTGGTGGTGCCGGCTACAGGCACGACACGCGCCGAGGACGAACGCCTGATGGCGTGGGCGGCGGGCGAAGACCTGCCGCGAGTGACCTTCGTGACGCGCATGGACGACGAGCGCGCCGATTTTGGGCAGGCGATCGAGCGGCTCGCCGTGGCGCTCGACATCAAGATCGTGCCGATTCAGATTCCGGTCGGCAGTGGTGCCGGCCTCGCCGGCGTGGTGGATCTCGCGAGCCGACGCGCCTGGCTCGGGCGCGGCGCGCAGGCCCGCGAGGCCGATCCCCCGGTCGAACTCGCCGAAGCGATCGCACAGGCGCGCGACCGGCTCGTCGAGGCGGTTGCCGAGACCGACGACCTGCTGCTCGAACATTATCTCGACGCAGGTGAGCTTACGGCCGAGGATCTCGAGCGCGGCTTGCGTGCTGCCGTAGCAAGGGGAGCGCTGGTGCCGGCGCTCTGCGGCTCGGGCGAGACGGGGGTCGGGGTGCGTGCCCTGCTGGAGTTCATCGCGACGCGCCTGCCGTCGGCCGCCGAGCGCCCGGTGCTTTTGGCCGCCGATCCCCGCACTGGCGACAGCGCTCTGCGCGCGCCGTCGGTCGCCGCACCTTTCTGTGCCCAGATCGTTCGCACGCTGGTCGATCCCTTTGCCGGGAAGCTCAGCGTCTTCCGGGTTCTTTCGGGCCAGACGGCGGGCGATACGACCGTGCTCAATACCTCGCGCGGCGTGCGCGAGAAGTTCGGCCATCTCTTCCGCCTGGAGGGGCCCAGCCAGGTTCAGGTGGCGCTTGCGGTCGCGGGTGACGTGGTTGCCGTAGCCAAACTCAAAGAATCGATCACGGGCGACACGCTGGCCGACGAGAAGGAGCCGGCGGTGTTGCCACGGCCGCGCGGTTTCGAGCCGGCGATCTCGTTCTCGATCGAACCGCGCACGCGCGGCGAGGAGGACAAGGTCATGCAGGGCCTGCAGCGCCTGCACGAGGAGGATCCAGCACTGCACATCGATCGCGATGCGCAGACCAAGGAGATCCTGCTCGGCGGCGCGAGCCAGCTTCACGTCGAGACCGCGATCGAGCGGCTTGCGCGCAAGTTCAATGTGGGCGTGAAGCTGGCGGCGCCGAAGGTGCCCTATCGCGAGACGATTCGCGTCTCGGCGAAGGCCGAGGGCAAGGTCAAGAAGCAGACCGGAGGACACGGCCAGTTCGCCCTTGTTCACCTGGAGGTCGAGCCCAACGCGCGCGGCGCGGGCTTCGAGTTCATCGATCGGATCGTCGGCGGTTCCGTGCCGCGCAACTTCATTCCGGCGGTGGAGAAAGGTCTCATCGAGGCGCTGGGCGTCGGGACGCTGGCGGGCTTCCCGGTGGTGGACGTCAAGGCAGCACTCACCGATGGCAAGCACCACGACGTCGATTCTTCCGAGATGGCATTCAAGCTGGCGGCGGGGCAGGGCTTCCGTGCCGCCTGCGAACTGGCGCGTCCGGTCGTGCTCGAGCCGATCATGGCGCTCGAGATCTCGGTGCCCGAGGATTGCATGGG
This sequence comes from Pseudomonadota bacterium, assembly GCA_005777805.1. Classification (GTDB taxonomy): domain Bacteria; phylum Desulfobacterota; class Binatia; order UBA12015; family UBA12015; genus SXLG01. The sequence goes on from SXLG01000053.1 coordinate 4,125, forward strand.
CGACGTGATCGGTGACCTCAATGCGCGTCGCGGGCGTGTCTCGGGCGTCGAATCGAGGGGCCACCACCAGGTGATCCGGGCGCAGGTGCCGATGGCCGAAATCCTGATCTACTCCCCCGATCTCGATTCGCGCACCGCGGGTCGCGGCTCGTTCCATGTCGAGTTCTCGCACTACGACGAACTGCCGGCGCATCTGCTCGACAAGGTGCGCGCCGCTGGGCGTCGCGCGGAGGGTGCCTGAGGCCGCCGGGTGGAGGCGGTGCCGGGCCGCCCGGCGCACCCGAGGCCGAGGACCCGGAAGTACGCGAGGTCCTGGACGGGCAGGACCGGATCCATCTCGAGACCGATCTGATCGAGGATCCGCAGCCGGGCGCTGCACGCGCAGATGAGCCCACGGCCCGCGTGATCCCCGAGGGCTTCGCCGTCCGGGTGCGACGTCTCCCGGTGGCGAGCCGAGTCAAGCTGGCATTGACCGGCAACAAGGAATCGCGCACCATCCTCGGGCACGACCCGGTCAAGCTGGTCCAGAGCTGCGTGCTGCGCAACCCACGCATCACGCTCGAGGAGATCCTGAACATTGCGCGCAACCGCAGCGCACCCGGCGAGCTGCTGCGCATGATCGCCGATCACTCCGAGTGGATCCGCAGCTACCCGATTCGGGTCGCGCTGGTGCAGAACCCCAAGACGCCGCTGCAGGTCGGCCTGAGCTTGCTGGGTGGCGTCGTCGAGCGCGATCTTCGCCAGATCGCCCGCAGCCGCAACGTCCCGACGGTGATCCAGACCCAGGCGCGGCGGCGGCTC
>SXLG01000054.1 GCA_005777805.1 Pseudomonadota bacterium
TCGCCGCGCGCGGTCGAACGGCTTCAATCCTATACTCCGCCCTGGCCCCTGCCGAAGATCTTCCGCCTGGTGAAGGGTGGCAAGCTGATCGAGGGGCTTTTCCGCGGCGACACGATCAACACCCCCTCGATGCTCTGCGTCGAGGACGTCCTCGATGCCCTGCGCTGGGCCGAGTCGCTTGGCGGCCGCGACGCGCTGGTGCGACGCTCACGGGCAAACCTCGGCGCAGTGGAACGTTGGGTCAAGTCGAGTACTGTATTTGATTTCCTCGCCAGCGACCCTGCCACACGCTCCTCGACCTCGATTTGCCTGCGCTTCCGCGACCTCCACCGTGCCTCGCGTGACGACGATGCCCTGCGCGCCGAAGCGAAAGCGATCGCGCAACGCCTCGACGCCGAAGGCGTGGCGCACGACATCGAGGCCTATCGCGACACGCCGCCGGGGCTGCGCCTCTGGGGTGGCGCGACGGTGGAGGAAGCCGACATGGCCGCCCTGCTGCCGTGGATCGACTGGGCCGTGGGGGCCTGAATAGACGCCCCGGCACGGCTCTCGTCGCCGGCAGGCGCCGGCGTGTTTGCGCGGCGTCCGCCGGCGAGACAGGCTTGGCCCCATGAGTGATCTTGGCTTCACCCACATCGCTCTGCTCGCGCGCGATCCCGCCGCGAGTGCTGCGTTCTACGCTCTCTACGCCGATATGAAAATCGTCCATGACCGCACCGATGCCACCACCGGGCAGCGCGTCATCTGGCTCGGGGACGGCACGCGCCCCTTCGTGATCGTGCTGATCCAGGCAGCCTTGGTGACGCCCAAACTCGATGGCATGGCCCACCTCGGCGTCGCCGTCGCCACCCGCGCAGAGGTCAATCGGCGCTGCGAGCTCGCGTATGGGAACGGCCTCAAGATCGAGGGCCCCTTCGATTACGGACCCCCTGTGGGCTACTGGGCGTTCATCGCGGATCCTGACGGGCACAACCTGGAGCTCTCCTGCGATCAGGAGATCGAGCAGGCCACGCAGTCCGCCGCACGCTGAGATACCCGCCGGCGACGGGGTCCGGTCGTCGCGCCCGTCGGCCGATCAGACCGGGGTGTCCGACGAAGCGCACCGTGTTGGGCTGCGTAGAGCCGTCGTCGCGCCCAAACGCGAGCCGAGCGCTGGATCAACGGCTGGACAGAGGCCCCGGGTTCGGCAATTCTGGGACGATGTCCGCCAAGCCCACCACACCGAAGCCGCCCGTCACCCTGACCATCGACATCGGTGGCACGGGCCTCAAGATGCTCGCCCTCGACGCCGCCGGTACGGCTCTCTCCGAGCGCTGCCGCGTTTCAACGCCGCGCCCGGCGACACCCGATGCCGTGATCTCGGTACTTGAAGGCATGGTCCGGGACCAGCCCGCCTTCGATCGCATCGCGGCGGGCTTCCCCGGCGTGGTCGTCGCAGGCGTGGTCCGGACCGCACCCAACCTCGATGGCGACTGGTCGGGCGTGCCGCTAGCCGACGAACTCGCGCGCCGCTTCGGCAAGCCGGCCCGCGTGGCCAACGACGCCGATGTCCAGGGATTGGCCGACATCAGGGGCGCGGGAGTCGAAATGGTTCTGACGCTCGGCACGGGCCTTGGCTCGGCCCTCTTCCTCGAGGGCCAGCTCGTGCCGAACCTGGAACTCGGTCACCATCCCTTCCACGGCAGCAAGACCTACGAAGACTGGGTGAGCAACAAGGCCCTCAAGAAGATCGGCCGCAAACGGTGGCGGCACCGCGTACGCGAGGTGATCGAACAGATCCAGCCGATCTGGAACCCTCGCGCGATCTACCTCGGCGGCGGCAACTCCCGACTGCTGCGCCCCGGAGACCTGCCCGAAGGGGTGGAAATCTGTTCGAACACCGCCGGCCTGCTCGGTGGGTTGCGGCTCTGGGGCGACTGAGGAGCGCCCCCGCGGCCCTCAGCGTCGGCCCCTGCGCCCTCGCGTGATCGGCGGCGGCGCGCCCACCGGCGCGACCCAGCCGCCCCAGTCTTTCGTCAAGCGGTCGGCCGCCGCGGGCCCCATGACGCCGGGCGCGTAGCGGTGCACCGGGACGACGTCGCCAAGCACGCGATCGAGCACACGCCAGGTACCTTCGACCACCCGTTCGGTGGCAAACAGGGTCGCATCCCCCGCCAGGGCATCACCCAGCAGCCGTTCGTAAGGCAGCGGCATGGCGCCAAGCGCGGCCGAGAAATCGACGTTGAGATCGACCGCCTCGGTGTCGAGACCGGGCCCGGGGCGCTTGGCCTGAACCCGGAGCGCCACGCCGGCGTCGTGCCCGAGCCGGAAATGCAACCGGTTGGTGTCGGGAATTGCACTCCCCACGTGACCAAAGAGTCGCTGCGGCGGTCCGCGCAATTCGATGACGGCCTCGGTAGCCGTCACGCCGAGCGCCTTGCCGCTGCGCAGGAAGAAGGGCACGCCCTGCCAGCGCCAGTTGTCGATCTCGAGCTTGAGCGCGCAGTAGGTCTCGGTATGCGAACCGCGCCGGACTCCCGGCACGGAGAGGTAGCCCTGGTACTGCCCGCGCACGATCTCGTCGGGCGCGACCACCTGCATGGCATCGAAGACCTTGACCTGTTCGTCGTGCAGATGGTCGGGAGCCGTGGTCACCGGTGGCTCCATCGCGATCAAGGCCAGGATCTGCATCATGTGGTTCTGGACGACATCGCGCAGGGCGCCGACGCGGTCGTAGAACGAGCCTCGATCTTCCACCCCAAACGATTCGGCCATGGTGATCTGGACGCTCGAGACGTAGCGACGGTTCCAGATGGGCTCGAAGAGCGTGTTGCCAAAGCGGAATACGAGAAGATCCTGCACCGGGTCCTTGCCCAGGTAGTGATCGATCCGCAGCAACTGGTCGGGCCGGAGCACCCGCAGCAAGGAGGCATTGAGCGCCTGTGCCGAGGCGAGGTCGTGCCCGAAGGGTTTCTCGACCACAACACGGGCATTCCCGTGCAGACCGGCGGCATGGATCTGCAACACCACGCTCTCGAAGAGACTCGGGGGAATCTCCAGATAGAAGAGCGGCCGTCGTGCCTGGCCGAGCTGCTCGCCGAGCCGCTTGAAGGTGGCGGCGTCGGCGTAGTCCCCCCGCACGAAGTGCATCCGCCGCAACAGCCTCTCCAGGATCTTGCGCTCGGGCTGGCCCCCGGCCGCGGCCACGGCATCCCGCGCAAAGCGGCGGAAGCCCGCATCGTCGAGGTCGGAGAAAGCGACGCCGACGATCGGCACCCCGAGCGACCCGCGCTTCTCCAGCTGGTAGAGCGAGGGCAAGGTCATCTTCCGCGCCAGGTCTCCCGTCGCGCCAAAGATCACCAATGCATCAGCGGTCCAGCCCGTCGTCTTTGTCGTCTTCATCGTCCCCCCCGCGCACCCAGGTCTGCCCCTATCCAGCGAGCAGGCCGAGCGCCAACTCTGGGCGCTGCGGCGCTGGGCTTCGTCGCCAGGGAGGGGGTACAGCCAGTCGCACCACAGGTGGGCATCCGTAAGGCGAAGGTTCCGCGACGGGCTCGATCACGGCGGCCGCGCGCGATTCGCGGCAGTTCAGGAGGCCGGCCGCAAGGGACCCGGCGAGCGGCCCGCGGCCCAAGTGCGATCGAGCGCCGAAAGGATCTGCCGCCGCGTGAGCGGCAGACCGATGGCCACCTCGCCATCGAGTCCGCGGGTCCCGGTCACGACACGGGGCTCGCTCAGGATCACCACGACCCGAGCGCTCCGAAGGCGTTCGCGCAGCGCGCGGCTCTCGGGTTGGTCGATGCCGGGGCGACCGGCCTCCACCAAGGCCACCGCGACCCGCGCAAGCACGGCCTGCACATCGCCACCCAGCTCGGCAAGAGCTTCGGCCGAAGAGTCAAAGACACGCACCTCGAAGCCGAGCTCGGCCAGCGTGCGCTCGAGGAAGCTCCGACTCTCGGCATCGTGGTGGACCACCCAGGCACCCTCGCCTGCAGCGATGCGCCGCAGCGGCGCCGGCCCTTCGGCGACCACCAGCAGCAGCGAGATCCGGAACACGCTGCCGCCGCTCGGATGTGTCTCGACGTCGACGTTGCCGCCCATGGCTTCGACGATCCGCCTGCTGATCGCGAGTCCGAGCCCGGCGCCCTGGTGCGTATGGCCACTCGTATCGGCCTGCCAGAAGGGCTCGAAGGCACGCCGCGCCTGCTCGGAACTCATGCCGATCCCGGTATCCGCGACCGTCAGGGTCAGAGTTGACCAGGCGCTCTCGGCCGCCGGCGCGGTCCCACCTTCGAGGGCGAGGCAGACGCTGCCACTCGGCGTGAATTTGATCGCGTTGAAGGCGAGATTCAGCAGCACCTGCCGGAGGCGATGGCCGTCGCCGAGCATGCGCACGGGTACCGTCGGGCCGACCGAGACGATCAGGCTCAGGCCACGACGGGCAGCCTCGGGCGCCAGGCTTTCGGCGACGGACTCCAGCACAGCACTCGGTCCGAAGGGCGCCGTCTGCGACCGGATGCTGCCGGTGTCGAGGCGCGAGAGATCGAGGATGTCGTCGACCAAGCGCCCGAGCCCGAGCGCCAGCTCGCGCACGCGCGCCAGCGCCTCCTCGCGGCCCTGCGGGTCTTCGGCGTCGCCGGCAATCTCCGCCATGCCGACGATGCCGTGGATCGGCGTCCGCATCTCGTGGCTCACCTGCGCCAGAAAGGCGGCCCGCTCGCGGGCCCACGACTCGGCCGCCGCCAGCGCGCTGGCCCGCGCCACCTCCTCCTCGCGCCGTTCCGTGAGGTCGCGCACAAAAGCGGTCACCCGGAGCTGATCCGCAATCCGCTGCACGGAGAGCGCCAGCGCGACGGGGATCCGCCTGCCGTCGCGGCACAGACCCTCGATCTCGACCCTGCGCCCGATCAGCGGCCCCTCGCCGGTCGCCTGCCAATGCGCGAGGCCCGCTCGATGCGCCGCGCGTTGCTCGGGCGGAATGATCAGCTCGGCGATCTCACGGCCCAGCACCTCGTCCCTGGACCAGCCGAAGATCATTTCTGTGCGTCGGGACCAGGCGGTGATATACCCGGTCGGCTCGATCACGATCACGCCGTCGAGGGCCGCGTCGATGATGGCCTCGCTCTGTCGACGCGCGACTTCGGCCTCGACCACCTGGCGGGTTCGCACCCTGGTCACCAGCACGGCCAACCCGCCGGACACCAGCAGGTCGATGATCCAATGCGCGCCGAACGGATCGCCGAGCCGGGCGGCCGTGGCGATCCAACCCAGAAGGCCGAGGAGCGCGGCCACGATTGTGATGCGGACATCGAGCACGAAGCAGGCCACGCCCAGCGTCGCGATAATAATACTCGAGGATTGCGAGAGATCGCCCGTCCCCCACACGAACCCGACGGCCGTGAACTCCGCGACCAGTGCGGCCGCGAGCTGGCTCGGCCCGAAGCCCGCCGCACCGGCGCGGAGATGATGGCGCTGTGCCGCGGTCACCACCGCCGCGAGCAGGCATACCCCCGCGACCGCGTCGTTCCGGTCGAGGGGACTGATCGGACCGTAGAGCACGGCCAGCCCGAGGTAGAGTGCCACGAGCCAGGCCAGGACCGGCCGCAGCGTCGGTCGCAGTCGCTCTTCGGAGAGCCTGCGGGAGTCTTGCCCCACGCCCCAGAGGTAGCGCAGGTGTCAGCGAGGTGGAAGCTCGGCCGCCGAACTCGCACGCTGTCGGATCACGGCGCGGAGCTGCCGGGCCCAAGCGTGATCGGGGTCCTGCGCGAGAACCGCCTCGAGTTCGGCGAGTGCACAGGCGTCCCGCCGTGCCAGCACACACGAGGCGGCCCGCACCAATCGTTCCTGCCGCCGCAGCGTCGGATCGCCGGCCAGCACCCCTCCGACCGGCGGATCGCGATAGCCCGTCCGCCACTGGCCGGCGTCCTCGGGGATCCCGGCGTCGCGCAGGGTCTCGGCGATCGCTGCCGCGAGGAGCTGGTTGGCGTGCAGATTCGGGTGCATCGCATCGACGAAAAGGTCGTCGCCGGGCAGCGGCCGCGCACTCGCCGTGGCCAGCACGGCACCGCCGTCGAGGAAGAGCGAATCGGTGTCGCGCGCGACCTCGCGCACGCTCGAGTCGAAGGCCGAGGGTGCCCCGTGCGGTACGCGGTCGAGATCGCTCGCACGGCGATAGTGCCGGGCGGCACGCGCCGCATCGCCAAGCTGCTCTGCGCAGCGGGCGAGTTCGAAGTGCGCCTGCGCAACCTCGTCGTCGACGGCCAGCGCCTGTTCGAATTTGGGGATCGCCAACGCGCAGTCGCCGCTCGCGGCATCGCCGCGCGCCGCCGCAACGAGCCGCTCCCAGCGCTCGCGCTCGTCCCGGCGAAGGTCGCCGCGGTGCGCCGACGCCCCCGGCGCCCAGTCAGCAAAATTTTGCCCAAGAGAGACGAAGAGGGTTCGGGCTCCCGCCGCGCGCATCGCGCCGGCCATCTCTTCGAGGTTCCAGCGGTAGTGCAGCTCTCCCCAGCGCCGCTCCCGCTCGTCTGCGTAGGCCTTGCCCGCAAGCCGCTCGTCGGCCACCGCGAACATCTGGCCAGCGTCGTCGATGTCGTCGAAATTAACTCTTGGAGTCTTGTCCCAGCCCAGCGCCCGCTCCAGAGCGCCGTAGAGCCGGGTCGTTGCCGCCAACGCCCGCAAGCGAAAGAGGCGCGGGTCCATCGCCAGCAGATGGGCGTACTGGCGACTCTCCGCGAACTCATTGTGGCCACAGTAGACAATCAGCAAATCCGGCTGAACCGCCGCGAGTTCGCGCACCACGCCAAGCACGCGGCGACTCGCGTAGCCGGGAACCGCGGCATTGACGACCTCGACCACACGGCCCGGCAGAGCGGCCACGAGCCGGCGTGCGAGCCAGGCCGAAAACGCCTGCGACGCGGGGTAGGGCACACCGGCCGCCGACGACTCGCCCACCACGAAGACCCGGAACGCCCCCGGTGGTTTCTCGACCAGGAACTCCTCGACATGGGGCAGCCCGCGCGCCGGGTCCGTCCGCCACACGGGAGTGCCGTCGGCACGCTGCGCGCGGGTGAAGACGGGGCGGGTCGCACCGAAGCCCGCGAAGGGATCCCGCTGCGCCGCGGGCACGCCCGCGAGTCGCAGCACACCTTCGGCGACCACGAGCGTGCTCAAGCCCAGGCCAATCCCGAGGAGCACGAGGCCCAGACGTGCCCACGGGCTCGAGCGACCTGCGGCGGGTCGCACGTCGCTCATCGGATCACTGGGTCCGCTCGGTCAGCCGCCGGAGCCCGCGACCCTCGTCCCGACCAAGGACCAGATTCAGGTTCTGCACCGCCGCCCCCGCCGCCCCCTTGCCCAGATTGTCGAGTATACAGACCAGCAGGACGTGGCCGTCGGGCTCGGGCACGACCCAGAGCCGGATGCCGTTGGTATCGTTGGCGGCGCGGGGATCGAAGGTCCACTCGTCTGACGGCAGAGGTTCCCGCCACGGGACCACCTCGACAAAGGCCTCGTGTTCGTACTGCGTTCGCAGAACCTCGTGCAGCGAGCGCGCCGTTACGCCGCGTCCGAGCAGAGTCCCGTGCAGTGGGATCTCGATTCTCATCCCGCAGCGAAAGGCGCCGACCGACGGAACGAACTGCGGCGCGTGCACGAGCCCGGCGTAGCGCACCATTTCGGCGATGTGCTTGTGAGGCCGCTCGAACGCATAGGGCGCCTCGAAGGGCAGGACCGCGAGCCCCGCATCGGGCTCCTCCCAGCGCTCGATCATCGGCCGACCTCCGCCCGTGTAGCCGGAGAGCGCGTGCACGGTGACGGGGAACCCGGCCGGCAGCAACCCCGCGGCGACGAGCGGCCGCAGCAGCAGGATGACGCCGGTCGGGTAGCAGCCAGGATTGGCGATCCGACGTGCCGTCGCGATGGCCCTGCGCTGTCCGACGTCCATCTCGGGCAGCCCGTAGACCCAGCCCGCCGCCACGCGGTGCGCGGTGCTGGCATCGATGATCGGAACGTCGAGATCGGCCGCGAGCTGCACCGCTTCGCGCGCGGCCTCGTCCGGCAGGCAGAGCACCACTGCGTCCGCCCGTTCCATGCACTCGCGGCGCGCCGTAGGATCCTTGCGCCGGGCCTCGGTGGGCGACACCAGGTCGATGTCGGGATCGCCAGAGAGAAGCTCGCGGATCTGGAGTCCGGTCGTGCCGGCATGACCGTCGATGAAGATCCGCGTTCGCTTCATGCGCGCCCTCCCTGCCCCGACCGGCCGACTCCCGGATGTTCTCCGCTTCGTCGCGCCCGGGCGACCCGTGGCGCGATCCTGCTAGCATGAACGCCCGGCCGCGACGCCGGCTGTTCGCGCTGCCGCCGAGCCCGCCATATCCACGACCGTGAAGAACCCCGGCACAGCTCCACGCCACCGGCTATTCGCGCTGCCGCCCAGCCTGTCATGTCCACGACCGTGAAGAACCCCGGCGCAGCTCCACGCCACCGGCTATTCGCGCTGCCGCCGAGCCTGCCATGTCCACGACCGTGAAGAGCCCTGGCGCCTCGCCACGCCGCCGGCGGTTCGCAGGCACGCTGGTTCGCGTTGGGGTGGCGGCGACGGTGATGGGTGCCTTGCTCGGGCAAACCGGCGTGGCTCCGCTCGCCCGGATCGTCGAGGGGGCCGCGCCCGCGCCGCTCGCGGCAGCACTCGTGCTCTTCGCCGCCGGCCAGGTCGCGAGTGCGTGGCGCTGGTGGCGCATCGCCCAGCACGCCGGTTTTGCGGTCAGTTTCCGCTCTTGCCTCGGCATCTACTGGATCGGCATGTTCGTCGGCGTCGCGACCCCGAGCACCATCGGCGCCGACGGCACGCGCACGCTGCTGCTCGGCCGAGCCCGACCGGGACGCCGGGTAGCCCTCTCGACCGTGCTCTTCGACCGGGCGATCGGCCTCTTGACGCTGCTCTGGATCGCACTCGCAGCATTCACCCTGGATCGCACAGCCCTCCTCCCGGTCGAACTTCGTGTTGGGGTGGCCACACTGGCCGCCGTCGGCAGCGCGGGTCTCCTCGGCGCGCCACTGCTCGTGCGCGCTCTGCCCACGGGTAGCCGCCTGGCGGCCGCCAGCGCACGCCATCTGCTGCCCTTCGTCAAGAGTCGTCGCCTGCTCTTGACCACCGCCGCGAGTTCCCTCTGCGTCCACGGCCTCCATATCGCCGCCCAGAAAGCCCTCGCCGAAGCGCTCGGACTCGACCTGCCCTGGACCTTCGTCGCCCTCTATCACCCGCTGGTCGCGCTGGCCGGTGCTGCGCCGATCACGATCGGCGGCTTCGGTGTGCGCGAAGCCGCCTACGCACTCCTGCTCGGCGCGGCAGGCGTACCGCTCGACGACGCCGTGGCTCTTGGTCTCCTGTGGTGGGCCCTCGGTGCGACGGTCGGGCTCAGCGGCGGTCTGGTGTGGCTCGCGGGCCGGTTTCAACGCAGGGCGCAGGCCTGATCCGGAGCGACACGGGGGTTCGAGATCCCGCGCCTTCTGCCGCCCGAAGAAAATCTGATCGCTTGCGCCCGACAGCCGCGGCGACATCCCACAGCAGGCCGGACGCCGGCTAGCGCCTGAGCCAGACCAGCGAGTTCGGGCTGTGCGGCGGCGAGCCCCGCCGTCTCCTGCGCCAGGGCTTCGCGCAGCGCGGGCGCCCCACTCGTCATCGGCACGGCTTCCGCGAGCGCGCGCGCCAGCTCGTCGTCGAGCACGTCGATCGCCGGACGAAGCTCTCCGTCGAGCGAAAAAACAGAGGCTCCGGCCACTTCTGTCGCGAGCACCCTCTCCTGAACGCGGCGGGCTGTTGCCATCTGAGCCTCGACCAGCGCCAGAAACCCATCGTCTTCGAGGCCGTTCGCGCGGGCCCGCGTGCGTGCCCGCTGGCGGATCTCCGCCTCGCGGGCCGGAGCCAGCACGGCTGCCACGGCGCCCGGCGGCGTGCTGGCCGCTCGCTTGGCCTCGGCGACCAGCGGCATGAGCGCGAGCCGTCGCGCCACAAAATCGACGACCTGATCCTCCGCCGCGCTGAGGACAGAGCCGGCCGGCTTGGGTGATGGCAGCCCCCAGCGCTGCCGCAGGCGCGCGATCCGCCGGCGGCCCTCGTGCGAACTGGCCCAACGGTTCATCTGGGCCACCAGCTCCGGGCGTCCGGGTGCGGCCCACCAGGCTTTGCGATCGCTGCCGAGACGACGTGCGCGCACGATCCCCGGCGGAAAGGAAGCCGCTTCGGCGCCATCGGCGACGATCGCGTCGACCGCGCCGCGCTGCAGGAGATCGGGCAGGGCACGGTTGTCGGAGACGAGCTGGAGTGTCGCTTCGGGCAAACGGGCGCGGGCCAGCCGCTCGAGATGGCCCCCGCGGTTGACGGCGACATGAAGTCCACGACCCTCGGGCGACAGACGGGACGGCCGGGGCAGCGGCGCGCGAACGTAGAGTCCGGCCTCGGCACGGGTGACGGCCACGCTCATCGGCGAGCGTGCGCTCCGCTCGGCACGGACGGTGACGCCACTCATCGCGACGTCGAAGCGCCCGGCCCGGAGATCGGCCTCGAGATCGGGCCAGCGGAAGCGGACGAACTGCACGTCGTGACCCCGCGCCCCGGCCCAGGCCTGCGCCGCATCAATTTCGAAGCCTCGCAGTTCTCCCGCGTCACTCATCGAAAAGGGCGGGTAATCGCCGCTCGTGCCGATCCGTACCGGCGCAGCACACGCCGCCGACAGGTGGCAGCAGAGGATCGCCGCCACAGCACACCACCCGCGCGCGGCGGCAGGCTTGTCGCTCCGGAGGACCTCGGTTAGCGTCCGCGCATGATCGTGTGTCTTGATCTGGAAGGTGTTCTTGTCCCGGAAATCTGGATCAACGTGGCGGAGAGAACCGGCATCCCCGAGCTGCGCCGCACCACGCGCGACGAGCCCGACTACGACGTCCTGATGCAGCAGCGGCTCGCGATCCTCGATCGGCACGGGATCAAACTGCCGCAGATCCAGGAGGTCATTGCCGGCATGGGCCCGCTCGCGGGCGCCCGCGAGTTCCTCGACTGGCTCAGGGCCCGCGCCCAGGTGGTCATCCTGTCCGACACCTTCGAGCAATTCGCGACCCCGCTCATGCGCCAGCTCGGCTGGCCGACCCTCTTCTGTCACCGGCTCCAGGTCGAACCCGGCGGCCGCATCTCGGGCTACCGGTTGCGGATCGACGAGGGCAAGCGGCGCGCGGTCACGGCATTTCGCGAACTCGCGTTCCGGGTCGTGGCCGCGGGCGACTCCTACAACGACACGGCAATGCTCGGCGCAGCGGACGCGGGGATTCTCTTCTGTCCGCCGCGCAACGTCATCGAAGAATTCCCGCAATTTCCGGTGACCACCGACTACGAGCAACTCCGGCGGGTCATCGTCGGGGCCAGCGCGGGCGAACTCACCCTGGCCTGAACCACTGGCGGACGGGCCGCCCGCGACCGAAGTCGGCGCGGCAGAGCGGCTCCCGTGCTGCCCGCGCCCCGTCCCGGACCGGGCTGGCAGCGCGGGCGCGCCTCGACCCAGCGCCGCGTCCGAGAGCGGATCCCCTCCGGCGGAGGGCGTGGGCACGCAGGCCGGGAGCACAGTCGCCCGAGCGCCACACGTGGTCCCAAGGCCCGCAGCTTGGTCCCGGGAGGGCCGCTCCCGAATCCGCAATCGTGCCGCCCACGTCGTGCGCTCAGCCGGAGCGCCGGGTCGGCGAACCCGCGACCCTGGATTCGCTTTCGGGGGACCACCTCCATTCGCTAGACAAGGCCCCCATGCACCGGATCGAAAAGGCGCACTACGGCGAGCTGCGCAAACACGCGCTCGAATGTTTTCCGGAGGAATGCTGCGGCTTCATCGTCGCCGACAGCGAAACAGGAGTCGCGAGTGTTCGCCCCGTGCGCAACGTCGCCACCGAGCGTCACCAGGCCGACCCCGAGACTTTCCCGCGCGACGGCACCGACGGCTACGTGATGGACGAGAAAGCTCTTTTCGAGATCCAGCGCGCCCTCGATGCGGGCGAGATCGAGTTGCGCTGCATCTACCACTCGCATCCCAACGGCCGGGCCTACTTCTCCAAGGAAGACGCCGCGCGCGCCATGCTCTTCGACGAACCGCTCTTCCCCGACGTCCTCTACCTCGTGCTCGGGGTCGATCGGATCTCGGTCAACGCGCTCTCGGGTCATCTCTGGAATGAAGAACGGCGGGAGTTCGAGGAAGTCAGCGTGAGCCACTCCTGAAACGCCCGCTGACAAGCCAGAGAAGTCCGGGCAAGGTCCAGACCAGATCTCGCACCCGGGCCACGATCGCACCGGTGACCTGAATCTGGCGCCCGCCTCCGGCTGCGGCGAGAAAAGTGACCTGGGCCCCCTCGAGCGCACCGAGCGAGCCGGGCAGCGGCAGAGCATGGGCAACGCCGATGCCAAGCATGGAACCGGCAAGCTCGGCGAGATCGAGCCGTACTCCGAACGCCGCGAAGAGCACGGCAACTTCGAGCGCGACAAGAAGATTGAGGGCGAGCGAGATCCCGAACGCCAGCGCCAACAACCTGCGTTGCTCGAGCAGAAGCCGGCGCAGGGCATGATCGGTCGCCGCGAGCACCTCTCCTCTGCGCCCGAGGCGGGCCAGGACCGGCGCGAAGCGCTTCGGAACGAGTTCCCGGCCGCTGCCCAGCCGGCGCGCGATCCACACGGCCCCCGCCACAAAGGCCACGCCCACCGCCACAAGGAGCACCAGCACCCGCCCGGCCGTGGTCGTATCGCGACCGGCGAAGAGCGCACAATAAGCCACCGCAAAGACCAAATTCGCGGCGAGTTCGAGGACGCGATCGATGACGACACTGGCAACGGCCGCCCCCGCCGCGACCCCTTCCCGCGACACCAGCCAGGCGCGCAGCGGCTCGCCGCCCAGCTTCGCCCCGGGAGTCAGGGCGCCGACCGCAACCCCGGCGAGCCGGATGCCGAGCAGTCGGAACACGGCGGGCCGCGACCCGAGCACGGCCAGCAGTGCCCTCCAACGCAGGGTCGTGCCGAGAGCGACCACGCCGAAGAGGGCGAAGGCCAGCACCAGCAGTTCCGGGCGGGCGGCGCGCAGCGTCGCTGCGATCGTCTCCGGGCCGACCTGCCGCACCAACCAGAATAATCCAAGCGCTCCGACCAGCCCGGGAACGAGACCGGCGCCCGGGCGACGCAGCAGCGGCGCCCTGCGCGGGGTCACGCTGGCGGGCCTGCGTCCGGCAAGTGCGTGCCGGCCGGCAGCAGCACGATGGTCAGGACGAGGCAACACATCAGGCCGACGGCACCCGCGATCCCGAAGCCGGCAAGCGCTGGATTGAGCGAGAGCCCCAGCGCCGCGAAGCCGACCACGGTCGTGAGCGTGGTGACCAGCAACGCGCGACCCGTCACAATGATCGCCGCCGTCACGTCCCCGAGTTCGCGGCCGCGTTCGAGTGCGAAGATCGCATCGTCGATACCGATGCCGAGCACCAGCGGCACCACGGCGATCGAGACGGGATCGAGCGCACGGCCCAGCAGCCGCAGGATCGCGAGCGTCAGCAGCAAACTCGCGACCGGAACCAGCACGGCCAGCAGCACCGCACGCCGGCCATGGCCGCGACCCAGCAGCAAGGCCACGAGCGCCACCAGCAACGCCAGCAGATACATCCGGGCTTCCCGGCGCAGACCGCGATCGAGCGCTTCCTCGAGGATCGAGCGACCCGTCACGGCGACGCGCGGGCCTGCGCCACGGCCAAACTCCGTCCGCAGGCCGGGAGCGATCTCGAGCAGAGCCGCCCGGTCGCGCGGCTCGAAGGCGACCAGCGCAAGCACACGGCCGTCGGCCTGACGGACGAGATGTTGTTGGCGAAGGGCTTCGAGCCCCGGCAGGGGAATCTCGGGCGCGGACAGCGGCTCGGGCTGGGTCCGCAGGGCAGCCAGCACCGGCGCGAAGGCTCCCGGTGCGAAGCCCTGCGTCACGAGTCCCGTCGAAAGCCGGGCCGCCGCCGCTGCAAGCGGCAACCGCTGCCAAGCCGCGAGACGCCGAGCCTGTTCGCGCCGCGACGGCAGCAGTGCCGCCGGACCGAATATATCCTTGATGTCCCCCTTCGCCACGGACATGCCGAGCCGCGTGGTCACGGCCTCGCTGCGCTCGAGCACCGCCTCCAGCGCGGACTCGCCGCGTTCGTCCCCACTGTCGATCACCACCGCGCCATCCGGATCACCACGGCCGAAGAGCGCGACCAGCTCGGCCTGCACGCGGGCCGCCTCGGTCGGGGGTAGGAGTCGATCGAGCCTGCCGTCAAAGACCCCGTCACGCACCACGATCCAGATCGCCGCAAGCAACGCCATGGCCAGTGCGCCCAGCACCGCGCGACGGCGGCGGCGGGCCAGCTCGGCGAGGCGTTCGAGCCAGCGCGGGGAGCCCATCTCGGCCGCCCCGGCCGGCGTGGCAGCCCACGGCGGCCAGGTGCAGAGCAGAGCCGGCAGCACGAGCAGTGTCGCTGCGGTCACGACGACCATGCCGACGGCGTTCAGCACGCCAAGCTGGGCGATCGCCGGCAGAGAGGAGAGCTGAAGGAGACCGAAAGCGGCTGTTGTCGTGGCCGCCGTGAGCAGGGTCGGCCAGACCAGGGCGAGCAGGGCACGCTCGAGCGCTGCTGCAACATCGCCGCAGGCGGCCAGCTCCTCACGTGCCCGGGCACAGAGATGGACCGCGGCATCGGTTCCGAGCCCGAGAAAGATCGCCGTCGAGGCGAGAGCCAGCGCATCGATCGGTCCATACAAAATCCGACCGATCGCCAGCGTCACCACCCCGGCGGCCAGGACCGGTGGCAATACCAACCCGAGCAGACGCACCCGACCGAGGCCCCAGCTGAAGATCAGCGCCACGCCCAGCAGCGAGAGCGTGCCGTAGAGCGCAAGATCTCGCCGGAACATCGCCTCGTTCTCGAGGGTGTAGGCAAAGGCTCCCGTGGCCGCGACGCGCGGCCCGGCGCCCGAGAGTACGCTCTCGCCGCCCGGCCGCCCGGTGAGGCGCTGCCCTGATTCCAGCCATTTCGTCGATGCACCTTGCCGGCCGCCCGCGCTGTTCGGCCGCTCGGCGACGCGCAGCTCGTCCTGCCCGACACTCCGGCAGCCGGTTTCGGCGCAGGCTTCGCGCTCGGCCGTGGCCAGCGCGGCAGCGATCCGGCGTGCCCCCGCCAACTCGAAGCCGTCGTCCCGGGTCTCGACCAGCAGCAGAACCGCGCGACCGTCGGCGGCGATCGGCCGGCCGCTGCGCGGGTCAATGGCTGCATCACGACGGCCCCTGCCGAGCGCTTGCGCCAGCAGGCCGGTGAGGCCGAGCGGGTCGGCGGCAACCCACGCGCCCACACCCGCACTGCCCGGCAGGGCGAGAACACGCCGGGCACCGATGAGGGCCGCGTCGATCGAGGCCGGCGTGAGGCGCTCCGCCACTGCGGCGTGGGCCTCGACCGGGAGGAGTCGTGCCAGGTCGCCACGCGCGAGGATCGCTCGCCATCGCGCGGGGGCCGTACCCCTCTCGACGGCGGCGATCGCCGGCTGCGTCGCGAGTCGACGGGCCAGCACGTCTGCGAACCCCGCCACCTCCGCCGCGTCGTCCCCCTGCACCAGCACCGGCACTCGCTCCGCGCGGAGAAAGTGCTCGACATAGAGCCGATAGTCGTCGGCGGCCGGCGATCCCGCCGGCAGAAGACTCAGCACGCTCGCGTCGAGCCGCAGCGTACTCAGGCCAAGCAGCGAAATTACCGTGATCGCCAGCGCGACCACGAGCACCGCGCGACGACGTGCGATGATTCTGCTTGCCCACGACGACGGCGTACCCGGCAGGATCGAGTGACCGGCCGCGGACGCCATCAGACGACGCCTCGCTGGCTCCCGACCCGCGCTTCGGCCGGCCCGCGCCGCGACACGGCCGGTGCCCGCGGCGTACCCGTCGGCACTGGCCCCGGTGGGACGCGCCGGCGCTGGCGCAGCATTTCGATCTCGGCGCGCACGTTCCGCCCGACCAGTTCGAGGACGATCCGGCGGGGTCGCCCGGTCGCCGGATCCGGCCGCCCCGCGCGGACCCGGAAGGCCGCGGGACGGCCTGCGGGGCCAAGCACGATCTGCTCCTCGAAGCCTCCGTCCTCACAAAATCGAACACGGCGTGCGAGCACCCGGGCCGGGCGGGGATCGAGCTCGACCCAGCCCTCACTGTTCTCCATCGCGTCGGCGCCGAGCGGGCTGCGATCCTGCCAGAGCACCCAGACCAGGCGAGAGAAACGTCCGTCGTCTGGATCGAGCAACGCCGCCGCGGTGGCCGTGGGCCGTGGGGCCGCGGCTGCGGAGCCACTCCCGGCCCGCAGCCGCGGCTCGGCTTCGCTGGCGTCCTCGACGACGCGCTCGCGCCGCCGGTCCAGTGGCCAGCTCAGCTCGCCCACCAGCGTCTCGCCCTCGAGCCCCCACGCGGCCCGGTGCACGGCAAGCGCCAGAGGGCCGTGGATCTCGAGTCGCACCGCTCCACCCGGCTCGGCGAGCAAGGCCCCCTCGGCCACGTGACGACTTCCCTCGGCGACGACCACCGCGCGAAACACGCCTTCGACGGGCGATGGGGGGATCGGCCCGCTGAGCCGCTGCAGCGCTGCCGCGGTCTGGACCGGAGTGCAGACGCCTGGGCCGTCACGCGAGGCCACGGGCCGCTCGGCGGCGCATCCCGCGGTCAGCACGAGCACCACCGCGAGAGCCGCCCGCAGCGGGAACGTAGTCACGGCGCCGGCTCTCCGTCCCCAGACGCGCGCTCGAGCACGACATCGAGGAGGCGCAGCTCGGTGCGGTCGCCACCGGGCTCGACGATCACGATGCGCGCCGGCACCGCTCGATTCGGGTCGAGTTCCACCCGGATCTGAGCGATGGCATCCGCGAGCTCGTCGCCGCGCGGTTGCAGGCGGAGGGTCGCCGGCGCATCGGGCACGAGCGAGATCTTGAAATCTGCCTTCGACGGCCGGCCACGCAGCAAATCGGCGAAGGTACGCAGCGCGGGTGCGGACGCCAGTGCGGGGTCGAGCCTTTCCTCGTGGCCGGGTGGACCACCGCGGGCCCCACCCGCCTCCAGCAGAAGCGACCACGGCTCGGGCTCCTCGACGCGTAGCGCGAAACGTTCGGGCGGGCGGATGTCGAGTTGCCCGGTCGAAACCAGCGGCTCGAGCAAGAGCGCCGTGCGCCTCTCCTGGCGGAAACGGGCACGGATCCGCACGGTGCCGCGCGTCGCTTCCTGCCACGCGACGAGGCACGCGTCGGCACTCGAACAGAGCGCGTGCGCGGTGCGCGCCACTGGCTCGACCGTCGCGGCCCGACCCGTCCCGGCGAGCGGCGCCAGACAGAAGATTCCCGCGAGGAAACTCGCTGCTCGACTCGGGCGACAGCGGCCTCGCTCCAGCCCGCCCCGGACAGCGGACGCGCCGGTCATCGACGCAGCCGCCGGGCCAGCCGCGCTCATGCCGGCGCAGCAGCGATGATGTAGTCCGCCAGAGCGCCGAGCGACGCGAAAGCCTGGCGAGCGGCGTCTTCATCGGGAACGGCGACCCCGAACTCTTCCTCGACCAGTACGACGAGTTCGAGCGCGTCGATCGAATCGAGGCCCAGGCCTTCGCCGAAGATCGGCGCGTCCTCGACGATCGCCGCCGGATCGATCTCGAGCCGGAGTCCGCTCACCACCAACCGACGGGCTCGCTCGACGATCTGGTCGCGTTCCATCAGTCTCCGTTCATAACCCAAGGTGGTAGCCCGGTCATCCCGACCTGCGTCGGACCCTGCGCGCGACGAGCGTCGCGGGTCAACCGAGCCGCGCCACCACCGCCTCGGCAAAGGCCTGCGTCCCGAGCCGGCCACCGATGTCGGCCGTCGTCTCGCCACAGGCCAGCGCCCGGTCGTAGGCCCCGCGGATGGTTGCTGCGATGGCATGGCAACGCGGGTCCGCGCGAACTTCGGCAAGGTGGTTCAGCAGCATGACCGCCGACATCAGCAGCGCCAGTGGGTTGGCCCGATCCTGCCCGGCGAGGTCGGGTGCTGAACCATGCACCGCCTCGAACACCGCGCAGCCCTCGCCGAGATTCGCCCCCGGAACCACCCCGAGCCCTCCAACCAGGCCGGCGCAGAGATCGCTCACGACATCGCCGTAGAGATTTTCCATCAGCAACACATCGAATCGCGACGGCTCCTGCACGAGCTTCATGCAGCCGGCGTCGATGATCAACGCGTCCAGCTCGATTTCCGGGAACTCGGCGTCGTGGACGCGACGCGCGATGCGCAGGAAGAGGCCATCGGTCAGCTTCATGATGTTGGCCTTGTGGAAGATCGTCACCCGATGCCGGCCGCGCGAACGGGCGTAGTGCAGGGCGAAGCGGGCAATGCGTTCGCAAGCACGCTCGGTGGCCACCTTGAGACTGGTGACGACGCCGGGGGTAATTTCGTTCTCGACCCCGCTGTAGAGCCCCTCGGTGTTCTCGCGCACGACCACCAAATCGATGTCGGCATAGCGACTGCGGACGCCGGCCAGGTTCCGTACCGGGCGGAGCGCGGCATAGAGGTCGAGCGTCTTGCGCAACCGCACGTTGACCGAACCGAAGCCCTCGCCCACGGGTGTGGTGCATGGCCCCTTGAGCGCCACGCCTGTCTCGCGGATCGCCTCGACCGTGCTCGCCGGCAGTACCTCAAGGCCCTGTTCGAGCGCGGCCAGACCTGCGGGATGCTCGTGCCAGCGCAGCGGCGCGCCGGCGGCACCCAGAATGCGTTGCACGGCGCGCGCTACCTCGGGCCCGATCCCGTCTCCAGGAACCAGAACGACGTCATGCAGAGCCATGCGCAAGGCTCTCGACGAAAATCGGGGATGGAGCAAGGTCCCGGCGATTTGCACCATCCGGCGCTCTCGGGCAGGCACGGGAGGTGGCCGCTTCTGCCAGCACCTGTTCCACCGGAGAGGAGATCGAGCGTTGCGACGTGCTCGTGATCGGCGGCGGCCCCGCCGGCTCGACCGCCGCCGCACTGCTGGCCCGCGCCGGTCGAGCGGTCGTCCTCGCCGAGAAGGACCATTTCCCGCGGTTCCATATCGGCGAATCGCTTCTGCCGGCGAACGTGCCCCTGCTCGACGAACTCGGCGTGCGGGCCGCTCTCGATCGCGCCGGCACCATCGTCAAGCATGGGGCCCGGGTGGTCTCCGCGGATGGCCGCACCGGCACCACCGTCCGCTTCTCGGAAGGATTGCTGCCGGGGCCCGCGACGACCTATCAGGTCGAACGCGCGCAATTCGACGAGCTCCTGCTGCGCAACGCCTGCGGGTTCGGCGCGGATGTCCGCGAAGGCACCACCGCCCGAGAGGTCGAACACCGGGACGGAATCTGGCAGGCGACGCTCGCGCAAGACGATCGCCCGTCGCGCCGGATCGAGGCGCACCATGTCGTCGACGCGAGCGGCCGCGACGGCGTGCTCGCGCGCGTCTGGCAAAGCCGCCGGATGCTGGAGCACCATCGCCGGGTCGCGGTGTTCTCGCACTACCGGGGCGTGCTTCTCGATCCCGGGATCGACGCCGGGAACACGGTGCTGGCGCTCTTCGCCGACGCCTGGTTCTGGCTGATCCCGATCTCGCCCGAGGTGACGAGCGTCGGTGTGGTCTTCGACAGCGCCGCGTGGCAGGCCGCCGGGCTCGCTCCGGAAGCAGCGCTCGAACGCGCGATCTTGAACGCCCCCGAGGTTTCGCGCCGGCTCGCAACGGCCGAGCGCGTCGCGCCCATCCGGGTCACCGGCGATTACTCGTACCGCAGCACCATCGTTGCACGCGACGGCGCGGTTTTGGCCGGAGATGCGTTCGCCTTCCTCGACCCGGTCTTCTCGTCCGGGGTCTGGCTCGCGATGCGCTCGGGAGAGAGGGTGGCGCGCGTCCTCGATCGCTGCCTCGCGCGGCCAGAGCGGGCTCGATCCCTGTTGGCGCGGCATGGGCGGCGCGAGCATCGGGTGCATCGCCACTTCTGGCGGCTGATCGAGGGCTTCTACAGTCCAGGCTTCCGGGATCTCCTGATGCAGCCGCAACCTCGCCTCGGCCTCGCCGCCGCCGTCCGCACGGCACTGGCAGGAACGGTGTCGTACGACCCCAGATTTCGTCTCCGGCTCGCCCTCTTCCTTGGCCTGACCCGCCTCCAGGGACGCTGCGGCCTGTCCCCGCCCATCCCGCTGACGGCCGCGCTGGCGGCGCCGGAACCGCTCGCCGAGGACGCGGTGGCGCTCCAAGCGTGACCTGCGGCTTCGCTGGCGGCGGCACTATGGCACACTCGCGAACACCGGGGGGCCTTGACCGTGATCTCAGACGGCGCTGAGCAGCGCCTTGCGATCGAGCTTGCCCCGCCCGTCACGCGGGAGTTCGGCCACGAGCCGCACCCGCCGTGGGCGCTCGTGGGGCGCCAATCGGTTGGCACAGTGCGCGCTGATCTGCTCGACCGGCACGACACCGTCGATCTCGACCCAAGCCCAGAGCTCGCCGCGACCTGCCGCCGTCGCGACCCCGACCACGGCCACGTCCCGGATCCCATCGATTTCCCGGATGACGCGCTCGACCAGTAAAGGGTGGACCTTGCGGCCACCGACGTTGATCTGGTCGTCGATGCGCCCGGCGAGGTGGAGCCGACCGGTTTCGTCCAGCCAGCCGAGGTCTCCCGTGCGCAGGCGCCCCGGCTCGAGCCCCGCATCCGACGCCGCAGCCGAACCGTGAAAGCCGAGCGCGACCGAGCCGCTCTCGACGATCACCCGGCCGACTCCCCGATCATCGGGATCGTCGATCCGGACCCGCACGCCCGCGAGCGGCCGGCCGACCCGGCCCTCGGCGAGGGCACCCTCATCCGCGACGTCGAAACAGATTCCACCGCATTCGGTCGAGCCGTAGAAGTTGGCGGGCCGCAGACCGAAGCGGGTCGCGAAGGCTTCCCGGACTGCCGCCCCAAGCGGCGCACCCGCGGAGATGACCAGCCTGAGGCTCCCCAGAGTTCCCGCGTGCGCCGGCATCCGGGCCAGTGCTGCGAGTTGCGCCGGCACACCGGGCCAGACCGTCGCGAGGGTCTCGCGAGCGGCCGACAGAATCGCCCGCGGGACGAGATCCCCGGCGCATACCGCGCAGAGCCCGCCACCGAGCAGCCCGAGCACCACGTTGTCGAAACCGTAGGAGTGGGTGAGCGGAATCGTCACAAGATTACGATCGGCCTCCACCAATCCCATCGTCGTCACGATGTTCGCCAGGCCGATCTCCAGCGCCGGGGCGGTGAGTTGGACCGCACGCAACTCGCCGGTCGATCCCGATGTCACCTTGAGCAGCACGCACTCGGCGGCCGGCGCCACACCCGTCGGCGTGAGATCCTCGATCACCACGGCGTCGCCCACCGTGGCGGGCCAGACCTCGGCACCGCATGCCGCGGCCAAGGCACGGGCGCGGCGATCGGGGAGGGTCGCGTCGAGCAGGAGCGGCACACCCCCGGCCATCCACACCGCCAGAGTCCGGACGATCACCTCGCTCGGGTGTCGTGTCCAAATCGGCGTCACGCCACGCCCCCGCGCACCGAGGCCGCGCTCGACAGCGGCAGCCGCCTGCGCCAGTCCGTCGCGCGAGACCACGGCACCTCCCGGCTCGAGGATCGCCGGCGCACTCGGCCGACGGCGAACCAACTCGTCGAACAAGGCGGCAAAGCGCGTCCGTGGCGAAATCACGGCTGCGCGTCCTTGCTCGACGTCACGACATCCGCAACCCTGCCGATCCGAACCATGGAACTCGGACTCTCCGGGAAAGTCGCGCTGGTCACGGGGGCAAGTCGTGGCATCGGCCTCGCCATCGCGCGACAGCTCGCGGCCGAGGGCGCACGCGTCGTCCTCAACGCCGCCCACGACCAGGCTCGCCTCGACGCCGCTCGGGCAACCATCCCCGGGGCCTCGAGCGAGGTCGGAGACGTGGCCGACCCCGCTGCCGTCGATCGCATGTTGCGCAGCATCGAGACCTCTTTGGGCGGTGTCGACATCCTCGTCAACAACGCGGCCCTCGCCCATGAGGGTCTGGTCATGCTGACGCGCCCGGAGAGCTGGCGCGAGGTCCTCGCGGTCGACCTGGATGGCCCCTTCCACTGCTCGCGCGGCGTGCTGCGGGGGATGGTGCGGCGGCGCTGGGGGCGAATCGTCAACGTGGTTTCTCCGGCGGGCCTGCTCGGCCGGGCGGGTGCTGCAAGCTACGCCGCCGCCAAGGCGGGGCTCATCGGCCTCACCCGCTCCCTCGCGCTCGAGGTGGCCCGCTATGGGATCACGGTCAATGCGGTCTGCCCCGGTCTCGTCGAAACGGAGCTGACCCAGCGCGTCGCGGCGGAGATCCGAACCAAGGATCTCGCGCTCGTCCCGATGGGTCGCCACGGAACCCCGGCCGAGATCGCCGACGCGATCGTCTTCCTCTGTTCCGAGCGCGCGGCTTACGTCACCGGCGCAACGCTGGCCGTCGACGGCGGCCTGACGAGACATTAGAGCCATGGCGCAGCCTGAACGCGAGCGTGCCTGGATCACCGGCGCCGGCACGATCAGTGCCGCCGGAATCGGTCTGCCGGCCTTGCGGGCCGCCCTCGGCGACGGTCGCACCTGCATTCGCGAGGTGCGCCACCTGCCGCTGCACGACGTCCCGGGCGCGCTCGCTGCGGAAGTTCTGGCGCTGCCGGACTTGCCGCGAAATTGGGTGCGACGTGCGGCGCGCACGGACATCCTCGCTCTTGCAGCACTGGTGGAGGCGCTCGCCTCGGCCCGACTGGATCCTCTGGTGCTCGATCCCGCGCGCACGGGCGTCGCAGTCGGCAGCTCGACCGGCGGCATGCTCGAGATCGAAAACTGGTATGCGGCCTGGCACGCCGGCCTCTCGGGGCGCGCGGCAGCCACGCGGCTCTGGTCGGGATCGGTGGCCGCGCCGGCCGAGCGCGTCGCGCTCGCGCTGGGCGCACTCGGCCCCCGCGCCGCACCGTCAACGGCCTGCTCGACGGGGGCCGTCGCACTCGCGATCGCGCTCGACTGGATTCGCCTCGGCCGGGCCGACGTGGTGATCGCCGGCGGCAGTGATGCCCTCTGCCGGATGACCTGGACCGGATTCCACGCTCTGCGCTCCCTCTCGCCCGAACCCTGCCGGCCCTTCGATCGGAACCGGCGCGGCCTTTCGCTCGGCGAGGGCGCAGCCCTGCTGGTGATCGAGAGCCGCGCCCACGCCCGCGCCCGGGGCGCTCGCCCGCTGGCCGAACTCGCCGGTGCGGGCATTTCCTGCGATGCGCACCATCCGACAGCACCAAGGCCCGATGGTCTCGGCGCTGCCGCCGCCATGGCGGGCGCGCTCGCGGATGCCGGACTCGATCCGGCCACGATCGGCTACATAAACGCGCACGGCACTGGCACGCCGCAGAACGACGCCGCCGAAGCCGCTGCCCTGCTCGCGGTCTTCGGCGATCGGCAGCCGCCGGTCTCCTCCACCAAGGGCACCGTCGGGCACCTGCTCGGCGCGGCGGGAGCGCTCGAAGCCGTGATCGCGCTGGATGCGATGCTCTCGGGAAATCTGCCCTCGACGACGGGCCTGGTGGACCCCGACCCGGTCTGCGCGGTCCGGCACGTCACGCCCGGCGGCGAACAGGTCGCTTGTCAGGCCGTGATGAGCAATTCGTTCGGTTTCGGCGGCAACAACTGCTCTGTCGTGCTGAAGGTCGCATGAGCGAAATCGTGGTGACCGGGCTCGGCTTCGTCTCCGCGTGGGGCTGCGACGAAGCCTCGGTGCTCGCGGCTCTCGAGGGCGGCACCGATGCCTGCCGCCGGCTCCCGGCAGACGACCCACGGCGCCTCGGCCGGGTGGATCCCGCGCTCGTCCCTGACACCGATTTGCGTGCCGGCTGGGTCACGGACTTCGCGCCCAGTCTGGCCATCGACCCGGGTCGGCTGCGCCGCATGGATTTTGTCTCGCGCATGCTGGTCACCGCCTGCGGAGCCGCCCTCGCCGATGCCGGCCTCAGCGGCGACGCGGGCCCGCCCCGGAACCGGGTCGGGCTCGCGATCGGCTCGCGACTCGGCAACCAGCGCGAGACGGCCGCCTACCTCGACCGCGTCCTCGAGCGCGGCGGCGGTGCAGGTCAGCCCTTCCTCTTTCCCAATCTTGTGCTCAACGCCGCCGCCGGACAAGCCGCCATAGAGTTTAGCTTGTCTGGGCCGTGTCTCGCGGTCTCGCTGGCCGAGGCCTCGGGCGAAGCCGCGCTGGCGGCCGCGTGCGGAATGCTCGCGACGGGCCGCTGCGACGCCGTGGTCGCCGGCGGCGTGGACGAGTTGAGCCTGCCGCTGATCGACCTGCTCGCCATGCAGGGACTGCTGGCCCCTGACGTCGCCGCATCCAACCGCGTCCGCAAGCGCAGCACCGGTCGGCTCGTTCCCGGCGAGGGTGCGGCCTGCCTCGTCCTGGAGCGGCGGCCGGACGCGCTGCAGCGACAAGCGCCGGTACGCGCCGGGATCGCGAGCGCCACGACACACGGCGTCCCCGCCGCGCCCTGGGATTTTGGGCGGGCAGACGCGATCGCCCGGATCTTCGCTGCGTGCGCCGACTCGCCCGAATCCATAGCCCTCGTCATCGCGGGCCCGCGCGCGCTTGCGACCCGCTGCCGGGCAGAGAGGCTTCTGCTGGAGCAGCTCGCGACGCAACGCAGGGCCGCCGGCCCGGCTCTCGTCCGCCCTCGCGAAGGGTACGGCGATTTTGGCGCCTGCGGGGCCCTCGACACCGCCCTCGCTTGTCTCGTCGCCGCGCGAGGAAGGCTTCCGGCAGCGTGTGGTCGTTCAGATCCACTGGTTCCGGGCGAGCACATCCTCGTTACCGGCTGTGGGCGCGCCGGCAGCGTGGCACCGGTGCTGATCGAGGTCCCGGGGCCCGCTTAGCCAGCTATTCCGAGGGCGCCGCTACCGGGGCCCCGGGCGCGCCGGACCGGCCGCCACGGCCGCGCCGCCGCCGGCGACCACGGCGTCGCAGCGGCCCGTCGCGA
>SXLG01000055.1 GCA_005777805.1 Pseudomonadota bacterium
GTCCCACCAGCGCATGGTGACGAGGTTGCCGAACCACATGTGGGCGAGCTCGTGCGCGACCACTTCGGCGATACGCTTCTTCTCGGCGACGGTGATCGTGTCGGCGTCGGCCAGGAGCAGCGTCTCGCGGAAGAACACCGCACCGGCGTTCTCCATCGCGCCCGCCTCGAAGTCGGGCACCGCGACGAGGTCGAGTTTCTCGTAGGGGTAGGCGATTCCGAAGTAGCGCTCGAGCCGCTGCAACGCGGCCACGGCCGCGTCGAGTGCAAAGCTCGCGAGATGGGACTTGCCCGGGACGTGCCAGACCCGGATCGGGACCTTCCCCACGTGACGTTGCTCGCCGCTCTCGAACTCCCCGACGGCGATGGCGCAGAGGTAGGTCGAAAGCAGGGGCGTCTGCGTGAAGTGCCAGGTCGTCGTGCCGTTGGCGTTGTGATCGGAGGTGCGCAGCGGGTTGTTCGAGAGCACCTGCAAGCCCGCGCGTACCGTGACCGAGAAGGTGAAGCGGGCCTTGAAGGCGGGTTCGTCAAAACAGGGGAAGCAGCGCCGCGCGTCGGCCGCCTCGAATTGCGAGAAGGCGTAGCGATGGTTGCCGCTGGTGGCCCGGTAGAACCCGCGCAGGTGCTTCTTCAGTTCGCCGCCGAACGCCAGCATCAAGGCCCAGCGGCCGGGCATGAGCTTCTGCGCGAAGCGAAGCTCGACCGTCTCTCGCGTCGGCCGCGGGGTGATCGCTGCGGCGGCGATCGGCTGATTCGGCCTCTCGATCGTGGTCGGCGAATGGCGTGGCAGGGCGCTCGGCACATGGCTCTGGGGAGCGCGCGGCGCGATGACGGCCCGGTCGATGGTGAGGTCCACCGCGTGGAACTCGACGATGGCTGTCGGCCGGAAGACGTCGAGTTCGATCAAGACTTCGCCGCGGAACAGGCCGCGATTGAGGTCGGGGATGAGGTGGACGTGGTAGCTGGTCGGCGCGCAGCAGTCCGCCAGGCGAAAGGCGTTGTCTGGTCGCCGTTCCGTCGGTGCCGCCTGCGGCGCGTGTGTCGGGAGGGGGGGGGGTGCTGCCGGCGGCCGAACCCGTGGCCGCAACATGCCTGGCAGGGGTGGCGTGACCAGACGGATCGAACTCGCGGCGGATTTGGCCGGGCTTCCCGAGGCGGCGCGGGTCTTGGCCTTGCTGGGTTTGTCGACGGCGGCCCGGATGCCTGCGCGGGCGCGCCGGACTACCGGGACCGTCACCTTCTTGGGAGCGGTGGTCCGGACGGCCTTGGCCTTGCCGCGTTTTGCCGGCGGAGGAGAGGTGTCGGGTACGGCTACCGCCGCCGGAGTCTCTGGAGCCTTGCCCTTGCCCGGCCTTGTCGGAGGGGCTTCGGGCAGAGCCGCTTTCGGCTTGCGGTCCTTGGTCTGGGCCGGGGTGGCGGTGGTGGTAGCGGTAACGGCTGGCTTTCGGGACGGCTTGCTGGGCGCCGACTTGGCCGCCGGGGCGGGCGTCGTGGGCTGTGCTTTCGGGGGCCCTGGCTTCTTCGTCCCCGCTCGCAGCGGCTTCTTGGTGGCGGGGGCGTGGCCCGCTCCATCTTGGGCCGCAGGGGAGGACCCGCTCACCGACGTTCCCTTGGTGGTCTGGCCGCGAGCAACCGGACCCCGCGGCTTGGGTGGCGTCCGTGGTGTTCGGTCAGCGCTCGCCTTGGCGCCCCCCTGAGGCTCCTTCACCGTGTCTTCTTCCCCCGTGGCACGTCCGGCCGGTGGTTCCGGTCCGTGGGACCGGCCGAGCCTGCTCGTTCCCTTCTCTTGGCGTTGCGCGGTGCCGGGTGCAAGGGCGAGCGCACAATTTGCCCCAAAAACAGATGCTTCCGGGCCTCTGGAAAGGCCGTCGATGGCTCCACACCGGTTGTCTCTCCGGTTGACGCGCTGCTCCATCCCGGCAGTCACCACCTCGGACTGGTCGACCGGCCGCGCTCCACAGGCGGGCTCCTCCTTGGCGCGCCTGTGCCCGCGTCGTGTCTCACGACGGACCGGTCGACAGGCCGCTCCGCCGGCGGGGCGGTGGCCCCGGTTGCGCCTGTGACGGCGCAGCGCCAGAAGCAGGCCTTGGTCATGAACGGCGCGAAGAGAGGTGCGACGGGGCTGCTCGCCGGGCGCGTGGTCGCGGTCACGGGTGCGGGGCAAGGTATCGGCCGCGGGATCGCCGAGGCGTGTGCCCGCCATGGCGCGGCCGTGGCCCTCCTCGAGCGCGACGCGGACGCGGCCTGGGCCGCGCGAGCCGCCATCGAAGGGGCCGGGGGGCGAACCTTCGTCGCGGTCCTCGACGTGCGCGATCGGGCTCTCCTCGAGCGGGCTCTGGTTGCTGCGGACGCCGCACTCGGCGGCACCGACGTGCTCGTCAATAACGTCGGCGGCACCTTTGCCGCGGACTTTGTGGCGACGCGCGAACGGGGCTGGGACGCCCTGATCGACCTCAACCTGCGCACGGTGCTGCACGGCACGCAGCTCGTCGTTCCCTTGCTTCAGGCCCGGGGTGGGGGCTCGATCATCAACGTCGTCTCGATCGAGGGGATTCGCGCGGCTCCTGGTTTCGCGGTTTACGCAGCCTGCAAGGCGGCGGTGGTGGGGTTCACCCGCACGATGGCGCTGGAGCTCGCCCCGGCCAACATCCGCGTCAACGCGCTTGCTCCCGACATCTGCCTCACCGACGGCATCCGGGCGATGACGCCGCCGGAGTTGCTGGAACGCCACCGCTGGATCGTCCCGCTGGGACGCGCAGCAGAGCCCGACGACGTTGCCGGCCCGGCGGTCTTTCTTGCCTCCGATCTGGCCCGCTACGTCACCGGGACCGTGCTGCACGTCGATGGCGGGACGCAGGCCGCGGGCGGTTGGTACCGGGATCCCGACGGCGACGGCTGGATCGTCGGGCCGCCGCCCGCGCGCGGCACTTAGGCGATCGCCGCCACGGGTCAGGCCCGTGCTCGCGCATTGCCGGCGCGGGGCTCTTCTGCGGGGATCGTCAGGCGCTTAAAATAAGGGACCGGCGAGGCCGGATCTCGTCCCGGCGCCGGGGTGGTGTTGCCGGGCGATCTGCTAGGCAGGAGCGCAGGCAGGGAGGGCGACATGGACGGAATCGAGACGGCACATGAGCGAGCGGCGTTTCATCGTATGGCCGACGGCACGGCGGCGGATTGGCAGATCATCATGCGCCAGCACGAGCCCTTCGCGCGTGCGCTGCCCGACCGGGTGCTGAGCCACCTGCGCCTCCTCGGCGGCGACTTTGGCGGCTTTGCCGTCGACCGCCTGACCCACAGCCTTCAGGCAGCGACGCTTGCCCTGCGTCACGGCCGCGACGAGGAATACGTCGTGTGCGCGCTCCTGCATGACATCGGCGACACGCTCTGCCCGTACAACCATCCCGATGTCGCGGCGGCCATCCTCAAGCCCTTCGTCTCCGAGCGCAATCACTGGATCGTCGAGAACCACGGCATCTTCCAGGGCTACTATTTCTGGCACTTGATCGGCGGTGACCGCAACGCCCGGGACCGTTACCGAGGCCACGCCTGGTTCGACGACGCCGCGGAGTTCTGTGAACTCTACGATCAGCGCGCCTTCGATCCGCAAGCGGAGACGCTGCCGCTGGCTGATTTCGAGCCGATGCTGCGGCGTGTTCTCGCGGCGCGCACCTGAGGCCGCCGGACCCCGGGCGTCAATCCTTCGCGGGCGAAGGCGGCGTCGCCACCGGGTGGTGTGCCGGGCCATCCGCGGGGGGGCTGTGGTGTGGGCCGTGCGCGCCGCCAGCGTGATGGGCCTCGATCTGACGGAGGAGGTCGCGCACGCTCGCGCACTGTGGCGCGTTTTTGGCGACGACGCGCGCGTGCGGGCCCTTGCCCTCCAGCCCGCGATCGAGTTGCACCAGATCTCCGGTCTGGGCACCCCCGAGATCGCCCAGCGGCACCACCAGCGCGTCATCGAGTGTACCGCCCGGCGGTACGATGGTGATGAAGTTGCTGGTGCCGTCCGCGGCCAGCGTGCAGTGGGGCGTCGCGTAGACGTCGGCGCGGGCGAGTCCCGGCACGGTGACGGCGAAGAGTCCGGCCTGGATGAACAGCGCGAGCGCGCGCGGGCGAGGGCAACGAGACTGCAGGTTCATGATGCCCGGCGCTAGCAGACCGGTCGCCCGCTTTCCCGTTCGGGAGGGGAGGTCGCGGTCTGCGAGTGGTGTCGGCTGGGCGCTTGCCTCGTGCCGCGACGTGCGCGACTCTGCCCCGGATGCCCGTCGGAAGGGGCGTGGCGGGGCCACCGGCCGCCGGCGCCCGTGGATCTCCGGAGCACGAACCACGGTGAGCAGTAAAACGACGCTGGACGCCGGCCGGGCTTGCCCCGGTGCGCGGGTTCGAGAGGAGATAGGGGCCACCACCCCGTGGAGGTTGCCGTGGGGAGACGCTGCGCGCTTCGGCGGAGGCTTGGTGCTCGCGCTGCTGGCGGGCTGCAGCGCATTCCGCTCGGCTCCAGCGGTGGGGCCGTGGTCCGATCCTCGCGCGACCGTGCAACTGGTGGATCTCGGCGAACGCAGGATCGGTGAGCCCCTCGCGCATGTCTTTGAGATCGAGAACACGCGCGACCAGCCGCTCGAGCTGCGACTCGGGCGCGCGACCTGCGACTGTGCCGCAAGCCTCCTCGATGGCGGAGTGATCGCCGCACACCGGCGCGGGCGGATTCGCGTCGCTCTTGCAGGCCCGCGCGCCGGGGGCGCCCAGAGTGTCGCCGTGACGGTCGCCACGAATGATCCGGCCCGACCACGACTGGGTTTCGTGTTGCGCGCAAAACTTGTGCCCGACGTGGCCATCGAGCCCGAGGTGCTGTGGCTTCCCGACGCATTTGGTGGCGCCCCGAGCGTGGGGCGTGTGCGCGTCCGCGTGCTCGCCCCTGACGTTCGGGTCGAGAGCGTCGCGGTCGTCGATGGCGCCTTCGTGGCCGCCTTCGAACCTGCGGCCTCCCCCGAACGCGGGGGCACACTGGTGGTCCGTCATCCCGGTCGCCCCGAGCGGGGCTTGTACGATGGTCGGGCGGTCGTCCAGACCACCAGCCCGCGCCAGCCGCGCCTCGAAGTGCCCGTGTTTCTTCGCTTTCGCTGAGTCCCTGGGGGCCGCTCCGAGCTCGCGGCTCGTCGTCGGGTGGCGAGCGGCGCCCCGTCCCCCGAGCCCGAGGCTTGGGCCGGGGTCGGGTTCGGTGCTGGAAAGACTTGAATTTTCGCTGATCTGCACCTAAAGCGCTCTCTCGACGGGGGCCATTCTCCCGTTCCACAACCGCGTGCGCGTCGCGGCCGGCAACTTTGCAAGGCTGTGCGCCACGCTCTCAACCGGGATGCAACTGTGAACTTCACTGAATTCGCCCTCGACGCCCGCCTGGTGCGCGCGATCGGGGACCTTGGCTACGTCAGCGCGACCCCGATCCAGGCCGAGGCGATTCCGCCGGCCATGGCCGGTCACGATGTGCTTGCCGCAGCCATGACCGGCAGCGGCAAGACCGCCGCTTTCCTGCTGCCGATCCTCCACCGCTTGCTCGAGTCGCCCAGGCCGGGGACGCGGGTGCTGGTGCTGGCGCCCACACGCGAACTCGCGGCGCAGAACCTCGCCGCCTGCGAGGGTTTCGCCAGGCATACCGGCATCTCGGCAGCCGCGGTTTTCGGCGGTGTCGGCATGGGGCCGCAGGAGAGGGCGTTCCGCTCCGGCGTCAATGTCTTGATCGCGACACCGGGACGCCTGCTCGACCACTTGAGGTACCCCTACGCCAAGCTCGACCGCATCGACCATCTGGTTCTGGACGAAGCTGATCGTATGCTCGACATGGGCTTCCTCCCCGACGTGCGCCGTGTTCTGGCGCGCCTGCCGAGCGAGCGACAGACGCTGTTTTTCTCTGCGACTCTTCCGCCCGAGGTGCGCCGACTGTCGCGTGACATGCTGCGCAACGCGACCGCGATCAACGTCGAGCGGCAGGCCGCGCCCGCCAGCGGCATCACCCAGGCGGTGTTCCCGGTCCCCGGCGCCGCCAAGAGCGCGCTGCTCCTGGAACTGCTCAAGCGTGACGAGATCGGCAGCGTCATCGTGTTCGCCCGCACGAAGCATCGCACCAACCGGCTCTCCGACTATCTCGAGAAACGCGGCGTCCCCAACGCGCGGATGCACGGCAATCGCAGTCAGGGTCAGCGCACTGCCGCTCTTGCGGATTTCAAGTCCGGTCGCATCCGCGTGCTCTGTGCCACGGATATCGTGGCGCGGGGCATCGACGTCGAAGCGCTCGAGCACGTCGTCAACTTTGATGTTCCACACATCCCCGCCGACTACATCCACCGTGTCGGCCGCACCGCCCGGGCGGATGCCGTCGGCGAGGCCTTCACCTTCGTCTCGCCCGAGGAGGAGCAGGATCTGCGCGCGATCGAGCGAGCGATCGGTGTCAAGCTTGAGAAGAGGGTGCTGGCGGATTTCGACTACCAGCAGAAGCCCGCCGAGGCGCTGGAGATTCCCATCGGCAAGCGGCTCGCCGAGCATCGTGCCCGTTCGGCCGGCAAGCACGGGGCGCGGCGCGCAGACGGGCGAGGACCCGGCGCGCGCTCGCCGCAGGTGGAGAGTCGGCCCGCGGACGGCCGGCGTCGCGACGACCAGAGCTCTCGCGGCCGGGAGCGTCCCGCGGCTC
Source organism: Pseudomonadota bacterium (assembly GCA_005777805.1). Lineage (GTDB taxonomy): Bacteria > Desulfobacterota > Binatia > UBA12015 > UBA12015 > SXLG01. Next base: position 6,676 of record SXLG01000055.1, read on the forward strand.
GATCCGGCATGAATGGGGCGGCGGCGCCTGCGACAGCGCCGCGCGGCGGTGCGTTCGCACATGCGCGTCCCCGAGGTGGTCGGCCTTACTGAGGTCGTCGCTCGGTCCGGGACGCGGAGAGCGCCCGTGTCGCGACGATGCCGGGTTCCGGTGCGCTCGCCGCGGGCAGCTACCGGCCGAGGGTGTTAGGCGCCCGGTCGTGCCCGAACGTAGCGAGCGGCCAGCACCGCGCGATCTGCTCGCGGAACGCTTGCGACGTCTCGAAGGAGGGGTCTCGGCGCTGACCCGCGAGGTCGCCGGAACGCGCGCTCGGCTGAGTGACGCCACCCAGAGACTCGATCGACTCATCGATCTGGTCGGACGCCTCGGGCGCGTGGTCGATGTACAGGGGAGCACGCTGCTCGGTGATGAGAACGATCTCGAGCAGCGCGTGGATGCCCTCGCCGAGCGGCTTTCGCGAGTCGAGGAAGGTCGGGAACCACAGGTCGCCGACACGCTTGACTCGCCGGAGAATCGCCCGGTTCCCGCCGTGCCGGGGCGATCCACGCTGACCAGGTTGCCGCCGCCATCGCGGCCGCGCGGTGGTCCGGCCGCGCCCGGCAGCCGGCGGCGCGACTGAGCGCCGGCCAGGCCGGCCGTCGCGGGGATGAAGATGTCGCCAGTGGAATCGGAGGCGGGTGCGGTGCGCCAGTCGCTCGCAGCACTTGCGACGCGCCTTGCGCGCCAGGGGCTTGCGCCCGGTCCGGCGATTCCGGTCCACGGCCTCGAGGGCAGCGCGCGGGCGGCCTTCGTCGCGGCCCTCCACCGTGCCGGGCCACGGCCTATCCTGGTCGTGACCACCGATCTGCGCCGTGCCGAGGATTTGGTGCGCGACATTGGGTTCTTCGCCGGTGAAGCCTCGAGCGGTGACGCGCTGGCGCGTCGCATCCATCTCCTGCCGAGTTGGGACACGCCTCCCTTCTCGGCGATGTCGCCGAGTGCCGCGAGTGCGGCGGTCAGGATCGAGGGCCTCTACCATCTCGCGCAGAGCGAGAGCCCGATCCTCGTGGCGCCGGTCGAGGCCCTCCTGCAGCGCGCCATGGCACCGTCCGCGCTCGCGGGTGCCGTCCGCTACTACGTCGAGGGCGATACTCTCGATCTCGATCAGTTGACCGGCGGACTCATCGATTGGGGTTACCGCCGACGCACGCTGGTCGAGGATCGCGGCGATCTCGCCGTGCGCGGCGGCCTGATCGATGTGTTCGTCACCGGCTGCGTCGATCCGGTTCGCGTCGAGTTGGTCGGCGACGTCATCGAGTCGATCCGGACCTTCGATCGGGGTACCCAGCGTCGCCTGTCGAATTGCGAAGACGTGCTCATCCTTCCGGCGGCCGAGGTGCCGCTCGGGGCGCGTCGCGATCGGGCGCGGCTCGAGGCGCTCGAGAACCGTGCCTCCGATCTGGAAATGCTGCGCCAGGAGAGGCTCGATCTGCTCGAGGCCGTGCGCGAAGGTCTACCGGTCCCGGGGATCGAGTTTCTGGCGCCCTTCTTCGTCGAGATGGTTCCATTGCTCGACTACCTGCCCGCGTCGACCCTGGTCGTGCTCGACGGCGAGAACGAGATCCGGGACGCGGCCAGCGCGGCGTGGCGCAACGTCGAGCAGCATGCCGAGGCGGCGTGGGAGGAGCGCCGGCTTCATCCAGAGCCTGCGGAACTCTATCAGCCGCCGAACCAGGTTCTCGCGATGTTGGACCAGCGTCCACGGATCGTGCTTGACTGGACCGATGCGGTCTCCGACGACGCGCTGTGTGCCGACGCCCGCTCGGCGTTTGGTCTGGATGCGGGCCGACTGCTCCGGGACGCGGGCAGCGTCGGGCAGCTCGGTGAGCGGATCCGGGCCTGGACTGCGGCCGACAGGCGCGTCGCGCTGGTCGTCGGCACGGCATCCCAGGCCGATCGGTTGCGGCACATTCTCGAGGCCCAGAGCGTCGAGGTCGCGATGGCGGGCGAGGCTCTGCCCCAGGCCCTCGAGGCTCGAGCGGGCGCCTGCGCCTTCGTCCTTCTCGGCGAATTGGGGGAATCGGTCGATCTTCCCGGCGACCGCCTGGTCTGTGTCGCCGAGACCAATCTCTTCGGCGAGCACCGCCACCAGCGCCGGCGTCAGGCCGCAGCACTCTCGCTCGACGAGGTGATGCGGAATCTCGAACAGCTCCGCCCGAATGACTTTGTCGTCCACGCCGATCACGGAATTGGCCGCTACCACGGTCTCCGCCACTTGACGGTGAGTGCTGGCGAGGGCGATTTTTTACAGCTCGAGTATGCGGGCGGTGATCGCCTCTACGTTCCGGTGGACCGGGTCAACACGGTGCAGAAGTACGTGGGCGGCGATGGCGCCTCGCCCGTCCTCGACAAGCTCGGGAGCCCGACCTGGGACCGGGTCAAGCTCAAGACCAAGGAGTCGATCTTCGCCATGGCAGCCGAGTTGCTGGCGCTCTATGCGACGCGCAGCCGCAGTCAGGGTCACGCTTTCTCGACCGACGATCCGTGGTACCAGGAGTTCGAGGCCCGGTTCCCCTTCGACGAGACGCCCGATCAGGACCGGGCCATCCGTGAGGTTCTCGAGGATCTCGGCGGTTCGAAGCCGATGGACCGGCTGGTGTGCGGCGATGTCGGCTACGGCAAGACCGAAGTTGCCATGCGGGCGGCCTTCATCGTCGCCATGGAGGGCCGTCAGGTCGCGGTCGTGGTGCCGACGACCGTGCTCGCCCAGCAGCATTTCGAGAGCTTCCGGCGCCGCTTCGAGGGCTATCCGGTGCAGGTCGAAATGGTCTCGGGCTTCCGCACGCGGGGCGAAAACACGACGGTGATCGGTGGCCTCGGCGCCGGTAAGGTCGACGTGGTGATCGGCACGCATCGGCTGTTTTCGAGTGACGTCGAGTTCGCGAACCTGGGCCTCCTGATCATCGACGAGGAACATCGCTTCGGCGTAAAGCAGAAAGAAAAGATCAAGCAGCTACGCAAGACGGTGGATGTGCTGGCGCTCAGCGCCACGCCGATTCCGCGCACACTGGAGCTGTCGCTGAGCGGGATCCGTGACCTATCGGTGATCGAAACGCCGCCCGTCGACCGCCAGGCGATCCAGACCTGGGTGACCCGTCCCGACGACCACGCGATCCGGGACGCGATGCTGCGTGAGTTGCAGCGCAGTGGCCAGATCTTCTTCGTCCACAATCGGGTCGAGACCATCGAACGCCGCGCCATGCAGTTGCGGGCGATCGTCCCCGAGGCACGGATCGAAGTGGCACACGGACAGATGCGCGAGCACGCCCTCGAGAAGGTCATGATGCGCTTCATGCGTCATGAATTCGACGTGCTGCTGTGTACTGCGATCATCGAGTCGGGCCTGGATATCCCCAACGCCAATACGATCTTGATCGACCGTGCGGATACCTTCGGCCTGGCTCAGCTCTACCAGCTTCGTGGACGGGTCGGCCGCTCACCGGCCCGCGCTTACGCTTACCTGCTCGTGCCGGGCGAGAGGCAGATGAGCCGCGACGCCCAGCTCCGCCTCAAGGTGTTGCAGGAACTCGACGAGCTTGGCGGCGGTTTCCGGATCGCTGCGCAGGATCTCGAGATCCGCGGGGCGGGCAACCTCCTCGGCAAGGACCAGAGCGGCCACGTCACCGCCGTCGGTTTCGAGATGTACACGCGCATGATGGAGGACGCCGTGCACGAGCTGCGCGGCGAGGAGATCGATGAGGATGTCGAGCCCGAGGTCCACCTCGGCGTCACCGCGTTCCTTCCGGACTCCTATGTGGACGACGTCGACCAGCGGCTGGTGCTGTACCGGCGGCTCGCGGCGATGCGTGCGCCGGAGGATCGCGACGCGCTGGCCGCGGAACTGCGCGACCGCTTCGGGCCTCTGCCCGAGATGGTCGAGATCCTGCTTGACGTGATGGAGCTGCGCCGCCGTCTCAAGCGGCTCAAGATCCGCGAAATCCGCCGACGCGCCGGCCGTTTGTCAATACGGCTTCATCCCGCGTCTCCCGTACCGACCGAAGCGGTGGTGGCCATGGTGGCGCGCGGCGAGGCTGGGGCGAGTCTCACGCCCGATGGCGTGCTCTCGATGCCGCTCGCGCCGGGCGAGGAACGGGCAGCGGTGCGGGCGGCGTGGGCTGTTCTCGAGCGTATCGCCGCACTCATCCCGGTGGCTCCGGCGGCCTGAAGCGGGTGGCGCGCGCCGATCGAGGATGACGGGGCGCGAACTCGACGCTCGCAGTGGAGCTGATTGACGAGACTCAGGAGCGTCCGGGCCGGGTTGCGACGACGACACCGGCGAGCACCGCGCCCGCGCCCAGCAACTCCGCCCCGACCAGCCGCTCGCCGAGCACGAGAGCCGCCAGCAACGCGGTCAGCGGCGGCACCAGGTAGATGAACGTCGCGGCTTGGCCGACGCCGAGCGCGCGCACCCCGAAGAGAAAGAGCTGGCCGGCAAGCGCCGAGCAGATCAGCCCGAGTACTGTGACCGAGAGGAGGACGGCGGGCGTCGCCCGCAGGAGCTCGGCGAGCAGTGGTGTGGCCGGGGCCGCAGCGGCGAGCAGGAGCGCGCCCAGTCCATAGACGACGACATTGACGCGCGAGGGGGCGAGCGCGCCGATCGCCCAGCGCGAGCAGATGTTGAAGATGGCCCAGCAGGTGGCAGCCAGCAGGGCCAACAGGTTGCCCAGACCGAAGTGGAGATTTGTCAGGACAGCGAGGTCGCCCTTCGAGATGACCATGACGGCACCGAGAAAGGCGAGGGCGGCACCGCCGGCCCGGCGCCTGTCGACCCGCTCCCCGAGCAGCGTCGCCAGCAAAATCGTCATGACGGGATTGAGAGAGATCAGGAGCGAGGTGACGGTGGCGCTGATTCGCGCGAGCGCACCGAGAAAGAGCCACTGGTAGAGGGCGCCGCCGACGACCGACATGGCGACCACCGCGATCCAGGCGCGCCGTCGTGCCGAGCGGCCGATCTCGATTCCGGGCGCGGGACCCTGCGGCGTGGCTGCCCGCAGCGCGAAGGGGGCCAGTGCCAGCGTCGCCACCACGTAGCGCCATACGCCGACGGCCGACGACGACATTCCGCCGAGAGCGATCTTGGTGAAGATGAACGCGGCTGCCCAGGCGAGGCTCGCGACCGCGAGGCCGAGGAGGGCATAGGCCCGCGGGGCCGCGCGCAGGCGAGGTGGTGTTACGGCGGCGGCTGCGTCGAGGGCGAACTCGAGCCTCTCGCGATCGGTACTGCGATCCATACTCTGCTCTGGCCTGGCTCAGGCCTAGCAGCGGTGCGCCGGCGCGAATAGCGCGTTCGTCGTTTGTGGGAAGCCGCCCCGGGAGCGCGCGACCAGACGAGACGGGGCGGCCCGCGGAGTGGCCCTCGCAACTTCGCCCACGGGTGCACCTGTCCCGCGCCCTGGCGCGCCGGTGGGGTAGACCGGTGGAGTGCATTTGGGGCGACGACGCCCGCGGGTGCTCTTGTCCCGCGGTCTGTGGCGTCGGTGGGATAGATGGGTGAGTGCTTTGGGCCGACGCCCGCGGGTGCTCTTGTCCCGCGGGCGTCGGCGCCGGCGGGGTAGTTCGGTTGAGTACTTCTGGCGACGACGACCACGGGTGCTAGCTTCGCGGCACTGCGCCGGGGGCTCAACCCGCGCTGTGCTCGATGCAACGTCCTCAGTTCGACACTCTCGCACGCCCGGCTGGCTACCGATCTGTCGCGACCGGTTGCCCCGGTGCGTCGGCGACCGCCTCCGTTCGGGGCATGCATGAGTGAGCCCGTCCAGAGCGCGCCGCAGCCCTCGGGGAGCACGGCGCTGGCGGGCCCCGGCCATGCGCCCCCGGGCCGGCTCGCCGCGCTCTCGCTGGGCGCGCTCGGGGTCGTCTACGGCGACATCGGGACCTCGCCGCTCTATGCGATCCGTGAGTGCTTCGCGGCCGGCGGCGGGATCGCGATCAACGAGACCAACGTCCTCGGTGTGCTCTCGCTGATTTTCTGGGCGCTGATCACGGTCGTGTGCGGCAAGTACGTCGGCTTCGTGCTGCGCGCCGACAACGATGGCGAGGGCGGTATTCTGGCCTTGCTCTCGTTGACGCGAGCGGGCACCGCCGATCGCAGCTCGCCAGGCCCGCGCTTCGCGCTGCTTCTGCTGGGACTCTTCGGCGCCGGGCTCCTCTACGGCGACAGCATCATCACTCCGGCGATTTCAGTGCTCTCGGCAGTGGAGGGTCTGGGACTGGCGACACACGCCCTCGATCCCTTCATCCTGCCGATCACGATCGCTATCTTGATTGGGCTCTTCGCGGTTCAGAAGCGCGGCACGGCGCGCGTCGGGGCGGTATTTGGCCCGCTCATGCTGCTGTGGTTCGCGACCATCGGGGCTCTGGGGCTGTCGGCGATTCTTGCCCAACCCGAGGGCCATCGCTCGGTGTTCGCCGCACTCGATCCCACGCTCGGCATCGGTTTTCTCCTCCAGAACGGACGCTCCGGGGTACTGGTTCTTGGCTCGGTGGTGCTGGTGATCACCGGTGGCGAGGCCCTCTATGCCGACATGGGCCATTTTGGCCGGCCGGCGATCCGCCTGGCGTGGTTCTCGATCGCGCTGCCCGGTCTGCTCCTCAACTACTTCGGCCAGGGCGCGCTCCTGCTGGCGCGGGGCGAGGCAGTCCGCAATCCATTTTTCGAACTTGCTCCGGCGAGCGCGCTCTATCCCCTGATCGCTCTCTCGACCCTGGCGACGATCATCGCTTCGCAAGCACTTATTTCTGGCGCTTTCTCGCTCACCCAGGGAGCGATGCAGCTCGGATACGTGCCGCGCTTCACGATCGTGCATACCTCGGGCGAGGCGCACGGACAGATCTACATCCCGGCGGTCAATCGCGCCCTGATGTTGCTCTGCATCGTGCTGGTCCTGGGCTTCCAGCGTTCGAGCGAACTCGCAGATGCCTACGGCATGGCCGTCATGGGAACCATGACCGTGACCTCGCTGCTCTTCTACGCCTTCGTGCGCGAGCGCTTGTCCTGGTCGCGGCTGACGTCCGGGCTCGTCGTCGGGGCCTTCCTCGTCTTCGACCTGGCCTTCCTCGGCGCCAACTCGGCAAAGGTGCTGGAGGGTGGTTGGTTTCCGCTTGCGGTGGGGGCGGCGATCTTTGCGGTGATGACCACCTGGAAGCGGGGTCGGGCCGAAGTCGGAGCGGCGCTGGCGATGGGGTCTCTGCGGATCGAGGACTTCCTGCGCGACGTCGCGATGAGCAAGCCACATCGGGTTTCCGGCACGGCGGTCGTCTTGACGGCTAATCCCGAAGGCACACCGATCGTCCTTCTGCACCACTACAAGCACAACAAGGTTCTGCACGAGCGAGTTGTCCTTCTCTCGTTCATCGTCGAGCGGCATCCCGAGATCCGGGACGAAGACCGGATCCGCTGTGAATCTCTCGGACACGGCTTCTACCGGGTCCGGGCGCGCTACGGGTTCATGGAGCAACCGCGGGTGGGTGAGGTCATGCGCCTGCTGGGGAGCCACGGCCTCGATATTCGCGGCGTCGGCGTCACCTACATCCTCGGTCGCGAGACGCCCCTCCCGACCGGCAGCTCCGGCATGGCGAGGTGGCGCAAGCACGTCTTCGTCTTCCTCCTGCGCAACGCCCCGGCGGCACATTCGGTCTTCGAGATTCCACCGAATCAGGTGGTCGAACTGGGCGCCCAGACGGTGTTCTGAGCGCGGCTACGGGGTGAGGCGTCAGGCTGGCGCGGCCGATGGCGAGCTGCGCCGAGCGGCGAGGGCGTAGGCGCGACGCGCGAGGGCGGGCGCGTCAAGCGTTGCACACAGGCGCTCGAAGCCGGCAGACGGCCCACACCAGAGCCAGTCGTCGACCTGGTGCCCGACGTCGGCGGTCTCGCGCAGTGTCGCCAGATCCTTGAACAGCATCGCTTGCGTGCGGCCCTCGCGCAGGACGCGCCCCAGCCGCTCCGTGCCACGCAGTGCGACCTGCCATTGTGCCGGGTCGTCGGGGATCGATTCGATGTGACCAAAGCGAGCCAGCAGTCCACTTGCGCTGCGCGGGCCGAAACCGGGCAGGCCCGGGTAGCCGTCCGCGGAGTCGCCGACCAGTGCCAGCCAGTCGGGGATCGATTCAGGACCGACACCAAAGCGCTCCCTGACGCCGGCGTCGTCGAAGAGCCGCTTGCGACCGCGGTCGAGCTGGACGATGCGCGACCCCTCGACGCACTGGGCCAGATCCTTGTCCGGCGAGCAGAGATAGATCCGCTCGACGGTCTCCTCCCGGCCCGCCAATGCGGCCGCCGAGGCGATGCCGTCGTCGGCCTCGAACTCGACCATCCGCCAGACCGGCACACCCATCGCCTCGAGCGCGTCTTCGAGGGGATGGAGCTGGCCCAGGAGTAGGGGATCGACGCCCTCACCGGTCTTGTATCCGGGCCAGATCTCGTTGCGGAAGGACTCGATGACGTGATCGGTCGCGACCCCGAGGTGGGTCGCGCCATCCTCGAGCAGCCCGAGCATCGAGCCCAGCACCCCGCGCAGGGCACCGACCTCGGCGCCTGTGGCGGTTCGGTGCGAAGGTAGTGCAAAAAAATAACGGAAGAGCTCCCAGGTGCCGTCGATGAGATGGACCGAGATCCCGTGGGCCGCGGGGCTGTTCACGCCCAGTTCCTGACCCAGAGCCAGTAGAGGCCCAGCCCGAGGATCACTGCCGAGGCGAACTCGGCGACCCGGGCCCAGGCGAGCGCTCCGCGCTTGCGCTCGATCCAGCGCAGCACGGGCCAGAGCAGGGCGACCACCGCGAGCTGCCCGAATTCGACGCCGACGTTGAAGCCGAACAGCGCAGAAACGAGATGGTCTGCCGGCATCTCGATTTCCATCAGGGCACCGGCAAAGCCGAAGCCGTGCACGAGCCCGAAGGCGAAAGCCACGAGCGCGCGCACCCGTCCGGGATGACGGGAAGACGCGAGCCAGCCGAAGTGGCAGGCAGCGAGCACGATAAGACCTATCCAGGCCAGCGGCGAGAGCACGCCGTAGCCGAAGAGCGCGAGCACGAGCCCCAGGCCGAGCAGGGCCGTGCTCGCCCGCGGGATCGCGCGGCCACCGCCTTCGAGCAGCCAGCCGTTCTCCGCCGCGACCAGCGCGATGGAGAAGCCGATCAGGGCCTCGACCGCCGCGGCCTGCGGGCGCACATAGCCCAGCACCGCCAACGCCAGGGTCAAGCTATGCGCCAGCGTGAAGGCCGACACCAGCACCGCCACTTCGCTGAGCGAGCGTGCCAGCAGGACCAGTGCGGTGACGAATGCGAGATGGTCAAAGCCTTCGAGAATATGCTCGACACCGAGCCGGATCCAGCCGGCGAACGAGGTGCCGCCACTGGTCGAACTCGCGAGGGCGTCGAGGTTCCAGACCGGGGCTGCCTGGACCAGCACCGCTTCGCGCAGGCGGTCCCCCTCGTCGACGCGTGCGAAATGCGCGTGGGAACTCAGCACGTCGGTCAGGAGCGAACTCTCGATGGTGAGTCCCGCGCGCCCCGGGCACTGCACCGTCCAGTTGAAGACGCCCCAGCCCTCGGGTGCGCGCGCTGCGCGCGTGGGTGGCGTGGGCGTGCAGGGACCGGCCGCAGCGCGCAGCGTCAAGCGCTCGGCGAGGTAGCTCGGCCAGGGGTGATCGGGCGGATGGTGCGTGAGTTCGAGCAGGGGGATTCGTAGCTGGACGCGAGCCTCGACGGGCGCCTCGCCGCGGGCCTCGTCGAGGACCCAGCGCGAGTACGAGGTGCTCCGGGTATGGGCATGGGCGGGCGTTGCGAGGCCGATCCCGAGACCGACCGCGAGGGCGAGCGCGGCCGCCGGCAGGCCGAATCCGAACCTGCGGGGCCAGATCGATCGAGGGGCTGTTCGGGTCGTGCGCGGCTCGCCGGGGTGCGGGGCTCGATCCGCGGCCCGCCCGGTGCTTCGCGCCCGGCAGGGTCCGAGGGGTGTTGCTCGGCCGCACTGTGGCCGCGCTGGGCAGAAGGTTCGCTTGTCGGTTCCGCGGCGGGCTCGGGCGCTCATCCTTCGGGTGTCTCCCGCTGCACGTCGCTACGCGCACGCAACTCGTCGAGGTAGCGGCGCAGCGCGCTCTCCCCCGCGCGGCGGCGCATTTCGGCGCGGATCTGATCCTCGACCTCCGCGAGAGGAGGGATCTCACCGGGCTCGCGTTCGAGCATGCGCACGACCCACCACGAGCCGCCGCTCTCGACGGGATCGCTGACGTCGCCCACGGCGAGGCGCAACGCCTGCTGCGTGGGCGTTGGGCCGAGGTACTGGCGCAGCTTGGCCGCCGGCAGCAGCCCCGTGGGGATCGCGGCGATCTGCGGATCGGCGACCGCGGCATCGACCAGGGTGGCGCTCTCGCCGGCCCGCAGCCGACGCGTGGCTTCCATGGCGCGTTGGCGGGTCGCGTCGGCATTCTCCCCGGCCCGCTGGCCGATGCGATGCGTCTCGACCGCGATGCGCGCGGTGCTCGCGAAGTAGTCGCGATTCTCCTCGTAGAAGGTCTGTACCGCCGCATCATCCGGCGTGTCGGCCTCGGCGTCGGCCAGAATCGAGTCGATCAGGGCGCGCACGAGCAGCGCCCGCACGCGCCCTTCGTGCCGATCAAGGCCGAGCTCGCGGGCCCGCTGCACGAGCAGTTCCTCGTCGATCAGCCGCTCGAGGACCCGCTGGCGCTCGGGGGCGCCGAGCGGATTGCGCGAGTCGGCTGCGAGCGACCCGACCGCCCGCTCGAAGATCTCGCGGCTCAGGGGCTCGCCGTTGATCGTCGCGACCGCATCGTCGGGCAAGAGGGCATTCGCAGCGGGGCCCGGCTCGAGGATCCCGACCATCGCGGTCGCGAGGCCGAGGGTCGCGCCGAGGCCGAGCAGCCACGGCCGCCGAGCGAGGGCAGGGGCTCCCGGCGTGGGGTTCATCACCAGCCTTCAAACAGCCGCGGCCGCTGCTTGCCATGCTGGCGGCGGCAGACCGTGCCGCGTTTGCCTCGGGCCGCACAAGCCGGCAGAAGGGCGCCCTTAGGGCTGACGATGCTCGCCGGCAGCACCGGCAGAGCGACCAAGGGGGGACGGATCATGCAGGCAAACAGGACTTTGACAGGCATCGGAGCGGGGCTGGTGCTGCTCCTGGCCCCAGGGCTGACGCGGGCCGCCGACATGACCAGCCAGCAACTGGCGGTGCATCTCGGTCAGCAGGACTATGTCAAGTACTGCGGCTCCTGCCACGGCCCGGCGGGCGAGGGCGATGGCATCGCCTCGCGCCTCTTCAAGACCGTGCCGTCAAATCTCACCCTGCTCGCCAGGGAGAACGGTGGCAAGTTCCCGGTCAACGAGGTGCTCTCGATCGTCGCCGGCGATACCCCGATTGCCGCGCACGGCACGCGCGAGATGCCGGTCTGGTCGGAGATCATCGGACGGCCCGAAAGTGCCGGCATGGTGACCCAGCAGGCCGTCAACGGACGCATCCTGACCATCATCCGCTACCTCGAAACGATCCAGGCGAAGTAGGCCCGATCACCGCGCGTGCCGGGGCAAGCGGCACGCGCGAGGCAGAGGAGCGTCGCCACGGTGGTCGTCGGAGAGAGATTCGCAGCGGCGCTCGGCTGGGCGACCCGCCTGCACGCCCGGCAGACGCGCAAGGGCAAGGCTGTCCCCTACGTGGCGCATTTGCTCGCGGTAGCCGCCCTCGTCCTCGAAAATGGCGGTGACGAGGACGAGGCAATTGCCGCCTTGCTCCACGATGCGCCCGAGGATCAGGGCGGTCGCCCGATCCTCGAGGAGATCGGCCGGCGCTTCGGCCCGCGAGTGTGTTCGGTCGTCGAGGAATGCAGCGATCCGATGGTTGACGTTGCCGCCGGCGAGAGGAAGCTGCCGTGGCGCGAGCGCCGCGAGCGTACCCTGGCGCACATCCCGGCGATGTCGCGCGCCGCCCGTCTGGTCACCGCCTGCGACAAGCTCCACAACCTGCGCGATATGCTCGCCGACCACGGTCGTCTCGGCGCCGACTCGTGGCAGCGCTTCACGCGCGGCGCGCCCGACCAGCTCTGGTTCTTCGCGAGCCTCCACGAGCGCCTGGCGGCGTGCGGCGACGACTGGCCGGTGGTGGCCCAGCTCGGATGTGCCGTCGACGAGCTGTGGGCGGTCGTCAACCCCCGAGAGCACGGCGGGGACGGCGGCGAGAGTTCCCGCCCCGGGTGACGCCGGGCGAGCGGGGGCATTTGGTGGCAAGCCTCACCGAGGGCGTCACTTGCAGGATCTGCCACCGGGTGAAGCCGGGCGCGCGGGTCAATCCCAGGAGGGTGGGGCGTCGCGGGTGCCGTCGGGAGCGAGCAGGTCGGCGACGAGATCGTAGTCGGTGGCGTGCGTGACCACGGCGCGGCGCAATTCACCAGGCAGGCCCGTGCCGTTGGCGAGCACGACCTTGCCATCGACGTCGGGCGCCTGTCCCCACCAGCGGCCATCGAGCAGGGCCTCGTGTTCATCGCTCGGGCCCTCGACCAGGACCTCGATCTCCTGACCAACGAGCGTGCGCTGGCGCTGGCGGCTGATGCGTCGCTGCGCCGTCATCAGGCGGCTCGCACGGCCGCGAGCGATGCGAGCGGGCACGAGGTCGGTCATCGCAAAGGCCGCGGTCCCTTCCTCGTGCGAGTAGACGAACGTCCCGACATGGTCGAAAGCGGCCGCGCGGACGAGGGCGAGCAGCTCATCGAAATCAGCCTCTGTCTCGCCGGGGTGTCCGACCAGAAAAGTCGTGCGGAAGACGAGGCTGGGGATCCGCGTGCGCAGACGCTCGACCAGATCGTGGATGCGGCGCCCGCCATGGCCACGCCGCATCCGGCGCAGCATCGCATCGCTCGCGTGCTGGAGCGGCATGTCGACGTAAGGCAGGACCACCGGGTGGCCGGCGAGCAGCTCGACCAGTCCGGGCGAGAGGCTCTCGGGGTAGAGGTAGTGCAGCCTGAGCCAGCGCAGGCCGGGCACCTCGGCGAGGCTCGCCACCAGGCTGTCCAGCGCGGGCCGCTCCGGCAGATCGCGCCCCCAGGCGATGGTGTCCTGACTGACCAAGCAGATTTCGACGACGCCCTGCGCGACCAGCGCTTCGACTTCCCGTACGACGTCGGCGAGCGGTCGCGAGCGCTGGAGCCCACGAATTCCCGGGATGGCGCAGAAGCTGCACCGGCGATTACAGCCCTCGGCGATCTTGACCCACGCGCTGTGGCCGCGCTGCGTGAGCCGGCGCGGGTCGCTGGCACTCACGATCCAGTTCGCGGGGTCACCGACCAGAATCCGTCCGGCCCGCTCGTCGAGCACCTCGCGCAGGCGCAGCATATCGCTCGAACCGAGGAAGTGATCGACCTCGGGCATCTCGACCGCGAGCTCGTTCACGTAGCGCTGGGCGAGACAGCCGGCGACGACGAGCTTGTCGCAGGCGCCTTCGTCCTTGAAGCGCGCCATCTCGAGGATCGTGTCGATCGATTCCTGACGCGCCGGGCCGATGAAGCCGCAGGTATTGATCACGATCGTCTCGGCACGGGCCGGGTCGTCGACGAGTTCCCAGCCGGCGCCATCGCTGACGCCCAGCATGACTTCGGTATCGACGCGGTTCTTGGCGCAGCCGAGCGAGACGAAGTGGATCGTGCGAGTCATGGCGGTGCGTCCATGCGGTAGCGGCCCGCGACTCGGCCCGCCACGCGTCGACCGTCCCGCCGGCGACCCTGCGGCGTGGCGTGCCGCGCTTGCCATAGCGGTCCGTGGCGACCCGCCACGCGAACGGGCGCGGCACAGGACGCGCTCCCGTCGGCAGGGCGTCCGGCGGTCAGGACCCGAATCTCCGTGGGGCAGGTTCTCTCGACGAGCTGGACGACCCCTCTCGGAACCGCGCTTCACCTGTCCACGCCAGCCAGGCCCGGGCGCTGCGCCGTTCCAGCAGCGGATGCTCCGCCGACGAATGTTTTGGCCCCCGCACCACTCTCCCGCTCACGCGGCAGAGTGTTCCGCGACTGGAGAGCAGGCGGGCATCGCCTGATCGTCCCGCACCATCCTTTCGCTCACGCGGTAGAGCGTTCAGCCCGGCCACCGTTTTTGCCCAGACGGCGGCCATGATAGCGCCGCCGCCGTGGCAGATGCGGACGTGACGCGGAAACCCGACCCTCAGGATCTCGGCTTCGTCGGTCTCGGCAATATCGGTGGCGCGCTTGCCGCTAATCTTGTCAGCGACGGACATCGGCTGGTGGTGCACGACCGCGACGGCGCGCGCGAGGGTGCACTGGTCGATGCCGGGGCGCGCGCCGCCCACGATGTGGCAGCCCTCGCGGCGGCGACCGACGTGACCTTTCTCTCGCTGCCAGGGCCGGCGATCATGGAGGAGGTTGCGTCGCGCTGGCTCGAGGGCGCGCGCGAAGGAGCGGTGCTGGTCGATCTCACGACCAACGCCCCGGACGTGGTGCGCCGGGTGGGTGCCGCGTTGGCCCGCCGTGGCTGCGCTCTGGTGGAGGCTCCGCTCACGGGTGGGGCGCCGGGCGCACGGGGACGGATGCTGGTCTTCATCGTGGGCGGCGAGCCCGCCGCCGTGCAGCGCGTTCGGCCCCTCCTCGAGACGCTGGGGCGTGCGTTTTTTCACATGGGGCCACTGGGCACAGGCAACACCGCCAAGCTCGTCAACTCACTCTTCGCGTTTGCCACGACATGGGTTTCGCTCGAGGGCCTCGCCATCTGCACCCGTGCCGGCATTGATGTTCGCACCATGGTGGAGATGGTGCGGGCCGGCGGCGGCGGCAACATGTTCATCACCCACATGGTCGAGGGCCTCAATCAGCGCGGCGCTCCGGTGCAGTTCGCGCTCGATCTGGCGGCCAAGGACGCCGGCCTGCTGGTCGATCTCGCCCGCGAGCTGGGGGTACCCACGCCGGTTGCGGCCGAGGTCGCGCAGGCGCTGGTGGTGGCCCGTGCGCTCGGTTTCGGCGCGCGGGATTTCACCGATCTCGCCTCGGTCATGGAGGCGCTGGCCGGGGTCGAGTTGCGGATCCGGCCACCGGCCTGAGGCCGTGCCCCGCAGTCATCGCGCCTGATCTCTGGGGCAACGAGACGTCACTCGGACAGGCCGCCGGCCATACCCCGTGCCCCGCAGTCATCGCGGCTCTTCGGCACGGTCGTCGAAGGACGCGGCCTCGCATGGGCCAGCGACCGCCGCTAGGTTGCGCGCGTGTACCGCCCGTCTGCGTTCGTGGTCGAGGATCAGCAGGCCCTCGAGAGCTTGATCCGCGAGGTCTCGCTCGGGATATTGTCTATGACGGCGGCGAAAGATCCCATGACGGCGACCTTGCCCTTCGCTCTGCGCCGAGGGGAAGCCGGTGGCCCGCCGACCCTCCAGGGCCACCTCGCCCGCGCCAACCCGATGGTCGCGCTGTGTGAGCCGGGCGCGCGAGCGAGTGTCACCTTCCTCGGACCGCAAGCCTACGTCTCGCCTCGCTGGTATCGAAGTCCGCAGCCGGCCGTCCCGACCTGGAACTACATCGCGGTCGAGGTCACGGGTTCGATCGGGCGGCGATTGGGGCCAGCCGATACTTTGGGTGTACTCGACACCCTGACCCGAGAGCACGAGCAGCGGGTGGGTTCGGACTGGACGCCGGCCGAACTCGGGGCGGGCCCGCTCCTGAGCCGTCTCCTTGATGCCATCGTGGCGTTCGAGGTGGTGATCGAACGCATCGAGGGAAAGTGGAAACTCGGCCAGAACCGCCCGGCGCAGGAGAGGGCGTCGGTGGTCGCAGCGCTGGAGCGCCTCGACGAGCCGGGTGGCCGCACTCTGGCGGCGGAAATGAGGCGAGAGCTTGCCGCGGACCATGCGCGGACGGGGGTTATGGCGGGCGGACTTCCGGACCGAGCTCTCACGATCTCGATGGCCGACAGAGACGAGGAAGTCGCGGAATGCTTTGAGGTCATGCGCGGCCTGCGCGAGCATCTTGCCTCGCCGCAGGAGCTGGCCGCGCGTGTCGCCGACCAGTCCCGTCGCGGCAACTATCGGATCATCCGAGCGCGTCGCGCCGGCCGGGTCGTCGGATGCGCGGGTTTCCGCCGGCTCGACACCCTCTTCGCCGGGCGCATGATCTACGTCGACGACCTCGCGACGCTCGAAGGCGAACGTTCACAGGGGGTGGGGCGGGCACTGCTGCAAGCGCTCGTGGGGCTGGCGCGCAGCGAGGGCCGGACGTCGATCCATCTCGATTCCGGTGTGCAGCGCCACGCCGCGCATCGCTTCTATCTGCGCGAGGGCTTCGAGATCCGCTCGCATCATTTCGTTCTGCCGCTTGACTGAGCGCCACCGAGGCCCCCGGCCTGCCGCGCCACCCGCGTGCGGGCTTTCATATGCGGGGACTCAGCCGTGCCACCGACGCCACTGCGGCGCTCAGGCGGCGTCGCCTCGCGTGCGGGCTTTCATCAGGGCGTTGCGCCGGGCCCGGCAGACGATCTCGCCGTGCTGGTTGGTGCCGGTGTGCTCGAAGAGCACGATGCCCGTATCCGGCCGCGAGCGCGAGCGCCGCGTCTCCAGCACCGTGGTGCACGAGGTGATCGTGTCGCCGACGAACACGGGTTTGGGGAACTCGATCTTCTCGAAGCCGAGGTTGCCGATGGTCGTGCCGAGCGTGGTGTCGCCGACCGAAAGCCCCACCACCAGCGATACCGTGAACATGCTATTGACGAGGATCCGGCCGAACTCGGTCGTCGCCGCGAACTCGGCATCGAGGTGGAGCGGCTGCGGATTCATGGTGAGGGTGGTGATCAGCAGGTTGTCGGTCTCGGTCACCGTACGGCTCGGCTCGTGGGTGAAGGTCAAGCCGACCACCAGGTCCTCGAAGACCTTGCCGGCCATCAGCGCGGTTCTTCCGTATCGGTGGTCTCTCGCAAGCGGATCAGGGGAATCTGCCGAGGGCAGGTCGCCTGGTAAGTTTGGTAGTACGGGCGATCGACGATCATCTGCGCCCAGACCCACGCGTGCTCGGCGCCTTCCAGAACCTCGGGCACCGTCCACCAGATGCGCTCCCGCTCCTGCACGCGCACGCTCGGGTTGGCGGCGCGATCACGCAGGTTCTGGAACCATGCCGGGTGCCTGGGCGAGCCAGCAAACGAGGCCGCGACGATGCGGTGTCCCGCCTCGTCGCGCCAGTAGGGCAGGGCCACCTTGTGCTCGCCGCCGCTCCGTCGTCCGATCGTGCGCAGCAGCAGGTGCTTCATCCGTGCGGCGACCCAGATTGCCTCGTCGTTGCTGGCCTCCATCGCCGCGACGTGGAGCCGCGAGATCTCCGGGATCGAGTCGATCGGCGGTGTCTCGAAGGTGTCGCACCCTTGGTCCTCGCGGGTTTTCGCCATGACGCGACCCTATGCCAGCCCGGCCGCTCTCCGCCAAGCGGAGCGCCGCTCCAGCGGGCAGCCCCGTTGCCGCGGCCCGCGGACTTTCAGCGACCAACGGCGTCGAGTCCGAGGTGGCAGGTGTGCGGGCGTGTCCGTTGCCGCGACCCGGGGCCTCAGCTCAGCGACCAGCAGCGTCGACTCCGAGGTGGCGGGAATGCGGGCGTGTCCGTTGCCGCGGCCCGCGGACTCAGCTCAGCGACCAGCAGCGTCGACTCCGAGGTGGCGGGAATGCGGGCGTGTCCGTTGCCGCGGCCCGGGGCCTTTCAGCGATCAGCGGCGTCGAACTCGAGGTGGCGGGCGTGCGGCGTGGCCGTTGCCGCGGCCTGCGGACTCAGCGACCATGGCGCTGGTGAGTGCCGAGCCTGCGGTCTTCACCCTGCGTCTCCTCACCAATCTTGCGACCGACGTCCGGCCCGAGATCTGGGACGCGCTGGTGCCGGCGAACGAGCCCTTCCTGCGCTGGGGCTGGCTCGCGTCGCTGGAGGAGTCGGGCTGCGCCAGCGGGCGCGCGGGCTGGCAGGCGCAGCACCTCACGCTGTGGCAGGAGGAGCGGCTGGTCGCCGCCTGCCCGCTCTATCTCAAGACAAATTCCGAGGGTGAATTCGTCTTCGATCATGGCTGGGCCGAGGCCGCCGAGCGGGCCGGCATTGCCTACTACCCGAAGCTGCTCGTCGGCGTACCGTTCACGCCGGCCGTCGGGCAGCGTTTTCTGGTGGCGCCCGAGCTGGAACGCGCGGGCGTGATCCGGGCTCTCGGCCAGGCCCTGCGCGAGCTCTGTGACGAGCACCAGTTCTCGAGCATCCACATCAACTTCTGCAACGACGACGAGGCCCGGGCCTTGCGCGAGGTCGGCTTCGAGGAGCGCCTCGGGTTTCAGTACCGCTGGCGCAACCGGGGCTATCGCGACTTCGACGATTGGCTAGGTGCGCTGCGCCACCAGCGCCGCAAGGCCGTGCGGCGCGAGCAGCGCGAACTCGAGGAACAGGGGATCGCGCTCCGGACCTTTCGCGGCGACGAGATTCCCGACGATCTCTTCCCGCAGATGTACCATCTATACTTGACCACGGTCGACAAATACGTCTGGGGGCGGCGCTACCTCAACGAACGCTTCTTCGAACTGCTCCGGGGGCGCTTCCGGTCGCAACTCACCTTCATCACGGCCTGGCGCGGCCCGAACCTCATCGCGGGCACCTTCAACGCCGTGAGCAGCGAGGCCCTCTACGGACGCTACTGGGGGACGCACGAGGAGTTGCGCTTCCTGCACTTCAACGTTTGTTATTACGCCTCGATCGCGGAGTGCATCGAACGCGGCATCGGTCGCTTCGAGCCCGGAGCCGGCGGCGACTTCAAGCGCCTGCGGGGCTTTGATCCCGAACCGACGCGTAGCCTGCACTACGTTCGCGAGCCGCGCTTCGCGCGCGCGGTCGAACATTTTCTCGCCGCCGAGCGCGCCGAGGTCGAGCGCGTCATCGGAATCCTGCTCGAACACACCCAGCACCGTCGCGATCGACCGGTGGGCGGGGCGGATTGACGGCCGGCCGGGACGCGTCGGCGGGCGGGGCGGATCGACGGTTCGCCGGGAGGCGCTGGCAGACGAAGTGAATGGACTGTCCGCCCGGACCCGACGGCGGGCACCGTGGCCGCGCAGAGCCCGTGCAGGAATCGCGCCGGCAGCGCGGCGGCGTCGAGGTGCTCCTCACGCCCGCCCCCTCCCGAAGCCGGAATCAAAGAAAAATTCCGGCTCTCAATCGTGCCAGGGACTGCTCAGGAAGTGGCGCGGCCGCAGCAGCAACGTGTCCTTGTGGCGCACCCAGGAGTCTTCGCGTTGGCGCCAGCGTGCGAGCCGGGAATCGTCCTCGGTGTGCCACGCCGCGAGCAGGCGGCCCAGCGCTGCGCCATCGTGCAGGCCGACCAGCACCAGCGCCTCGTCGTCGCGCAAGCAGACGCGGTAGCCACAGACCAGCGACGCGCCCGCGCCCTCGAGTGCAGGCACGCCCTCGCGGCCGAGCGCGGCGAGGTACTCGTCGACCCTGTCGCCCCCGGTGCGCACGATCTGGTGGACGAAGAGTCGAGCCGTGCTGCCGCGGGCGCGCAGCGTCGCGACGTCGGCCGTCCAGTCGGTGGACTCGATCAGCCGGTCAAACCCGCCGCGGCGGAGGTCGAGATTGCTGAGCCACCAGTTTTTGAGCTCGGCGTTCTGGCGGCGCGGCTCGAACTGGCTCTCCATCGCCTCGGCCTGTCGCTGCCAGGTGCGGTTCTCCCACAGGTTGATCGCGACCGGAAAGGGCCCCGTGGCAGCGAGCCCCATCCACAGCCCGAGCATGGTGTTCTTCTCGCCACGGGCACGGCGCTGCTCGCCCTGATGCCGACCGATGCCGTCGAGGTAATCGGCGGCGCGTGTCGGTACCACGTCGACGATCTCGTGCAGATAGACGGCCATGGCGGACCTACCAGATCGCGGCGCCGTCGCGTTCGGCGCGCGGCCAGAAGGGGGTCTCGCGGCTTGCGTAAACCCAATATTCAAAGGAACTCGCGAGGGTCTCGCGCAGGCCCGTGCGCCACGCACGCAGCTCGGGATCGGGCGCATGCTCTGCCTGGTAGGCATTGCACGACGGCAGATCGCGGTAAGCCCACACCGCTGCGAGCAGATCGTTGGTGAAGGCGACCTCGCCGGCAAGCAGCAGATGACGGCCACGCCCGCGGTCGAGCGCGGCGCGGGCCGCCAGCCCCGCGAGTGCTTCGCGGCGTCGACCGGGGAAGAAGCGCAACTCCTCGACGCCGAAGACCCGCGCCTCGAGGCCGTCGCGGAGCTGTTGGTCGAGGTCCGGCGAGAAGGACGTGCCGACCACGATCCGCCCATCGCCACGCCCGCGGTGCGCGAACGAGTCGCGCCAAAACCGGGCCTCGGCCGAGTGTGTGCTGTCGTCGCAGGGGAGTCCGTCGAGCAAGCTCCCCAGTGCCGCGAAGTCCTCGACTTGCCAGATTTCGGTGGTCTCGGGCCAGCGCGCCGTGCTGCCGATCGTGCTGCCGAGCACGACCAGCCGCTGGCCGCGCGCCTCGGCGAGCGGCCGGAACTCGCGCGCCACGGCCTCCAGGTAAGCCTGCTTGCCCCCGCCCTCGATCGCCGAGCGCGCGATGAGGTGGATTGCCACACGACGCGCCTAGCGCGGCGCGTGCGGCGGGTAAAGCCGCGCTGGTTGCCGGCGCCGGACGAATTCGGAGCCCCGACCCGGCCCCGACCGGCCGGGCCCACGCCGCTCTTCCAAGGTGAAGATCGCACTGCATGACCGCAGGCGGCTGACGACCGCGAACGTCATGGACACAGGCCGAACGCGGCACTCCCTGCTGGCCCCATCGGCGGCGGCCTGAGCGAGGGACTCGGGCGCGTGGAGAAGCTCGAGGCAGGCCACGGCACGCTCGACTTCTTCGGCCAGGCCGAGCGTAGTCGCCACGGCGGTGCGCTCGACGACGTGCACCGCGATGTGCCCAGCGTGTCCGGGTTCGCTCCGAGCTGGGTCGGCGACGAATGCGACCGCAGGGAAGCCTGGCGCTGGGACGACGGCGTGCCGGCTGGTCGTTCTGCGAGGTCTTGAGTTTTGTCGCGACATTGTCGCAAGTCGTGTCGCAAGTCAGGAGGCAGCAATCTTCAGACGGACTCCGCTTCATCTCCCTGCGCCGCAGGCGTTTCGCCCTGATGCGGCGATTTCGAGGGTGGGTCTACGGGGGACAGACGCTGCCGGTGGCGGGCGCGCAGGCCCGGATCTCTTCGTTCGCATTGTGCGCCGAAACGCATGCAGCGTGTGTCGCGTATTTCTCGTGGCTCAGGCAGGCCGTGACCGTCATGTCGTACTCAGGGTCGTCGCCGCCGGTGTCGCGGTACCTGATCGTCGTGACCGGTGAGGTCGGTTCGGCCCAGCTGAGTGGGCAGAGCGCACCTTTAGGGCCGGTGTCGACGGAGCCTTCGAGGTCGGAGCAGCCCCACGGCGTTACCCACCTCGGCTCGAGCCACGTCTGTTTCGGGTCACCTTCGTTTTCCTCCAGGAGGTAAAGATGAAGGTTTTCGACGAAGGCTGGCGGGTTATTTTCCTTGTACTTCACCTGCGCTATCGACTTGGGCTTACCTTCCTCCGCGAACGATCCGAGCCACGTGTAGTCGTCCTTGTTGGTCGACGGATGGATCGATCGTTCATGGTCGCCTTGTGGGACCGCCGGGCCGGGCGCGGGATTGGTCTGGCGGCTTGACCCGTTCGAGGTCGGGTAGTCGCCTCCGATTCCGATCGCCGGCCAGTTCAGATGGATCCGAACAGTCGGCATTCTCCACGGGGGCCCTCGCCACCTGCGCCGGCTCGACGATCTGGGCCGACCGGAGCGGGCGGCCTCGAGGGCGAGGGCTTGTCCATGAGCGCGAACCGATCGCGTGCCGTTGGGATGGCGCGCTCGCCTAGCCGCGTCCCAGGCGGCGCCGGGCACTACGAACCAGGCGGTCTCGCGCCCGCCCGTGCGGCCCGGGCGGGTCGGGCGGCGCGGGGCTGGTCTTGGCATGTCGCGAACGGTGCTTCCGCAGGGAACAACTGTTCATCGATATTGAACGCCTACGGAAACTAGATGGCCAACGACGAGCCGAAGAGCCTCCTCGACCAGGTGCGGGAGTCGCGGCGCCGCGAGAACCGGCGCATGCGGCGACTGCGCGACGTGCTCGAGGCCCTCGCGGGGCAGAAGGACGAAGGCGGCGCAGAGGGACACGCCGGCTCCCTGTTGCCAGGGAAGGAGCCGGGGATACCGGTAAGGTCGTCTCCTGATGCGGCGCCGACGGGCCGACGCCGGCCGCCGCAGCCTCGGTGAACTCCCCGGCGACGCAGGCCCAACCTTCTCGCGAGAGCAGGCGAGGTCGGCGTCAGAGGGCCTCCTGGACCGGGGCATTTTGTGTCGCCACTGCCGCAGAGCGGGTCGACGTGCCGCCGCATCTCGCGGCCCTGTTCTCACAAATTTAGGCGAAATGTCCGATCCGCTCGCGCCATGCGGCGTGCCGTCGTGCTGGCCGTGATTCCCGGAGTGCTGGAGCCTCGGGGCATGCCACCACGACCTCGCTCTCGCCGCGACCGCAAGATCCGCGTACTATGGAGTGGCGAATGCATTGGTCGTGACTGCGTCTCCGTCCGAGATCGTCGTGGACGTGTATGTATGGAACAGCTCGTTGGCGGTCCCTCAGGATGGGCAATTCTTTCTTGCCGTGTATCCGCTCAACTGAAGTGTTCCCTGAAACGCGCCGAGTCCTCGCGATGTGGTGTGCCCCGGAGTTACTGGCGGATCGCGCCGGAGGCGTCCTCGTCGCCTGACCGCGCACGTCCATCCAGAGGGGCCATTCCTGCCAAACGATCCGCGCGGATCAGCCCACGCTACATCTTTCCGCGCGGATCGAGCCAGATCGGCGAGGTCAGGGCGCGTTCCTGGATCGAGCGCGGGAAGGCGTCGTCGCAGCATTCGGCGAAACCCTCGCCGATGGTTGCGGGCTCGTCGCAGCGCACGCCGGCGTCGTTGCAGAGGAAGGTCGTCCAGCGACAGGTCGGCACTTCGAGGACGCGGGCGTAGTAGACCGCTTTCACGGCCGGGTCGAAGTCGGGGTCGGTCCAGACTTGACATAGGGCCGTGGCGCCTCCGCCCGAGACGGTGCAGCTCCCGGTGTCGAGCTGCGCTCCCGGCGCGTCGACCAGATCGACGACCTCTTCGCGCAGAGTATCGCCCTCGAGCCAGCCCTTGATGATCTGAATGCGCTCCAGTGGTGCGCCGGGCACCGCGGTCGTACCGGCGTCGCGCAGCGCGCTCACCACGAAGCGCGGGGCCTCTCCCGGGGCAGGCGACGGAGGGGCCTGCAGCACGCCGCCCATCGGCACACCGCGAGCGTAGCCGGTCGCGACCAGGTCGCTGCGCTGGCAGATGTCCGTCGGCAGATCGAAGCCGCCGAAGAAGCGCACCACCATGCGCGGGCCGCTGGTCGAGTATGCCTCGCGCCGGCGCATCGCCGCGAAGAGCGCATCGCGCGAGTTCTCCTCGGCCCACAGCACGGCGAGGCCGCCCGGACTGAATTCGACATCGTCGGGCAGGCCGATGGGCATCCTCACAGAGTTTGGCGTGCCGGCGCCGCCGTGGCCCTGATGACCGCGTTCCTGCACCAGGCCGGGTGTGCCCAGATGGGTGTCGGTGCTGCCGATCAGGCCGAAGCGGAACGGGTTGGTGCCGAATTTTTTCTCCAGCGCGAGGCCCTGGTGCAGCGCGTTGCGCACGAAGCTGGTCGGCTCGTTCTTGCCGGTGCCGGCGTCAAAGCTCGAGAACTTGGCCGAGAAGTTATCGTAGGGGAGCTGCTCGAAAGTACAGGCTTCGTCCTCGGTGCCCACGCCAAGCCGGCACTCGGAGTCGCCCTTGTGCTGCGTCACCTCGACCAGCGGCTCGGCGCGCGCGCGGGCTTGCACATAGGCCTCGGTGAACGCTTCGCCGTCGTCCTGCTCGGGCAGGAAGAGCAGTCCGCTGGAGAGGTTCGAGTTGTGCGGGATGGCGAGCCACTCGCAGCCCTGCTCCTTGCGGCAGACGCGGTCGAGCCCGCTCCAGAGATCGCGTACCGGGCCGACGTCGAGCGCGCTCACCGGCAGGTCCGGGACCGAGCTGCCGCGGAAGATCACGTTGCGGTGGAGATTGCGCCCGAGCGGGGCGGCGGTCCATTCGTAGCCGATGAAGCTCGTGAATGTGCAGGCCGCCGAGCGGTCGTAGGCCTCTTCGGCCGCGTCGCGGATCTCGCCCCAGGGGGCTGCGGCGGCAAGCTTGCAGTCGCGGCCCTCGTCTCCACAAAACTTGGAGCGTTGCGGTGATTCGCGATCGGAGACCGGCGAATTGAGGACGAAGAAGGCCAGCGCGGGCCAGCGCCGGAAGAGCACGCAGGCGGGCCATTTGTAGCCGGGGAGACCTTCGGTGGTGCAGGTCCGCAGCTCGCCCAGGAACTCGCTGTGGTCGGTGACGGCCGCGAAATCGAGTGGTCGGTCGATGCGGGCGTGCCGCAGTGCCTTGCCCTCGGGTGTCCAGGGTTGCAGCCCGATCTCCTCGCCACGCGCGAAGCGGTAGGCATCGCGCGGCCGGCTGCGCGTGCCCTGCGTGGCGGCGTCGAGCGAGAGACCGGTGTGGACGTGCAGGTCGCCGACGAAGGGCTGCCGCAGCGGATCGTGGTCGGCGCAGGCTGGTCGCTGCTCGGTGCGCTCGAAGGGCGGTGCTGCGGGCGTGGTGGCGGCGGCGTGGCTGGTCAGAACGGTGAGCGTCAGCCCGAGAGCCAGCGCGAACCCGCGCGCCGGGGCCCGCGGCTGCTTCTTGTCGTCAGTCACGGATAAATTCATGGCAAGAGGCTCGTCCAACGCACCGCGGCGCCGTCATTCACCAGCGGGGTGGCGTAGATCGGGGTCAGGGCCGCGATCATGAGGGCGAACGAGGCCGCGAGGACCAGCGCTCG
This sequence comes from Pseudomonadota bacterium, assembly GCA_005777805.1. Classification (GTDB taxonomy): domain Bacteria; phylum Desulfobacterota; class Binatia; order UBA12015; family UBA12015; genus SXLG01. The sequence goes on from SXLG01000055.1 coordinate 31,613, forward strand.
GGCGCGGGCCTCGCCGGCGCCGCGGCTTACCCGCGCCACCACACGGGTGGCGACCATGCGAAGCACGACGAGCCAGAGGAGGGTCTCGACGCAAAAGAGCAGTGCGATGACGCCTCCCGGACCCATCGCACCTTCGGTCACGAGGAGGGCTATGCCCATCAGGGCGAGCTGGAGCAGCCAAGCCACCGGGACGTGCCCCGAGCCGAAGGCCCAGTAGGGCACGGGTAGAAACAGGATCAGCGCCAGCCAGAGCAGCCGTCGCGCGCGCGGCGGGGACATGCGCGGGTTTTTCATGCGCGGCTTGCGGGGTCAACGGCGGGCGTCGTCGCGCCGGGGGATCGGGCGAGCAGTGGACCTCGTCAAGCAGGACGACACTCGCCGTGGCCGAACCTGGGGGGGAGCGAGCCGTGCGCAAGGGGCGAAGCTGCGCGCGCAGAGTGGGGGCACGTCTCGCCGTGTGCCGAGCCGTGCCCGGTGGGTCGGTCGCTGGGACCGCCGCGCAGATCGCGGTCAGGCGCGACCTCTGGTCGGTGCGCGAGGCGCGCTCCGCGGGCCGTAGCTGGAGGGATGGTTCGGCGCCGCCGGCGGGCTTGGCTGTCTGCCTTGAGCTTTGGCCCTCCGGGCGACGGTGTCCCGGTACCGCTCGCCGCCGTTCCGGGGGCGTACCGCGCGGTACAGGTTCGTCCGTTCCTGGACGTTCATGTGGGCGCATGAGCTGGAAAGCGCCTGAATTACCGAGCTTTCTCTGCTGGCACGCAAATCGCTCCGGAGTCGTGTCGGGGGAGGAACTGCACATGGAAACCACGACCACGAACCGCCGCTCGGAGGCCACGCCCGCGAACCCACGTCGCGTCATCGCGGTCGGCCGCCGCGTCAAGGATGGCTGGCTCGTCCGGACGCGCCTGTGGCGTTACCTCGACGAGCGCGAAGCCAAGGCGCCCGCGCGGCGCGATTCCGGCGCGGCCTGAGTCGCCCCACTCTCGTCAAGCTTATTCGTTCCGGCGGCGGTCAGCAGTGGCTCAACCGCGCACGCCCGTCCCGGCGCCCGTACCCGCGGTTCGTCCCGAGCAGCGGAGTGCGCATCGGAGTCACGCCCCACGGTGCGCGGCAGGCCCGGGGCCTGCGCCCGCGGAGGTAGGGACGCGGGCTTCGCCCTGCAGTGGGCGCCCGTCCCATGGGTTGATACGGCGCGGCCCAGACGCTCCGGTTTGGCGCAGGCTTCGCCCCACAGGGCACGCTCATTCCGTGCCCGCGCCCGCGGAATTAGAGGCGCGCGCCAAGGACGCGGGCTTCGCCCTGCAATGCGCGCCCGTGCCCGTATCGGCTTGTGCGCCGCTCCCGCGACGGGGTCCGAGCTGCGGCGAACCCTCGCCCTCGAGGGGCCTCACCGATTGACGCTTCCATGCCCGCGCGCCGAGCGGGATCGAGCGCGCAGTGGCGGCGAAAGTTCGCACTTCGCCCTTCTTATTCCCCACAATTTCCCTAACTTGGCCCTGGGACGAGCCCTGATGGCCAATCATTCCACCGCTCAGGCTTTGAGCCGGATGCCGGAGGCGTTCGTCTCGGACACCGCGATCCGTCGCGCGGTTTCGCAGGTGGTCAATAAAGAAAAACTGCGCAAGCTCGTCTCCCAGCTCCATGCGCGGAATCTGACCGACAGGCCTGATGCGGTCGTCCGCCGCAATCGGTGGCATGTCGTCGCTGGTTCGTTTCCCGGCGAGCGGATCGCGGACCGAACCTCGCTGGAGAACGCGCCGGCCGAGGATGGCTCGATCCTTCTGGGCGCCGGACGCGGCAGCGCTGTCGGCCTGCCGGGCGTCGCGTTGCGGCCAAGGCACCGCAAGGGGCCGGTGGCGACTGACCGACCGGCGCTGCCTTCGCGTGCGTGCGGTATCCGGCGCGTCGCGTGAGCACGGCGTACCGCGGGCGTTTCGCGCCCTCGCCGACCGGCGATCTGCACCTCGGCTCGGCCGCGGCCGCTCTGGTGGCTTGGTGCGCGGCGCGGGAGGCTGGCGGCACCTTCGTCGTGCGGATCGAGGATCTCGATCGGCCGCGTCTGGTCGCCGGTGCCGAGGAGCGCCAGCTCGCGGATCTGCGCTGGCTCGGCCTCGACTGGGACGAGGGGCCGGACAAGGGAGGGGCCTCGGGCCCGTATCGCCAGTCCGAACGTGCGGCGGCGTATGCCGCGGCACTCGCTGATCTGCGTACGCGCGGCCTGGTCTATCCCTGTGATTGTTCGCGGCGCGAGATCGCAGCCCTGGTGAGTGCGCCGCACCCCGGCGAGGACGGACCGCGCTATCCGGGGACTTGCCGCGCGAGCGAACCGACGCGGACCTGGCGGCGGCAGCCGGCCTGGCGCTTTCGTGTCGAGTCCGGGGTCACCGTTGTCGAGGACAAATTGCTCGGCCGCTTCGAACAGGATGTCGAAGCCCGGGTTGGCGATTTCGTTGTGATTCGGGCCGACGCCGTGCCGGCCTACCAACTGGCGGTGGTGGTCGACGATCTGGCGATGCGGATCAGCGAGGTCGTGCGCGGCGCGGATCTGCTCGACTCGACGCCCCGTCAGATTTTGTTAGCGCGTGCGCTCGACGGCACGGTCCCGCGCCATGCCCACCTGCCGCTGGTGCTCGCTGCCGACGGTACCCGTCTGGCCAAGCGTGAGGGCGGGGCGACGATCGCCGAGTTGCGCGCGGCGGGCCTGTCCGCGCCGCAGCTCGTTGGGCAGTTGGCGGCGATGCTCGGTTTGGTCACCGTGGAAGAGGGGCGGGCGGGCCTTCTGCCATTCGAGCTTCTCGGCGCCGGCCGGCTCGACAGACTCGCCGGGCAGCGCGAAGTACGCTGGCGACCGGGGCAGGGCATCGCCGACTGATCGCGCGCGGGCGCAGCGGGAGCCGCGCAGCATGGTCCACTCCGCATCCTGGCGCAGAGCCTCGCCGACCGATCGCGTGCGGGCGCGAGGTCGAGTTCGGCCACGATCGGCCGGCGCGCGACCCGGTCGGAATGGGTCGGGGCTCGCTTCTCCGCGCGCGCCGCATTCAGCTTCCGAGCCGTGATCGGCCGGGACGTGTTGCTGTCCCAAAGCGGGTTCCCCTGCGCGCGTGCGGGCGTTCAGCCCACCGTCCAGCGTGGCGGACGCTTCTCGGCAAACGCGCGCGGGCCTTCGCGGTAGTCGGGGTGGTTCCAGTGGCGGTAGATCTCGCGCCAACCGTGTTCGAGGCCGTCTGTCAAGCCGTGTTCGAGGGCCGTCCACAGGGCGCGCTTGCTGGCGGCGATGGTCGCCGGCGAGAATTCTGCGATGGTCGCGGCGAGCGCGCGGGCGCGTGGCAGCAGGTCCGCGCTGGGCAGAACCTCGCTCACCAGACCGAGGCGGTGCGCGGTGGTGGCGTCCATGCGTTCGGTGCCGGAGACGAGCATCATTCGCATCACTTCGCCAAACGGCATGCGGCGCAGGAGCCCGATGGCCTCGAGTGCGAAGACCTGGCCGACCCGCACATGAGTGTCGAAGAAAGTCGCGTGCTCGGCGGCCAGCACCAAATCGGCGTCGGCGACGAAGTGCAGCCCGGCGCCGAGACACATGCCGTTGACCGCGACGATGACCGGTTTGTCGAAGCCCTCGTGGAGGAAAGCGGTGGGCGTGCTGCGGTACCACGGGCCCTGCGACGGACCCTCCGTGCCGCCGATCGAACCGGTCGCGGCGGTGTCCTTCAGGTCGGCGCCGGAGCAGAAGGCACGTTCGCCGGCACCGGTCACGATGACGACCCGAACCTCGCGATCTTCGTGTGCCCGCCGGAAAGCGGCAGGCAGTTCGGTCTTGAGCAAGTTCGCGTTCAGGGCGTTGTGGCGGTCTGGGCGGTTCAGAGTGAGCGTCAGGACGGGGCCGTCCTTCATCCACAGGAGATCGGTGTCGTTCATGCTCGTGCCTCCTTCGTCCGACTCCTGTAGCGGCAGCCCTCGTCGTGGGCGAGGTCGCGGTGCGGGTGCGCGCCGGTCGGTCACGGGGGGCCGCGCGGTGTCGGTCACGGTGCAGGCGCGCGCGGCGAGGGTGCGGCTTGTCCGTCCTGTCGCGCCAGCCCGCGTCGCCGCGAGGGTCTCGGGTGCACGCGCCGGGACCCGCGATCGGAGCGTGGCCCGGCCGGCGCCCTCACGTCCTGCCGTGATGTTGAGGGCGCTGTCGCGTCGGTCAATCCAATCGGTAGAGGCGGCGGCAGTTCTCGCCGATGGCCTTGCTCCGGATGCGCGCGTCGAGGCCGTGGAACGCCGTCTCGATGGCCGCCCGCGAGTGCGGGAACGTGCTGTCGGGGTGCGGGTAGTCGGAGGCCCACATCACGTTGTCCTCGCCGATCAGCGGAATCACCCGCGGGCCCTGAGGCTCCTCCTCGAAGGTGACCATCACCTGGCGGCGGAAGATCGCACCTGGTTTCTCGCGCAGGCGGTAGTCGGCCGCCTGAGGCGTGTGTTTCTCGAAGGCCCCGTCCATGCGTTCGAGGGCGTAGGGAACCCAGCCGATGCCGGCCTCGGCCAGCACCAGCGTCATTCCAGGATTGCGTTCGAGCGCGCCGGAGAAGAGCATCGCCATCAGCGGCTCGTCGAGTTGCATCGGGGCGATGGCGGCCCAGGCCGCGAGCTGCCAGCTCCCGGGCTTGGGTGTGAGTAGCGAAGTGCCGCCGCCGATGTGGAACGAGAGCGGCAGGCCCGAGGCGGCACAGGCTTGCCAGAGGGGCTCCCAGGCCGGGTCGGAGACCTGCGTCTCGAAGGCGAAGAAGATCGCTCCGCGATGGCCGGCCGCGGCGACCCGCTCCAATTCTGTCACCGCGGCTGCCGGGCTGTGCGTCGGCAGGACGGGCAGCACGCAGAGACGGCCGGGCGCGTGCGTGTTGAACTCTGCGGCCCAGTCGTTGTACGCGGCGAGGCACTGCGCCTTCAGCTCGGGGTCGGGAATCTGCAGCCCGAGCAGCGAGGGGCCGTAGATCACCGACGACCAGATCCCGTCGAGGTCCATATCGGCGAGCCGCAGATGCGGCGTGCTCGAACGCAGGCCGTCGTCCTCGATGCCGGCGCGCGAGATCGCACTGAACTCCGGCCGGGCCATGCGGCTCGGTCCGAGGAAGCGCTCACCCGCGATCCAGGCATCACCGGTCTTGAGCTCGACGACGTGCGGGATCTGCGCGTGCAGGGCGGCGGGCATACGCGCGGTCCACAGCTCGGCCGGTAGATGCCAGAGATCGAGGTGATCGTCGCACGAATAAATCCGCTCGCCGTCCATTGGGGGTCCTCCGTTCCCTCTGCCCATAGGCCGGCGGCTCGACCGCCACAAACGCAGACCGCCAGCTCGGGCCTCCTGAGCGATCGGGCCGGGACGCCGCCGGGCGCTCGATCATGGTCGCTGCCCCGCCGTGCGGGCCCGGCTGGCCGGGGTACGAATCAGACGCGCAGCTCCGGCAGCGGCACCCCGGCGGCGCGCAGCCGGTCGAGCAGAGCGAGCAGCGCATGGCCCAGGCCGAGGACCACGAACGAGCCGGCGGCGAGGAGCAGCGTGTGTTCGGGCCGGCTCAGGTCCTCGTAGAGCGGTCCCGAGCAGCCGCCGAAATTACAGTGACCGTCAAACCAGTACACGAGTCCGTTGTGCGTCACCATCTGGCCGAGATAGAGCCCCCACGAATGGCGGCCGAGCCACGCAAGCGGGCGGGCGACGCCCAACGCGAGGGCTTGCCCGCCGAACGCATCGGTGCGGGCGCCTGCGGCGATAGCTTGCATGACGAAGAGCAGCGCCAGCGTGAGCGGCAGGGCCCAGAGGTGGTCCACGACCCGCTGCAACTGGACGATCACGAGCGGTGTGGTGTGGAAGCGCCGGGCGAGTTCGACCAGACCGACCAGCGAGATCTGTTCCAGCGCGGGCGCCATCAGGGCGAGTGCCGCGAACGCGGCGAGAGCGACGCGCACGGGGATGCGCGGCAGCCAGCGTGCGAGATAGATTCCAAAGGCGACGTCAAGCAGGAGCCGCGGCCCGAAGACGAACCAGGCCTCGAGTCCGATCAGGTCGCGCAGCGCGCGGGCCTCGAACTGGAGCGGCAAGGCCACAAGAGCGCCGACGGCCACGAGCGCCACGGGGCCGAAGCGTCGAGTGAAGGCTGCGAGGAGTGGAAAGACGAGAGCCAGCTCGAGGATCACGGTCACGAACCAGCTCATGCCGACCCATTTGAAGTAGCCCATCAGGTGCAGGAACGGCAGTCCCGCAGTGATCTTGACGTGCCGTAGTCCGGGTTGGAGCAGGGCCACCAGCAACCACCACGCGGCGATCGCGCTCCAGGTGGGGACCAGGATGCGGCGCAGGCAGCGCAGCGCCCAGGTCCGCATGACGCCGGGGCCGTCGTGGTGGTGGAACCACTGGATCGAGTTCGTGCCGAAGAGGATCAGGAAGACCGGCACGGCCTGCAGGAAGAGGAGGGTCATCCAGCGCGAAGGCCCGAGAGTCTCGGCGTGGATGAAGGTCACGCCGATGATCGCCCAGCCCTTCACCATGTCAATTGCTGGAATACGCATGGCCGTCGTCGCACACGTCTCTTACACGCGTTCCGCAGCAGCGCGAAGTTCGCCGCGTTCGCCCCGCCCAGGTCTCGTGCGCGCTGCTCCGGGCGCCCCTGCCGTAACGGGGACAGGCTCGGGGCCCGAGATCGACACGCCGCAGCGCCGAAGGTCTCGGGCAACCTGCGAGTGCATCGCCCGCGCCAACCGAGAACTCGAACGAGCCAGAGCCTCCCGGCGCCGCTCGGTCGCGGGCGTCGAACGATCGCGCCGCTCAGCGCCGGGGCCGGGCGGCGCGCGGCGTGATTTACTCGACGGTCACGGTCACCTGGTCCGGCGTCTCTGCGGAGGACCTGCCGATGAGGAGGGTGTAGTCGCCCGGCTCGACCGACCAAGCGCGGCGCTCCTCGTGCCAGATCGCCAGAGCGCGCTCGTCGAGGGAGATGTGGACGCGCCGCGACTCATTTGGCGCGAGCGCCACCTTGGCGAAACCCCGGAGCTGCTTGGGTGGCTCGCCGAGCGTCGGGGGATACGCGACGTAGACCTGGACCACCTCGGCTCCGGCGCGGCGGCCGGTGTTGGTCACCTTCACCTCGACCTCGAGAGACTCCCCGGGGCGGAGGCGGCGCGGTGATACCTTCGCTCTACCGAGCTGGAAGCTCGTGTACGAGAGCCCGTGGCCGAAGGGAAAGAGCGGGACCTCGCCGGTGGCGTCGTACCAGCGGTAGCCGACGGCGAGGCCCTCGTCGTAGAAGACGCTTCCGTCAACTCCCGGATAGCGCTCGGCTCGGCCGGCGGCCGGCCCTTGCCCGTCGGTTGCGGGAAAGGTGATCGGAAGTTTGCCGGAGGGATTCGCGTCGCCGAAGAGCACGGCGGCGGTGACGGCGCCGTCCTCGCCGCCGGGGTACCAGCCCTCGACCACGGCTGCGACCCCATCGAGCCACGGCATGAGCACCGGCGAGCCGGCGTGGACCACGACCACGGTGCGGGGATTCGCCGCTGCCACGGCGGCGACGAGCTGGTCCTGCCCGTCGGGAAGTGCGAGGGTCTCGCGGTCGTGCCCCTCGGCCTCGAAGTTGCCGACGACGACGACGGCCACGTCGGCCTCGGCAGCCAGGCGGACGGCCGCGTCGACGTCGCCGCTCGAGTCGCTCGCGATTTCGATACCTGATCCAGCGAGCCGGGCGGCGATGCCCTCGAGTGGAGTGCTGGAGCGGATCGGATTCACCATCGAGCTTCCGCCGCCGCCGATCGCTGCTCGTCCAGCCCAGGGACCGAGCACGGCGAGGCGTTCGAGGCGCGATTCGTCGAGCGGCAGGATCTCGTCGCGATTGAGCAGCAGCACGGTGCCCGCGACCGCGATCTCGTGCGCGATCGCGGCGTGTTCCTCCGCCGGGATCGGTGACGTCCCGAACTCGCGGTCGAAGAGCCCGAAGCGGATCATCTCGCGGTAGCGGCGGCGCAGCATGTCGTCGAGGCGCTCCGCGGAGACCTCGCCGGAATCGATCGCCGCGCGCAGCGCGTCGCCGAAGAACCGTGGCGTCGGCATCTCGAGGTCCATCCCTGCGTTGGCGGACGCGACGGTGCTCTTCGCCGCGAAAAAATCGGATTGTACGAAGCCGCGAAAACCCCACTCGCCCTTGAGGACGTCGGTCAGGAGCCAGCGATTCTCGCAGGCGAACGCGCCACCTACGCTGTTGTAGGAACACATCACCGAAGCCACGTCCGCCTCGCGCACGGCGGCCTCGAAGGGCGGAAGGTAGAGTTCGCGCAAAGTGCGCTCACTCGCCCGCACGTCGACCGACATCCGCTGCTCCTCCTGGTTGTTGGCGATATAGTGCTTGACCATCGCCAGGACGCCGTGAGCCTGGATTGCGCGGATGTTGGCCACCGCGACGCGCGAGATCAGGAAGGGGTCCTCGCCGTAGGCTTCGAAGGTGCGGCCGTTGATGGGCACGCGCGCGAGGTCGACGTCCGGGGCCTCGATCAGGTTGCGGCCGATCGCCCGCATTTCGGCCCCCTGCACGTCGCCGTAGCGTGTCGCCATGGCGGGGTCCCATGTGGCCGCGAGGAGCAGCGGCGATGGCAGTGCGGACGCGGGGACGTTGCCGAACACCTGTGGGCCCGGGCCTACGCCGGCCGGGCCGTTGGTCACGGTGAGCGCCGGGATCCCGAGCTCCGGAATGCCGTGCACAATCCGGAAGTCCTCCGGAGGCGCGCTACCGTGTGTCTGTGCGATCTTCTGCTCGAGGGACATTCGGGAGACGATCGCGCGCGCGCGTGCGTCGGCCGCGTCGTCCGGCGACCCGTCGGCGCACCCGCCCAGCCCACCTGCCAGCACGGCGATCAGCGCCAGGGCGCGAAGGTATCGGGCATCTCTTTCGAACATCTCGGCTCTCCGTTGGCTGAGGATGCCTTCCTGCAGGTGCAGGAGGCAAACCGAGCGCGTGAAAGAGGATCATGACCCACGGATCAGCCGCGGAGAGGCGGCACGATTGGGGCGAGACAAGGCTGGGCGGAAAGCAGCCGGGGATGCGCTGCCCCGGGAAATTCCGTGTTGTCCAGGGAGTCCCCGAGATCTGGCCGGCCTGGGGTGGGCCCGCCCAGCTCGATAGCCAGCCTTGCGTCGTCGAGGGGTCCAGCGATGCCTTGCCGCCACGGGCCTTGTGCGGTGCGGGCGGGAGGACGTTGCGGTATTCGGCAAGCGGGTGTCCTACGCCGTCAAGGA
>SXLG01000056.1 GCA_005777805.1 Pseudomonadota bacterium
ACGCCGATCAGCAGCAACATCGGGAACCACTGCACCAGCAGCACCAGGTACCAAGGCTCGCCGTCCTCGGGCTTGGCCTGGATGCGGACATCCCGCTCTCTCAGGCGCGACACCATGTCGTCATCACCCGGATCGTAGGTCACGAAGTGCTCGCCGTTGCGCAGCTCGCCCTCTACCCGCTGCCCCTGGATCGTCACACGGGCAACCTCGCTCCGCTCCAGCGCATCGGAGAACTCGCTGTAGTCAAGCTCGGGCAACACGGGATCGGGCCGGCCGAAGGCCTGGAACACGAGCACGAGCAGCAAGCCCAAAACCAGCCAGACCGCGAGATTTCGCGAAAACGGATTCAATCCCGAGCTCTGCAAGATGGAGGCCTCAATGTTGCGGCTATCACAGGCCCGCAGACCCGGCAAAGACGCCCTCGATCGAGAGGACGAGTGCCGCACCACTTCCCCGCCAGGCTCGGCCCGCCGCCGGGCCGGTCTCTTCCACCCAGAGGATATCGCCCGCGTCCTCGACCAGCAGAAGTCCCGGACGCCGATCGCGCGGCACCCGCCGATCGATCAGCACATCGGCGAGCTTGCGCGTCCCGGCGGCGAGCCGCAGGCGATCGCCCGCGCGCGGGTGACGAACCCGCAGCGCCGGGCTGCGGGGGGCCTCCAGCAGGACGTGTCCGCCCGGCAGCGGCTCATGCTCGAGCCGCGCCGCGAGCCGGCGTCCGTCGCGCAGATCCAGGGTTCCCGGCAGGACCAGCCAGGCGCCGTCGAGCGAAAGCGGCAGAGGAAGGCCGACCTGTTGCACCACCAACGTCTCGTAGCGTCGCACCAGCGCCCAGCCCTGCCCCAGATCGACCCGGCCGCTCGGCCGCCGATCGGCGGCAGCAAGGGCAAGGGCCGCCGCGATCTGCCGCCGGTTCACCGCCAGGTCAGGGCGCGCGCGTGCGAGCCAGATCCGTACGAGTGCCGCCGCGCGGCCCCCTGCGGCCCGCAGGAACCCCAGTGCCAGCGGCTCGCCCGGAGCCGGCAGCAGCCCTCTTAGGACATCCTCGACCAGCCCTCGCTGGGCCTGGAGATCCTCGGCCAGATGCGCGAGTCGCTCGATGAAATCCACGCCGAGGACGGCATCGGCCACCGGCAATAGATGCCGTCGCACACGATTCCGTAGAGGCACATCGCTGGCGTTGGTCGCATCTTCGACGTGCGGCACCCCGACGCGCCGCAGACCCGAGCGCAAATCGCCGCGCCTCAGACCGAGCAAGGGCCGGCAGAGGCCGTCGGCCCGGCGGGTCTGCATCCCGCCAAGAGCCAGCGGCCCGGCGCCACGCGCCAGGCGGAGCACGACCGTCTCCGCCAGATCGTCACGGGTATGTGCAAGGCAGACCGAGCCGGCGGCGACGATCCGTGCGACGCGCTGGAGAGCCGTCTCGCGTTCGACCCGGCAACGCGCCTCGAGATTCCCCCGCCCGACCGCGCCGCGTCGTCCGCGCAGGAAGATCCCTTCGATGGCGAGGCTCCGCGCCAGCGCCGTGACGAAGAGCGCATCGCGCAGACCAGCCCGGCCCCGCGTACGATGCTCGACGTGTACCGCCGTCACGCAGCCCAGCGCGGCCCGCCCTGCGGCCAGCGACACCAGCAGGGCCGTCGAGTCGGCGCCGCCGGAGATGCCGGCGACCAGAGGGCTTCCCGGCGGGTGTCCGACGCTGGCGAGTCGCGACGCGATGTCGGCGCAGATCGCGGCGGGGCGCGTACCGTCACGAGTCGGACCTCGTTCTGAGATATTCACTGCTTTCCCCGGCCGGCGCCGCACGCCGGGACGAGTCGCCGGAGGGTGCGGGCCGGGATAGTGGCGACGGGCAGAATCGAACTGCCGACACAGGGATTATGAGACCCTTGCTCTACCAACTGAGCTACGTCGCCCGCGAGCGGCCCGCGTGGTAGCAACGCCGCCGCAGGGTGTCGACCAGCCCTCACGCAAGCGACGCCCGGCCGCGCAGGTCCGCGAGCTCTTCCTCGACGCGTCGTCGCCGGATCTCGAGCGTGGAACTGCGCACCTGAACGAGTTCGGCGCGGGTGAAATCGATCGCGCTGAGCCAGCCGCCGTACACGCAGCCGGTATCCAGTCCGATCACCCGCCGCTGCGCCGGCCACCAGACTTCCGGCCGGGCCGTATGGCCGAACACCACGATCTCGTCGAGCCCGTGCTCGGGTACCGAGAGAAAATCTTCCCGAATCCAGCACAGGTCCTCACGCGACTGCTGGGCTGCCGCGACGCCCGGCCGCACACCCGCATGAACGAACAAAAAATCTCCCTCCACCCACCGCTCGGCGAGCCCGTCTCTGAGGAAAGTACTCTCGGCCTCGCTCAGGGTTGCGGCGAACTCTCCGGGCGAAGCTTCCCCGCCAGCGAACCCGAAGCTGTCGAGGGTCGCCCGTCCCCCGGCGCGGAGGAAGCTCTCGCCGCGCGAGCCGCCCCAGCCGAGCCAGGAGAGCAGCATCTCCTCATGGTTGCCGCGCAGCGCGACGAGATCGGGCAAGCGTTCCCGCAACGCCAGCAATTGACGAAGGACGCCCGCGCTATCGGGCCCGCGATCGACATAGTCGCCGAGCAGCACGAGTCGATCCCCGGCCGCCGGTGCCAGCGCCTCGAGCAAGCACTCGAACTCCCGAGCGCAACCGTGAATGTCAGCGATACAGAGCAGTCGACCGGGGGCCGGGCTGCTCACCGGCCACGTCCCGCCGCAACCAGATGGGCGAGCAGATCGGCGTCGGCCAGCGATTCCAGGGCAGCACCGTAGGGATCGATCTCCCCGATCCGCACCCGTCGCGCGATGCCCTCGAGATGCCCATCGCCGACGATGCGCTCGAGACGCGCCGACAGCTCGTCGCGCAAAATGTCGCGCCACTCTGATTCACGCGCGCTGGGTTCGTCGTGCGACGAAGCCAGCGCGCCGTGCGCGTCAATCCTCTCGAGCAGTTCGGCAGTACCCTTGCCCGCAGCCGCCTCTGTCAGCAGGACCGGCACTTCCCAGTCGGCGCTGGCCCGCATGTGGAGCATCGCCTGGAGTTCGTTGCCGAGCCGGCGAGCGCCCTCACGATCGGCCTTGTTGACCACGAAGAGATCCGCGATCTCGAGGAGTCCGGCCTTCATCACCTGGATGGTGTCACCAGCCTCCGGCACAAGCACGACAATCGTGCTCTGGGCGACCTTCATCACATCGAGCTCGGTCTGGCCGACCCCAACGGTCTCGATGATGATCACGTCGAAACCGAAGGCATCGAGCAGGTGGATCACGTCGCGGGTCGCGCGCGCGAGCCCGCCGTGCCGGCCGCGAGTCGACAAGCTCCGGATGAACACTCCCTCGTCGAGAAAGTGTTTCTGCATGCGCACCCGGTCGCCGAGAATGGCGCCACCCGAGAAAGGGCTCGACGGATCGACCGCCACCACCCCGACGCGCTGTCCCCGCGCACGCAGATGCTCCAGCAGTCGATCGACCAGAGTCGATTTGCCGGCCCCGGGTGGCCCGGTCACACCGATGACCCGGGCCCGGCCCACCCGCGACCAGATCTGCTGCATGAGCAGCGGCACATCAAAGGTGCGGTTCTCGACCCGGGTGATGATCCGGGCCAGCGCGCGACGGTCACCGACCAGAAAGCGCTCGAGCCAATCCTGCGGGGCGTTCTCTGCCATCGACTTCCATTCCGTTGCCCGTGATTCGCGCGAGCATGGCGCCGCCTTCGAGTCGCAGGGCACGCCGCTTCAAGCGTGCCGCCAGGCTCGACGCAAGACGCTCCGCGACCCAGGGGAAAGGCGGCACGGCAGAGCCCGCCTCCTCGCCGAGACTGGTGGCTCGTGCATCGCCGATGTCGCAGGGCGGTCGATCACCGAATCCCTGCGTCGCACGCGCATCGAGATTGAGAGCAAAGCCATGCGCCGTGACGCCCCGCCTGACCGAGATCCCTACCGCGCCGAGTTTTCGCCAGCCACGTAGGTCGTGCACCCACGCGCCCGGAGCCTGCGGGCGTGTGGTCGCCGGAACCCCACAGAGTTGCGCCACCTCGATCATGCAGCCCTCCAGAGCGGCCACGAAGGCGCGCACGCCACCCGGAGCACCGCGCTCGAGAGCGACCACCGGGTAGCCCACGATCTGCCCGGGGCCGTGCCAGGTCAGTCGTCCACCCCGTTCGACCCGCAGCGCGCCCGGATCATCGGGCCCACGGGGAGCGTTGCGGCCGATCGTCCACACCGACTCGTGCTCCAGGAGGAGCAGAAGATCGGCCGAGCCGTCCCGTACCCGGCAACGCGCGGGCTCGAAGACGTCGAGCGCCGCCGCACAGGTCATTCGCCCGAGATCAGCCCAGAGCAGCTCGCGCATCAGGAGTTCATCTATCGCCCCCGCCGCCTGAAGCCGCCAGTCGGCCCGACTCGGAAGCGTCGTCACCGAGCAGACCCACGCGCCGCATCCGCCGCCAGAGCGTCACGCGCGAGATGCCCAGCTCACGTGCGACGCTCGAGCGCTGCCACCGATGCCGATCGAGCAGTGCCTCGAGACGGCCCCGTTCGGTCGGCGAGCATCCGTCGACCAGCGGAGCGACCGGCCAGGCGGACTCGGCGACGAGCGGCGGCCGCGACGACTCCATCAGCTCCACCGTCGCCTCGTACCAGGCGGCCGGCCAGCCGACGTGCGCGGCGTAAACGCGGGCGCGCTCGACCACGTTCACCAACTCACGCACGTTGCCGGGCCAGCTGTGGGCCGCCCAGTGGCGGACGATCTCAGGAGCGGGCTCCTCGGCGTGCCGCATCTCGCCTCCGGCCTCGACCCGAGCGAGGACGGCGGCCGCGATGCTGCGCAGGTCTTCGATGCGCTCGCGCAACGGCGGCAAGACAAGACGCAGCACGTCCAGCCGGAAGAGCAGATCGCGCCGAAAGGCGCCGCGCGTCACGAGTTCTCCCAGCGCACAATTACTGGCCGCCACGACACGCACCCGAGCGCGTAGGGGGCGCGCTGCGCCCAGTGGCCGGTAGTCAGCGTCCTGCAGGAAGCGTAACAATTTGGCTTGCACGGAGAGCGGCAGATTCTCGATCTCGTCGAGGAAGAGCGTTCCGCCCTCGGCTGCGGCAACGAGCCCGGGGCGGTCGCCGATCGCACCCGTGAAGGCACCGCGCCGATGGCCGAAGAGTTCGGCCTCGGCGAGAGCTTCGGGAAGCGCGCCGCAATCCACGGGCACGAAGGGCCCTCGGTGGAGCGGCCCCTCCTCGTGCAGCGCTCGCGCAACGAGTTCCTTGCCCGTGCCGGTCTCTCCTTCGATGAGCACCGGCAAGCTGGCCCGAGCGCAGACCAGAATCCGCTGCCTGACATGGCGTAGCACCGCACTCCCGCCCACCAGCCGCAGCACTCCGGAACGCTCCGCAACCGTCAACGTCGGCAGTGCCATTGGCCCCTCCCACCCATCGGCTGAGCGAATATCAGCACGTTCCCGGGGATCCCATGACGCTCCGGTCAAGACCGAGTCGGTGGGGCGCGAGGGCGCCCGGAGACGGCGGGCCGGCCCCGCAAGGAACCGACCCGCACGTTCCCCCGGTCCGCCACCACCGCCCATCGATGATGGCGAACCCCCTCGCGCCATAGTTCTGCGCAAGGACCGCGCCAGCGCGGACGAGATCCCGCGGTCACTCATCTCCAGACGTGGCCCGGAGGTGCGACATCCTGATAACCTGCGCAACATGAGCCCGACCGATTTCGCTGGTGCCGAGCCCGCTGCGCACCGGACGGGGTCGCCCGGGCCGCCCGCGACACGACGCGAGCCCCGGCATCGCAGCCTGCTCGTCGTATGCGGCTTGGCCGCGCTCGTCCTCGGCCTGGGCAACTGGATGACGGGGACCATCCGGGGCGAGAGTCACCGCATCCGACTGGCCCAGGCCGCCCTGTCCACCCCCACGGATCTCACCGCCGAGGAGATGGAGATCTCTCGCGCGCGGGTCGAGTTCTACCGCGTGGTCGGACGCGGCGGGCTGTGGCTCATGACCGGCGGAGCCGCCTCCATGGCCACGGGCCTTGGCCTCCGGGCCCTGCGCCGGGGCACGGCATCGCCCCGCACCCGCAGGCGGGTGGCCTGATGGCGAACGATCGCGCTCTCTCCGTCTCGCCAGAGGACCTCTGGCCGCTCGCCGCGCGCACGGCCCGGCTCTTCCTCGGCGCAGCCGCGCGGGGCACGAGTATCGCGCTCACGGATGTCGCGAGCCCCGCGGTGCTCCGGCGCTACCTCACGATCTGGCAACGAGCGGCCAATCGACGCCGCGTGATCTGGTGGTCGCCCGCACGGGGTGAGTCCATGCCGGCCGCGGTAATCGAGGAGCCGCGGCGCGACGCGCTGGTCCTGCTCGAGGGGCTCGAGTCCATCCCTCGGGCGGCCCAGAGTGAAGTCGCATCCCTGCTCGGCACGCGGGAGGTTCTCTCGACCAGTTCGCTCGACGCGCACGCGCTCGCCGAGCTCTGGGATCCCGATAGCCTCGCGGCGATCGCCCCCGTGCTCATCTCGGCTCCGGCGCTGGCAACGCAACCCGAGCGCCTGCCCGACCTGATCCGCGAACGTGTGGTCCAACTCGGCAGCCGTCTCGCTCTGCCACACGCCGAGATCGCTCGCGACGCCTGCGCCGCCCTGACCGCAAGTGCGCTCGCTGGCGACGTGGCGGAACTCGACGCGCTACTGACACGCGGCCTGCTCGCCGCCGAGGCGCTCGGCGAACCCTTCGACGCCCGGCTCCTCGGGCAGGACCCGCGCTTCGCGGAGAACGCGAGTCTCCCGACGCCGGTGGCGAGCGATGGCGCGAACGTCGAGCCGCCGCGCCCAGGACCGGCGGCCACGCTGGCGCCAGCGGGCACGCCGGCCGCGCTGGAGCGCCTCGGCATCGAGCTGGCGCACCAGCTCAAGAACCCCCTCGTCACGCTCAAAACCTTTGTTCAAAATGCACCTCGGCTTGCGGAGCGGCCCTTGGATTTTGCCAGCTTCGCCGGCCTCGCCAACGACGCGGTGGCACGCATCGATGCGGTGGTGGACCAGATGCTGGCCTTCGCGCGCCTCGCACCGCGCGATCGCCGGGAGGTCGACGTCGTGGCCGCCCTGCGCGCAGCCCTGAGTTCACGAGACGCCGATCTCACCCGCAAGGGTGTGGACGTGCGGGGCGCGGACACCCATGGATTTCCGGCCCGGATCGCGACCGAGACCCTCGATCTGGCCCTCGCCACTCTCGCGGCGCACGTCGCCGAGACGATCGAGCCACGCTCGGCACTGGAGGTCTCGACCGACGGACGGCCAGCCCTTCATTTGAGCTACCGCGCCTGTGGCCTCCCGACCCACATCGACGGCATCACTGACGGACACGAGGGCGGTTTTCCTCTCCCTCTTCTGCTGGTAAGGGGAGCGCTCGAGAGTCAGGGGGGTCGACTCTCCGTCGAACGCAACGGCGCCGAGACCCGCCTCTCGATGGAATTTGATGCCGGCTGAACCCGATGCCGGCGGAGCCCGTGCCCATGCCCAGCCCAGCGCCCGCGCCCAGAAACGAGACCGCCGCATCGCCCCGCCCTCGCGTGCTCGTGGTCGACGACGAGCTGGGCGTCCGGGAATCGCTGCGCCTGCTGCTCTCCGACGAGTTCGAACTCTGCTTTGCCGAGACCGGCGAAGCGGCGCTCGAGAGCGCCCGGACGGAAGCTCCCGACGCGATCCTGCTCGACATCGTCCTGCCCGGAATCGACGGGCTCAGCACACTCGAGCGCTTGCGGACGAGTCATCCGCGCACGCCGGTGATCATGTTGACCGCCTCTGGGACGCTCAAGACCGCCGTGCGCGCGATCAAGCTCGGTGCTTGGGATTTCATCCAAAAGCCGTTCGAGATCGAGGAATTACGCGTCGTCCTCGGGCACGCCACGCGGACCGTCCGGCTGGAACGAGAGGTCGAGGACCTGCGTTCGCAGGTAGGCCGCCGCTACCACCTCGGCAGCTTGATCGGGGGCTCGCCCCCCATGCAGGCGGTCTTCCGCAGCGTGGAGAGAGTGGCCCCGCTGCCCACCACGGTGCTGGTCACCGGGGAGAGCGGGACGGGCAAGGAGCTGATCGCACGCGCTCTCCACCACCAAAGCCCCCGGGACCAGCGCCCCTTCGTCGCCCTCAACTGTGCGGCCATCCCCGCCAACTTGATCGAGAGCGAGATCTTCGGCCACGAGCGCGGCGCCTTCACCGGTGCCGAAAGTCGCAAGCCCGGACAGTTCGAGCTGGCGCACCAGGGCACGCTCTTCCTCGACGAGATCGGCGAACTCGAACTGCCCGTGCAAGCCAAGCTGCTGCGCGTCCTCGAGACGAGCGAATTCATGCGGGTCGGGGGCACCAAGCCCGTGCGCGTCGACGTGCGTATCGTGGCGGCGACCAACCGCGACCTCGAGACCATGGTCGAGGACAACGCTTTCCGGGCCGACCTCTTCTACCGGCTCAACGTGGTAGCCATCCATCTGCCTCCCTTGCGCGATCGCCGGGAAGATCTGCCTCTCCTGCTCCGCCACTTCGCCGCGGCCAAGTCGCGCACCCTCGGAATGCCCGAGCGCACATTCTCGCCCGCGGCCATCGATCTGCTCGTGCGCCACCGCTGGCCGGGCACCGTGCGCGAACTCGAGAACCTGATCGAGCGCCTGCACATCCTCTCGGCCGAAGGGCCGATCCTGCCCGACGAGCTGCCGCAGTCCATCCGCGAGCCCCGCCGGAGCGTTCTGCCCGCTACTTCCTCGGCTGCCGAGATCCCCATTCGTTCGCCAGCCGAGACCGATCAATCGCTTTCCGACGCCGTCGACGACTTCGAACGCACGATCATCGAGACGGCGCTCAACGACTGCAGCTACAACCAGACCCGGACCGCCGACCGTCTGCGCACCACCCGGCGGATCCTCAAGTACCGCATGGACAAGCTCGGCATTCGCGAGCGCTGAAGAACCGGCCGGCTCCTGGACGAGTGTTCGGCGACAGAGGCCACCCAGAGTTCCAGCGGCGTGTTCAACCTTGGCGAGCGCACGCTTTCGGCCGTTCAATCATGAACACCGCTGCTCACAGCGGTGATTCCCCGGCATGAATCGCTACCCTTCCGAGCACGGGGTGATGGCATGAAGGCTGCTGTCGGATTCCCGCCATGGATACCCGCCCGGCAGTTCTGATCGTCGATGACGAGGACGGTCCCCGTGCAGCGCTGCGCTTCGTCCTCGACGCGGACTTCGAGGTCGAAACCGTCAATAGCGGGCGGGCCGCGCTCGACCGACTCGCAACTCGCCCGTTCGCCGTGGCCCTCCTCGATCTGGCGATGCCCGGCGAACTCTCGGGCCTGGAGACCCTGGAGGCGATCCGGGAGGCCGGTCTGCAAGTCGAAGTGATCGTGCTGACGGCCAACGGGACCTTGGAGAGCGCGGTGCGGTGCATGCGCCTTCAGGCCCGCGACTTCCTCGCGAAGCCCTTCAGCCCGAACGTGATCCGATCGGCCGTCGCGGCTGCGGCCGCGGCGTGGAGTGCACGCCGACAGGCAAGCGCTGCTCTTCTCGGCGACCTCTCCCACGAGGTCCGCACGCCCCTGAGTGCCATTCTGGGCTACGCGGAAATGCTCCGCGAGGAAGCCGGGCCTCTGCTGGGGGGCGACCTGGGGGGTGCCCTCGAACGCATTCAGGCGAACTCGACGCGGCTCCTGACCTACCTCGACGGCCTTCTCTTCCTGGCCGACCTGGAAGGAGATGTCGCGCGTGCACGAGCGGCCAGCGCCCTGCGTCTACGGCCGTGGCTCGAGCGCCTCGCTCGCCGTCAAGCCGAATCTGCAAACACGAGTCTCTCCTTGAACTGTCCCGACGATGTCGTGACTTGGACGGATGCGGATGCCCTCGGACGGCTGCTCGGCACCCTCCTGCACTGCCGCCGGATGCCCTTGGGCGAAGCGGCCGACCTCCGGATTGAGGTCGATGCAGACCGTGCCAGAGGTTCGCTGGCGATCCGGATCGAGTCCTTCAGTCCCGCGCTCCATCCGATGCCCCCCCCGACCGCCGACGACTGGGTCACCCTCGCCAGTGGCATCCAGGATCAGATCGTGGCCCGTGCGGCCCGCCTGCTCTCGGCACGCGTCCGCACCACCGCCACGACCGGCGGACATCAGGAAATCCGCGTCGAGATCCCGATCGATGGCCGCCCGCTGGCCCTGGGAGAGAGCGAGCCGAGCGCTGCCGCGCCCTTGCTTGCGCACGCAGCACACCTTCCCTAAGCCGGCGCTGCACTCACCGCGACGGCGTCGGGTGACTCGACGCCGCCTGCGGCCCGTGACCGTCATGTCGACTGCGCCGGAGAATGCTCGCACCTCACGGGGAGTCCCCCTCGACGAGCACGACGCGCGCGCAGGGCTCCGGGCCTCGGGTACGGCGCTCAACGACCTGCTCGAGCGCGCGCGCGACCTGCGCGACGCGGGCCATGGCCGAACCGTCACGTTCTCTCCCAAGGCGTTCCTCCCGATCACCAACCTCTGCCGGGATCGGTGTGCCTACTGCACGTTCCGGCGCGACGAGAGCGATCCCGACGCCTGGACGATGAGCCTGGCCGAGGTCGGGGCGTGGAGCGAGCGCGCCCGTGCCACAGGCTGCATCGAGGCCCTGATGTGCCTTGGCGACCGTCCCGAGGACGCCTTCCCGGGATACCGGCGCTTTCTGGCGGAGATCGGCTCGCCGTCCACCATCGATTATACGGCACGCGCCTGTCGTGTCGCACTGGAGCACGAGTTGCTCCCCCACTCGAATCCGGGGTTGATGGATGGCGCGGCGCTCGACCTCCTCAAGCCGGTCAACGCAAGTCTCGGGATGATGCTGGAGACCACCAGCACCCGGCTCCGTGGTCCGGGAGGGTGTCACTACTACGCGCCCGACAAGGAACCGGCGCGACGGCTTGCCGTTCTGGACGCAGCCGGCGAACGGCGGATCCCCTTCACCACGGGGCTCCTGATCGGGATCGGTGAGACGCTGGACGAGCGCGTCGATGCGCTGCTCGCGATCGCCGATTGCCAGCGCCGGCACGGACACATCCAGGAGGTGATCCTCCAGAACTTCCGCGCCAAGCCCGAAATCCCCATGGCCGTCAGCGAGGAGCCCGACGAGTTGGCCCTGGCCCGCCTGGTCGCCGTCGCCCGGCTGATCCTCGGGCCCGACGCCAACCTCCAGGTGCCGCCCAATCTGTCGAATCCCGAGAGCCTCCCCCTCCTGCTCGGCAGCGGGATCAACGACCTCGGCGGCATCTCACCGCTGACGCCCGACTACGTGAACCCCGAGGCTCCCTGGCCCCATCTGCGGGCGCTGGAGCGCTACTGCCGCGCTTCGGGCTACGAGCTGCGCCCGCGGCTCCCCATCTACGACTCATTCATCGACCGCCCCGGCTTCGTCGATCGCAGCCTGCGCGAACCCATCGCCCGCGCACAGGCCGGTCTCGCGAGCCGTGCTAGGCTGCCGCTCGAGGAGGCCACCGCATGATCGACGATCCGAGAGAAGCGCTGCTTGCCGTCTTGCCCGACGGTACCCCGCTCGAGCGACGCCTCGCAGCCGCTCGTCCCGAGATCGCTCGCGTCCTTGCTGCGGCGGTGTCCGGGGAGCGCATCGACACCGAACAACTCCTGCTGCTCCTCGACGTGTCCGGTGCCGACCTCACCGCACTCATCGCCACGGCCGACCAGGTCCGGCACACCGACGTCGGCGACGTCGTGACCTACGTCGTCAACCGCAACGTCAACTTCACCAACGTCTGCTTCGTCGGATGTCAGTTCTGCGCGTTCAAGCGCCAGCGTTGGGAGAGCGACGCCTACACCCACGACAACGATGCCATCCTCGCCAAGATCGACGAGGCCATCGGCCGCGGCGCGACCGAGATCTGCATGCAGGGCGGGATCAACCCACAGATGCCGGCGACGACCTACCGCGACCTGCTGGTGGCGATCCGTGCGGCCTATCCCCAGCTCCACATCCACGCCTTCTCGCCGATGGAGATCCTCTACGGTTCGCGGCGCATGAACATGCCCTTCGGCCCCTACCTGGAGATGCTGCGCGACGCCGGGCTCGGCAGCATCCCCGGAACGGCGGCCGAAATTCTGGACGACGATGTCCGCGAGATCTTGTCCCACAAAAAAGTTGACACCGCCGCCTGGGTCGAGATCATCACCACCGCCCACCGACTCGGCATCCCGAGCACCTCGACCCTGATGTACGGCCACGTCGAAACCACGGCCCACATCGCGGCTCATCTAGCGTTGCTGCGACGGATTCAGGACGAGACCGGTGGCTTCACTGAGTTCGTGCCCTTGCGCTTCATCCACGATAATACAGTCCTTTACCGACGCGGGCTGGTGGAGCCACGCCCGCGCGGCGTCGCCGACCTGAGGCTCTATGCGGCATCCCGGCTCTTCCTGCGCGGCTCCATCGACAACCTGCAGACCTCGTGGGTCAAGCTCGGACACGAACTGGCGGCCTTCTCTCTCCAGGCGGGATGCAACGATTTCGGTGGCACGCTGATGGAAGAGAGCATCTCGCGCGAGGCGGGGGCCGACGCCGGCGAGTACACCAGTGCCGAAGAGATCGTCGCGTGGAGTGCTTCGGTCGGGCGTCCGGCCCGTCAGCGGACAACCCTCTACGCCGATCCCCGGCCACGGCCGTCGCCAGCACCTGAACTCGTTGCCCACGCGTGATCCACCGGCCTCTCTCGCGCATCGTGGTGCTCGCCGGCGGAGTCGGCGGCTCGCGCTTCGTTCGCGGCGTGGCGCCTCTGGCGGCGCCGGGCCGAACCACCGTCATCATCAACACGGGCGACGACGACCAGTTCCACGGGCTGCAGGTTTCGCCCGACGCCGACACGATCCTCTACGTGCTCGCGGGTCTCGCCGACACACGCCGCGGCTGGGGCCGGCGCGGCGAGAGCTTCCGCACGCTCGGCGCGCTGCGCACTCTCGGCAACCAGACCTGGTTCCAGCTCGGCGATCTCGATCTCGCGACGCATATCGACCGCACCGCGCGGCGACTGGCGGGCGAGCCCCTCTCGGCCATCATCGCCACGCACGCGCGGGCGCTCGGCATCTCGACCCGGCTGTTGCCGATGACGGACGCGCCGGTGCGCACGCGCATTCGCACGGCCCGGGGCGAGCTGGCGTTTCAGGAATGGCTGGTACGCGAGCGCGCTCGCCCGAAGGTTCTGTCGATCCGCTACGTCGGTTGCAGGAAGGCCGATCCGGCGCCCGGCGTGCTTGACGCCATCGCCGCAGCAGATGTCATCCTGCTTGCGCCGAGCAACCCGTTCGTCAGCCTCGGGCCCATTCTCGCCGTGCGCGGCGTCCGCCGTGCCCTGCGCGCTGCCCGCGCGCCGATCGTCGCGATCTCGCCGCTCATCGGCGGGCGCTCGGTGCGTGGCCCCGCCGATCGCATGATGCGCGCCCTGGGTGTGCCCTGCGGGCCGGCGGGTCTTGCCGCTCTCTTCTCCGATCTGCTCGACGGCATCGTGGTCGACGACTGCGACCTCGCCAGCGCCCGGCGCGGCTTGCCGGCGAATGTCGCCATCACCGCCACTAATCTGCTGATGACGTCGCCGGCGCGCTCGCGCGAGGTGGCCGACGTGGCGTTGCAGCTGGCGCACTCGCTCGCCCGCCCGGAGGGGGAACGGCCATGAGCATTCACCTGCTCCCTCTCCGCGGGATCCCCCTGATTCACGCGGGGGATGATCTGGGGGGACTTCTCGCCGCCGCCATCGAGGAGAGTCGCTACGGCCTCCGCAGCGGAGACGTTCTGGTGGTCTGCCAGAAGGTAGTCTCGAAGGCCGAGGGACGAATCATAGCCTTGTCGAGTGTCGAGCCCTCGCTGCTGGCCTGCGAGTGGGCCCGCAGCATCGACAAGGATCCGCGCCTGATTGAACTCGTCCTGAGGGAAAGCCGCCGCATCGTCCGCATGGAGGCCGGCGCACTGATCGTCGAAACACCGGGCGGGTATGTCTGCGCCAACGCCGGGATCGATCAGTCCAACGCCTCGGCCGAGGACACGGTCACCCTCCTGCCGCTGGACTGCGACGATTCCGCCGAACGCATCGCGCTTGGCGTCTCACGACGCCTCGGCCTGTTGCCGGCAGTCGTCGTGACCGACACCTTTGGCCGCCCGTGGCGCGAAGGACAGATCGAGTTTGCTCTCGGGGTCTTCGGTTTCGAGCCGGTCACCGACTTGCGTGGGACCAAGGATTTCACGGGGCGCGACCTGGGCGTCACGCAGATCGCACTTGCCGACGAGATCGCCGCCGCTGCCGGATTATTGATGGACAAATCGGCCGCCGTCCCCGCCGTACTGGTCCGCGGGCTCGACCTCGCTGTCGACCCCGCGCGGCGGACCGGGGGCCGGGCCCTGATCCGGCCGCGCGAACGCGACCTCTTTCGCTGACGCTCCGGAGTCGCCGGGCTCCCCGTGGTGCGGCTCAGCCCTCGCCGGGCAACGCAGCCACCGGTTGCGGTCGCACCCACTCATTCGGCCGCGCCGGCGGCACCGGCACTCGCTCGTGTTGGCGCCGGGCGAGCCGCAGGAGAATCTTCATCGAGGTCTCGAACTCGTCCATCGAGCGGGTTTCGACACGCCCCTCGGCCACGAGTCGATCGAAGATCTCCTCGCCCTTGCGGGTACGGAGGATGACGATCGTCCAGTCGGTCGAGCCGACTCCGCCACAGGAGATGTCGGCGAGTTCGGCGCTGAAGTCACCACAATGGTGGCACTCAGGACGGGCGTATTCCTGCGCCCGACGCAGCGGCATCTCGACCATGTCGCCATCGCGCCGGTAGATCAGAACCTTGCCCTTGACATTGAACTTCGAGATCTCGGCAAGCGGAATGCCCATCTCCCGCTCGATCTTCTCGACCATCAACCCCTCGTAGGTGAAGACCTCGGAGCACAGGAGGCCGATCTGCAGGCTGACACGCTCGCCGAAGCCCTTCAGAAAGTGCCGTTGCCGCTCGAGATGCTTCTCCTTCTTGCGGCCGTTGTCGAGTTCCGCTGGGTCCGCCTGCTGCATCTTGCGGATCGGCGTGATCTGGCAGGGCACGCCGACAAAGGCGATTCGCTCGAGACCGCGCGCCTCGGCCTGCTCGAGGGCAAGGTTGTTTGGGCAGTAGGTGTACCACGAGCCCGCCGTCTCGATCGCCTCCTCGCGAGTGGTGACGAGTTTCGGAATCGGATGAGCCGGCCTCTCGGGATCGCGCGCCGAGACCGCCGCACCGTCGATCAGTCCGCGCTCGAAGGCCCAGGCAAGAAGGCCCGTCACGACCCCCCCATCCTGGCCACGCGCGCGGATCTCCGGATCGGTCGTTCGCGCGACCAGAATTCGCCGGTAGCGCCCGAAGACTCCCGCATGTACGGGCTCCTCGTCGGCAAAGACCTCGGATTCGAGCTGAAACTCGCGCGGAAAGAGCCGCGGACAGACCTGCGCGCACACGTCACAGCCGATGCCTTCGGAGATACCGCAAAAATCGAAGGCGGCGCTGGCCTTGGCCGTCTGCTTGGGCCTGCCCTCAACGTAGTCGATGATGTTGTGGGGACAGACAAGAACGCAGGATCCGCACTCACAGCAACTGCCGTAAGCGACGACCTCGTTCATCATCTGCTTGAAGGTCGACCTCGCCGGCTTGTCCATCAGGCGTCCTCGTAGCGGATCACGCTGTGAACCGAGACCGGCTCGAGCACGTCGCGACCACGCAGGCCCGCCAGTTCGATCAGAAAGGCGGCCCCGACGACCTGCACGCCAAGTTGCTGGATCAGCTTCAGCCCGGCGGCGGCCGTGCCGCCCGTGGCGAGCAGGTCATCGATGAGGAGAACCCGCTGCCCGGGCTGAAGTGCGTCGCGATGGATCTGGAGCCGATCGGTGCCGTACTCGAGGGCATAGCTCTCCTCGATCGTGGTACCGGGAAGTTTGCCAGGCTTGCGGACGATGGCGAGTCCCACACCGAGGCCGAGTGCCACGGGCGCACCAAGCAAAAAACCGCGCGACTCGATGCCGACCACCGCATCGACACGGCCGGCGAAGGGCGCGGCCAGAGCCTCGATCGCCGCGCGCAAACCATCCGGCGCCGAAAGCAGAGGAGTAATGTCGCGGAAGAGGATCCCCGGCTTCGGGAAGTCGGGTACCTCGCGGATGAAAGAACGCAGATCGATCGCCATGTTCAGCTCCCCTGCCGTTTGACGAGACTTGCCGCAACGCTCGAAGCCGGGTGTTCCCCGAGGAACCCAAGAGGGTCCTCCGGGCGGCTCTCCCGCCGAACCTCGAAGTGGAGATTGGGCCCGGTCGCACGCCCGGTGCGGCCGAGGAGGGCGATCACTTTGCCGCGCTTCACGGATTCGCCTGCGGCAACGAGGTTGCGCTGGTTGTGAGCGTAGATCGTCCGCAGTCCGAATCGATGTTCCAGGATGACGACGTTGCCGTAGCCCGAGAGTTGGCCGGCGTAGCGAACCCAGCCACCGGCCGCGGCACGCACCGGCGTCCCCACCCCCGCTGCGATGTCGATGCCATCGTGATGCGCGGTACCTCGTGGGCCGAAGAGGGAAGTCACCGGCCCGCGAGCGGGCCAGTCCATCAAGCCATCTGTTCCCGTCGGCTCACCTCGACGGCCCGAGCATCCCACGCTCGCCACCAACAGTAAGCCGGCAACGATCCACCCCACGGGCCTTGCGCTCCACCCCACCACTCCTCCTCCCCACTCCACACTCGCGCCCTCAGGCGCCGAAGCCGAATCGGCCGACCAACGGGACGAAGCGACAATCGCCAAGCACTTCGGTCACTGGACCGGTGGATCCGGCCGTCACCCGCACCAGCACCTGTTCATCCGTCCGCCCGACCGGCACCACGAGTCGACCTCCTGGAGCGAGCTGTTCCACCAGCGGACGAGGGATTTCGGGCCCACCCGCCGCCACGATGACGGCATCGAAGGGGGCCTCACCGCGCCAGCCGAGCGTGCCGTCGCCGACGCGCACGGCGACGTTATAGATGCGGGCTCGATCCAGATTGCGGCGAGCACGAGCCGCAAGGCCGCTTACCCTCTCGATCGAGAGAACGTTCGCCGCCAGCTGCCCCAGGACCGCCGCTTGGTAACCGGAGCCGGTTCCCACCTCCAGCACGCGATCACCCGACCGCAGGTCCAACGCCGCGACCAGCAGGGCCACGGTGAAGGGGTGCGAGATCGTCTGCCCAAAGCCGATCGGCAAGGACCAATCGCCGTAGGCGCGGGGCTCGAGAGCCTCCTCCACGAAGAGATGGCGCGGCACACGAGCCATGGCCTCGAGCACCGCCGGGTCGGAGATCCCTCGTTCGAGCACATGCTCGACGACCATCCGCCGACGCGCACGCCCAAAGTCGTCCGCCACCCCAGCCACCACCCCTCCCACCCAGCGAGACCTCGCCAAGTGACCGCCCCTGCGGCCGCGGCGAAACTACCAACGAGCCCGAGACCGAGCAAGCGCGATGGCAGGTGCGCGGAGGGACACCCGAGGACGGCGCGGCCGGCCCCTTGTCCCGCAAGGTGGTGGAGCCGGCCGGGCGAAATCGCCAAGAGTCGGGACGGCCAGATTTGAACTGGCGACCCCCTGCACCCCAAGCAGGTGCGCTACCAGGCT
>SXLG01000009.1 GCA_005777805.1 Pseudomonadota bacterium
GGGCTGGTAGTAATCGTAGTAGCTGACAAAATATCGAACCGCGTTCTCGGGGAAAAATCCCTTGAACTCCCCATAGAGCTGGGTGGCCAACGTCTTGTTCGGGGCCACGACGAGCGTCGGCCGTTGCAACTGCGCGACAACGCTGGCCATGGTGAAGGTCTTCCCCGAGCCCGTCACTCCGAGCAGCGTCTGCGAGGAGATCCCTCCCTCGAAACCCTGGACGATCTCCGCGATCGCGCGCGGTTGATCGCCGCAAGGTTCGAAGGGCGCGTTGAGCCGGAAGGGCCGCTCCTGTCGGCGCCGGCCGGGCCCACTGCTCACGGTTCGTCCTGTCGCCAGCGCCGGTAGCGCTCGCCGAACTCCCGCCGTTGATCAGGCGTCATCTGCTGATAACGCCGATAGTTGTCGAGCACCCGCTGCCGCTCGGGCTGCGGCAGTCCCTGAAATCGCTGCCAGTTTTTCTGCATCTCGCGCTGTCGGTCTGCGGGCAATGCCCGATAGTGCTCAAAACTGCGCTTGGCGCGGTTGCGCTGGTCGGGCTGGACCTGGTGCCAGTCAGGCGCGGCGCGAGGGGCCGACGAAGTCACTGGCGGCGCCGCCGAAGAGGCACCTGGCCGCACCAGGGCGGGCGTGAGGAGGACGACCAGGGCGAGCAGGCGCGGACGACGGATCGGTCTCACGGGCAAGAATCCCCGCAGGCAACCCGCCGGCCGGAAGCCGCGGATTCCGCCAGGACCGCGTCGAGCACCTGAAAGCGTTCGAGCTGACGCACCACCGGGAAGTCGACAAAAAATTGGGGGTCGAGGGATCGTTCGCGCACCGGCGCTGGTCTGGCCGCCAAGCGGACACCCGCTTCGGGCGGCGAGAGGAGCGCCCAGGATCCAGCGATCAGACCCGCTGCGACAGCGGCACCCGCGAGGATTCGCCAACTCCCCGTGCGCGGCGGCCCCCCCTGTCTGCGGCCCGCGGCACGTCGGAGGATTCGCACCCGGCGACTTCCCGTCGCCTCGACCAGGCCTAGCCCGGTCTCGACCCGGGCCCACAAGGCAGGCCCGTTCAAGTCAACCGGTAGGGCGCCGAGTACCGGTCCAAACAGCTCCCGCACCCGGCCGAGCGACGCAAACTCCTCCCGGCAGGCCGCACATCCCGCGAGATGGGCAAAGAACTCACCTGCCAACTCGTCGGCGAGTTCTCGGTCGAGCTGAGCGCAGGCATTCGATTGCGCCTCCTCGCAGTTCATTGCCCGGTTCCCATCAGGTCCTTCAAACCCGCCCTGAGACTCCGGGTTGCCCGGAAAATCAAGCTCTTCACGGCCTCCTCCGACACGCCGAGCACCTCGCCGATCACCTCATAGCGCAAGCCCTCAGCCCGACTGAGCAGAAGGGCCGCCCGCTGGGCCGGGGGAAGGCCGGCGAGCAGCCCCCGAAGCCGGTGCTCGAGTTCGGACGCCGCCGCATGCTCATCGCCGGTGGACGCCACCGGGTCGGCAAACTCCCGGGATCCGCCCTCCCCGTCCGGGCCCACGGCCTCGACCATGAGGTGCCGCTCCGGACGCCGGGCCTCGTTGCGGCAGAGATTCTGCGCAATTGTATAGAGCCACGTGGTAAAACGCGCGCGCGGCTCCCACCGGCCACGCGCGCGGTGAACGCGCAGAAAGACTTCTTGGGCAACCTCCTCGGCACGCGCCGCGTTGCCGAGAAAGCCCGCGCAGTACCGCACGATCGCCCCGGCATGCCGCTCGAAGAGTTCGCGGAACGCGAGATCGTCGCCTTCTCGCACCCGCGCCATGAGATCCTCGTCGCTCGGAGCCATCCCCCCGGCCTCGGATAGTTGCGTACCGGGCTTCATCACACTCGCACCCCCGGCAAACGCTGCCACCGCGCCGGGCACACAATGGATCATCGCAGATCGCACGGCCATGGTCCCGCACACGCCCGCGTCGGGCCGCGGCGCTCTCAGGTCGTATAGGCCGAATTGAAGCGAACGTATTCCGGCGACAGATCCGTCGTCAGGACCGCCGCCCGCCCTGGGCCCGTGCCGAGCCGTACTTCGAGCAGAACCTCGTCCAGGTCCCGCAAACGCCGGGTGGCCTCGGTCACGCCCGAGGGTTGCCCTCCGCCGCGGCGAAAGATCGTGCAGCCAGCCACTCGAAGGACGACCTCGTCGGGATCGAACGCAGCCCCCGAATACCCGAGCGCGCACGCGATCCGGCCCCAGTTCGGGTCACCACCGTGGAACGCCGAGCGCACGAGCACGGAACGAGACACCGCCCGCGCCGCCCTTCGGGCAATGGCATCACTGCGCGCGCCCGAAACCTCGATGCGGACGACTCGCGTGGCGCCCTCGCCGTCTTGCGCCACCTGCAGCGCCAGGTCGCAACCCACCGCCACAAAGGCGTCGGTCAGCGATGCAAGATCGCGACCACGCGCCGGCTTGAGGCCGCGCGCTCCCGTAGCCACAACGAAGAGACTGTCGTTGGTGCTCGTATCGCCGTCCACGCTGAGGCCGTTGAACGCACCTCGCGCCACCGCCCGCGCGATGGAATTCGCGGCAGCAGCGGGCAGCGTGGCATCGGTAAAGAGAAAAACCAGCAGCGTCGCCATATCGGGCGCGATCATGCCCGCGCCCTTCGCGACGCCCACAACCTCCACGTCCTGCCCGCCGAGGCGGACGCCACGAGACGACACCTTCGGGAAGGCGTCGGTGGTCATGATCGCGCGCGTAAAGCGCCACAGACCGTCGGGGCTCGCATCGGCCACGGCCCGACGGATGCCGACCTCCAGCCGATCCCACGGCAGCCGTACCCCGATCACCCCCGTGGACGCCGGTACCGCAGCACCGGCGGGCAAACCGCCGAGCCGCTCGACGAGAGCACAGGCCCGCTTCGCATCCCGCACCCCAGCCGGGCCGGTGCAGGCGTTCGCATTACCGCTATTGACGACGAGAGCCCGGACCATTCCGCGCGCCGCAGCCGCGCGTGCCAAACCAACTGGAGCCGCGCTGAAGCGGTTACGGGTAAACGCCCCGCCCAATGTGGCGGCGCTGTCGAACAGCACCACGCCGCAGTCCGGCGCCCCCGAGGGTTTGATCCCGCAAGCCACTCCTCCGAACCGAACTCCCGCCACCGCAAGCGGCCGCTCCTCGACGATTCTCTTCAACCGCGTCCTCCCTATCGTGCGTCCGGGAGCCCAATGTCGGAACGGGGCCCGGCCGGCGCAAGTCCACCGATCGCCGGGGCCGGCCGCGAGCGGGCAACCCCACCGGGCGACCACGTCGTTCGCTCGAACTCCGCAAGACCCAGCTGCTTGCTGTTCGACGCCGGAGCCCTCCTGAAGATACGCTTGACTATGATATTTTCCCCTGTATTTACAGTAGGTTAACAACTCCGGATCTTGGCATTTGGCCGTGCCCCGAGTAAATTTCAACAACCTGCCCAGCGGGAGCGTCCCGCGCTGGGCCCGAGCGTCGCGATCGGACGGGTTCTCACGCTGGTGTCCTGCCCTCGCGGCCGAGGGTCCCCGCCCGGTGCAAGGCACGAGATCAGATTCAGGCCCCGGGAGGCCCGCGCAGAGACGTGCTCCCCCTCCTCCCCGCCACCCGCGAATGCGGATTCGCATCGTCATCCAGCCGTCGGCTCTTGCGAACGAGGACCGCACCAGGGCGTTCGCACGCAGCCGGAGTGCTCCTCCCGGCACCGCCACCGTTCACATCCGGAAGCGTCCGCGTTGAAAGCCCCGCTGGCCGCGGGTAAAGCCCCGGCGGCCGCCAGGTGGTGCTGGCGCGAGTTCGCGGGAGCGGTTGATGAGCGAGGGGAGCAGCGGCGCAACAAGCATAGGCGCGAAGCCTGTCGAGACACTCGACGCCGTGGTGATCCGCTTTGCCGGTGACTCCGGCGACGGAATGCAATTGACCGGAAGCGAGTTCACGCTGTCTTCGGTCATCGCCGGGAACGACATCGGCACACTGCCGGACTTCCCGGCCGAGATCCGGGCCCCGACGGGAACACTCGCCGGCGTCAGCGGCTACCAACTCAACTTCTCGAGCCGCGAGGTCCTCACGCCTGGCGACGCGCCCGAGGTTCTGGTCGCCATGAACCCCGCCGCCTTGAAGGCCAACCTCGAGGACCTGGTCACGGGTGGCGCACTGATCGTCGACATCGAGGCCTTCAACGAGCAGAATCTCAAGAAAGCCGGCTACCCCGCAAATCCACTCACCGATGGCTCACTCAGTGGGTACCGACTGCTCCCGGTGGATATCTCGCGCCTGACGACGCTGGCACTGGCTGACCTCGACCTCTCCAACAAGCAGGTCCTGCGTTGCAAGAACTTCTTCACGCTCGGCCTGGTCTGCTGGCTCTTCGACCGGCCGGTCGACCCGGTCCTGCGCCATATCGACGAGCGGTTTGCCAAAAATTTGCGGCTGCAGGACGCCAACCGGCGCGCCTTCAACGCTGGCCATGCCTTCGGCGAGACCTCGGAACTCTTCCATCAGCGCTACCGCGTTCCACCGGCGGCGATCGCGCCGGGAACCTACCGCAACATCACCGGCAACAGCGCCCTCTGCCTGGGCCTCGTCGCGGCGACGCGGCGCGCCGGACTCAAGCTCTTCCTCGGCTCCTACCCGATCACACCGGCCAGCGACATTCTGCACGAGTTGGCTGGCCTGAAGGCATTTGACGTCGTGACCTTCCAGGCTGAGGATGAAATTGCCGGAATCGGAGCCGCTCTCGGAGCGAGCTTTGCCGGTGCTCTCGGAGTGAGCACCACGAGCGGTCCGGGGATCGACCTGAAATCGGAGACGATCGGGCTCGCCGTCAAGACGGAGCTCCCCCTGGTCATCTGCGACATTCAGCGCGGGGGACCCTCGACCGGGCTTCCAACGAAAACCGAGCAGTCGGATCTCCTCGCGGTGCTCTACGGGCGCCACGGCGAAGCTCCGGTCGTGGTGCTGGCACCGTCGAGTCCGGCCGACTGCTTTGACATGGCCGTCGAGGCCGTCCGCCTCGCCATCAAGTACATGACCCCGGTCTTCCTGCTCTCGGACGGCTACCTCGCCAACGGTTCTGAACCCTGGCGAATCCCTGTGCCGCAAGACCTGCCGGACATGCCCGCCCGCTTCCGCGTGGACCCCGAGGGATTCTTCCCGTACCTGCGCGACCCGCAGACGCTCGCACGCCCCTGGGCCATTCCCGGAACCCCCGGCCTCGAGCACCGCCTCGGCGGTATCGAGTCCGAACAGCCCACCGGCAACATCAGCTATGCGCCGCTCAACCACGAGCAGATGGTGCGTACGCGCGCCCGCAAAATTGCGCTGGTCGCCCAGGATGTTCCCGCCCCCGTCGTGCACGGCCCCGAGCGCGGCGAGTGTCTGATCGTGGGCTGGGGCAGCACCTTCGGCGCCATCCGCGCGGCAACCGAAGCACTCAGCGCACGCGGCCGGCGCGTCGCCCACCTCCACCTACGCCACCTCAACCCGCTTCCCACCGGCCTCGGCGACGTGCTGCGCCGCTACGAGCGGGTGCTGGTGCCGGAGATGAACATGGGGCAGCTGGTCAAGCTGCTGCGCGCCGAATTCCTCGTGGATGCCGTTGCGTACACCAAGATCCAGGGTCGGCCCTTCAAGGTCTCCGAGATCGAGGCCCGGGTCGAGACCCTGCTGGGAGGAAATCGCTGAGATGGCCACGGTCGAGACCTCCGCAGCACCGCGGCTGACCCGCCGGGATTTCGAGTCAGATCAGGAAGTCCGCTGGTGTCCGGGCTGCGGCGATTACGCAATCCTCGCCCAGGTCCAGCGCGTCCTGCCGGACCTCGGCGTACCGCGCGAGAAGTTTGTGTTCGTCTCGGGCATCGGCTGCTCGAGCCGGTTCCCGTACTACGTCGACACCTACGGCTTCCACACCCTGCACGGCCGAGCACCGGCGATCGCGTCGGGCATCAAGCTGACGCGGCCGGATCTCTCCGTCTGGATCGTCACCGGAGACGGCGATGCGCTGTCGATTGGCGGCAATCACCTTATTCATATCCTGCGACGCAATCTCGATGTCAACATCCTCCTCTTCAACAACCAGATCTATGGCCTGACGAAAGGGCAATACTCGCCCACCTCGGAGCCGGGCAAGGTTACGAAATCAACCCCCGACGGCTCGATCGACAACCCCTTCAAGCCTCTCGTCCTGGCGCTCGGCGCCGAGGCCACGTTCCTCGCTCGGACGATCGACGTCGAAGCCCGCCACCTCCAGGATGTCGTGCGCCGGGCACATGCCCACCATGGAGCCTCGTTCGTCGAGGTGCTCCAGAACTGCAACATCTTCAACGACGGTGCCTTCGATTCGCTCACCGACCGGGAGATCAAGGCGGACAACCAGCTCATTCTGGAGGCCGGCCAGCCGATGATCTTCGGCCGCGAGCGCAGCAAGGGAATCCGCATGAACGGCATGCGACCGGAAGTCGTGAACCTCGAAGGCGCCCCCGCGGCAGAACTGCTCGTGCACGACCCCTCGAACCCCGTCCTCGCCTACCTGCTGGCTCAGATGGGCCCGCCGAACTTCCCGACTCCACTCGGTGTGCTCTTCGAGGTGACACGACCGGTTTACGAGGATGGCCTGGCCAGACAGGTCTCGGCGGCGCAGGCGAGATCGGACGCCGACCTCGCGGCCCTCCTCGGAGCCGGAGAGTCCTGGACCGTCGGCTGAGGATGGCGGCCGCACGAGAGCACGCCCGGCGGCCTCGTTCGGGAACTCGCCACCCGTGACCGGAATGGTCGCGGTGGCGGCCGCGATCTCGAGCGGGCTCCTGCTCGCACTTTCCTTCATCGAGCCTGCGGCCGGCATTCTCGCCAGTATCGCCTTTGCCCCCGTGCTGGCCGTGGTGAGCCGCTCGCGGCGAATGCGCGACGCGGCCGCCGTCGGTGCCCTCGCCGGTGCGATCGCAAACGGGATCTCGTGCGCCTGGCTGGTGGGCACGATCACCCGTTTCGGGGGCTTCCCACTGCCCGTGGCGCTTTTGATCTTCGCCCTGCTGATCGCTTACACGGCGCTGCCCATCGCCCTGTGGACCGGACTACTCCAGTGGGCGGGGCCGCGCGCGCCGATCCTGCTGGCGCCGTTGCTCTGGGTCGCCATCGAGAGCACCTTCCCCAACCTCTTTCCGTGGCGCCTCGCCTATACACAGCGCGCGCTTCCGGCCCTGATCCAGTCGGCGGAATGGGCTGGGCCGATGCTGCTCGGAGCGGTGCTGGTCTGGCTATCCGCGGCTGCGGCGCGAGCCTGGCAAAGGCCATTTGGCCTGCTCCCTCCGCTCGCCGTGTTGGGCCTGCTCGGCCTGCACGGCAGCGGACGGATCGGGGAGATCGACCGCCTCATCCGTGAGGCCCCGCGACTGCGCGTCGGGCTCGTGCAGGGAAATCTCTCACTCGACGAAAAGAGGCACGCCGATCTTTTCAACCAAAATGTCGCGCGCCACCGCCAGCTCTCCGAGTCCCTGGCCCCCGCCCCCGACCTCCTCATCTGGCCAGAAACAGTAGTTGAGTGGGGCCTGCCACACCGGGCACACCGGCTCTCCGCGGGGCACGATCCTCTGCCGGGCGCAACGACCCCGCTCCTCTTTGGCGCGCTCACCTGGGAACCGACGACCGAAGGACCGCGCTGGTACAACAGCATCCTGTTGCGAAATCCGGGGGGAGACATCGGTGGAGCCTACGACAAGATCGTGCTCATGCCCTTCGGCGAGTTCCTGCCGTTCTCCGACAGCTTCCCCTGGCTTCGCGACCTCAGCCCGAACACGGGGAACTTCGCGCGTGGCGGGGTCGTCGAACCGATCCCCGTTGGGACGCGGGCCCGGGTGGGGGCCGTGGTCTGTTACGAGGACATGCTGCCTTGGCTGCTGGCCGACGCCACGGCGCGTGGCGCCAACCTTCTCGCCTCGCTCACGAATGATGCCTGGTACGGAGATAGTACCGCCCTGCGTCTCCACGAATCGCTCGCGCTCTTCCGCGCCGTCGAGAACCGGCGCTTCTTGATCCGGTCGACGAACACCGGACTGACCTCCGTCATTGACCCGGTCGGGCGGATCACCGCCTCCCTCGTTCCCTGGCAAGCCGGGGCGCAGATCGTCGAGGTCTCCCTCCTCGACACGCCCAGCGCCTACCCCACCGCCACCGGGCCGCTGCGCATCCTGGTTCTGGTCAGCGCCATCGGACTCCTGCTATGGTGCCGCGCGAACGTTGGCCGAACCGGCTCCTAGGGAAGGACGACGCGACGGCAACCGCATGTACCTCGCATTCCATGGCCTGCACGAACGGCCCTTCACGCAGACGCCTGATCCGCGTTTTCTCTACTGGAACGAGGGCTATCGCGAGGCGCTGGCGAGCCTCCGCTATGGCATCCAGCAACGGAAAGGTTTCGTCGCGCTGATCGGCGAGGCCGGCACCGGCCAGACCACGCTGCTGCGCAAACTGCTCGACGACCTCGCCGACGAGATCCTCTCGGTCTTTCTCTTCAATCCAAACGCGAGCTTCGAGGAAATCCTTGAGTACACCCTGAGTGAGCTCGGGATTTCGGCGCCCTCGGGCCGCAAGCTCGCGATGACGCAGCGACTCAACGAGTTCCTCCTCTCGGCCTATGCCGAGGGCCGCAACACTGTCCTGATCATCGACGAGGCCCAGGATCTGAGTTCCGAGGTCCTCGAATCGCTACGTCTGCTCTCGAATCTCGAAACGGCACAGGACAAGATCCTGCAGATCGTCCTGTCGGGCCAGCCGGAGCTTGCCACCCGACTCGCCCGCCCCGAACTCCGCCAGCTCAAGCAGCGCATCTCGGTACGGGCCCGGCTCGAGCCTCTCTCGCGCGCCGAGTTGGCGCCCTACATCGCCGCTCGACTGGCGGTCGCCGGAGGGGCCCCGGACCTCTTTGCGCCAGACGCCTTCGACGCCATCTGGGGCCACTGCGGCGGCATCCCCCGGCTCGTCAATACGATTTGCGACAACGCGCTCTTGGTCTCCTACGCGCTCGGCCGACATGCGGTCGACGCGGCGGTGATCTCCGAGGTCGCGACGGATCTTGCCAAGCTCGACGCGCCAGGGACCGCACCCCGGCAAGTCTCCGCAGCGGCCGCGATCGACGACGGCGCGGGGGGGGGAGAAGCCCTCCGAGCGGAGCCACCGGTACCCGCAAAGCCAGTCGCTCCGCCACCCGCGGTGCGAGCAGAGCCCAAGCCCGAGAGTCCGGTCTCCGCACCGCAGTCCGCACGCACTCCAGAGGCGTCCCCGCCGGAGCCCACGAGGACCACCACTCGCGTGGGCAGCAGCCCGCGCGGCGTCGAATCGGGCCCTCCCAGCCCACGCCTCGGCCTCGCCGTAGCCGGCATCCTCGCCGCGGCGTTGTTGCTCTTCGCCACCGCCCTTCTCCAGCGACCGGAGGCCCCTCCGCCCCTGGTGCCGCTGCCATCCGCCTTCGATGGGCGAGGCGACACGTTACGGGTGCCCGGAGAAGGTGCTGGGCCACCTCCCCGCGCGGCGCTGGCCGGACCACCGCCCGCGCCGCTGTCCCCACCAGCGGACGGCGCGCGTGGCCCGTCGTCGAAAGCAGCGGCCACACCCTACGCGGCGCGCGCTCTCGATCTGGCAGTGGACGACGCGGGCGACCCGTCGTCGAAGACCCGCACGGCGCCGGACCTGACGGCAAGAGACAGCCGACCCGTGCCCGCGCCAGACCCGGAGCAAATCGCGCGCACGCAGACGAGTCTCCCGCCCCGGCTTGCCGCTGAGCTGAAGGCCCTGCCCCACCAAAGTCCGTACCGGGCCACCGTCCCAAGTTCAGCGGGCTTGGCGGCAGGCACTCCAGCTGGTCAGCCCGGGGAGGCCGACCCGGTCGCGGCGGTGGCTCCGCTCGACGATGGCAACGGCCAGGCGTCGCAGGACCGGCAGAATCACATCTCGGCACTACCCGCAGGCCGTGACAGCCACCCGCCGGCACCCGCTGGCCCGCAGGCAGGCTCGCTCTCGGCCGCCGCGTTTGAGGCCTTGCCGGCAGAGCCCGCGGTTGACCCCGCGTTCGCGGCCTCTGCCCTTGCACCCTCCAGCAGAGCAGAGCGAACGCGTCGGCCGGAACCGGCACGCGTCGAGAATCCGGCGACGGCCCTGATACGCCCCAAGGCGCCAGCACCGCCCCCTGGGCGCACCCTGCCCCTTGCCGAGGAGCAGCCGCCGCTCGATGAGGTGGCGTTGCCGGAGTCCCGGGCAGGATCGCCAGCAGCGCCGTCGCCCGCTCCGGTGAGTCGCGAATCGGTCGGAAGCGATCCCGACCTTCCGGCCCCCGAGCGACGCCCTGGCGACCGAACCATCACCCTGACACAGGGCGACACCCTGCTCGATCTCGTCGGCCGGGAGTACGGCGAGATGAATTACACCGCCATGGAGATCCTCCGCGCACGGAACCCGCAAGCGATGCGGCCGGAGCGCATGATCGCCGGGACGTCCTTCGTGATTCCGGCTCCGGGAGCCGAGTCCCGCATGATCGGCAAGCCGGAATCCCCCAAAGTCCTGGCTCTAGCCACGCCGATCCTGGCGCGAGCGATGGCCGAACAAGCGAAACTGGCGCGGGAGTACGGCGACCGGGTTCGGCTCGAGACCAGTGAGGTGGGCACGGCACTGAGTGTGTACCGCGTCGTCATCACCGGCATCGAGCCGCACACCGCCGAGGGCCTCTCGCGACGGCTCGGGCCCGTGTTCGTCGAGGCCGCCCCAAGCGTACCCGACCAACAAGGGCCACCCGCCGGAGAGTGATCCCTGCTCGGGCGGCCGCCGGCGAGCCTTGGCGCATCCGCCAGCGCCTCAGTCGTAGTCGCGCACGAGTCCGCTCGAATCGTGCAGGAATGCAGTGCTTACGGACCGCTGACCAGTCGCGAAAGTCATTAAATAACAGCTAGTTACAGATGAGCAGTGGCCCCGAACCTGCGCCCGGGTGGCGCTGTCCTTGCTTCATCGAGGAGACGGAAGCACTCGAACAAACCCCCCGCGCACGCCACCGCATCGGCTACGTCCCTTCCCCTCAACGCGCGGGCAAATTCATCAGGACAGAGACGGAAGCGGTGGGATGTTGAGCCCGGATCTCCTAAACGCCTCAAGCCAGAGCGCCGATCTCCCGACGTGGGGGCGACGCATCGGTGGCGCCCCCATTCGTGGCAAGGGGGGCGGGATGGGGCATTTGAGGGTGACAGAGGGGCTCGGACCAAGTGCGGGTTTGCGCGGGATCCTGCACGGGCGGGGGTTTCTGGTCACCGCGCTCTTGGCGTGTTCGTGCCTGGCCGGCTGTGGCGCCGCGCGCAGCCAGAGCCAGCCCCTGGCCCTCGCCGATGGGGGCTACGCTATTCCCGCCGATGACGCCCCAGCCTTTGATCCGACTTCGGCCTTGGAACTCCCCGACCAGAGCTATCGCCTCGCCGCCGGAGACCTGATCGACGTGAGGTTCCCCTACCACCCCGAGGAAAACGAGCGGGTGCCCGTCCGCCCGGACGGGAAGATCAACCTTCAGATCACCGGCGACATGACGGCTGCCGGCCTGACGGTCAGCGAGACCGAGAGCCAGATCCGAGAGCGCGCGTCCCGCTATCTGAAAGACCCGGTCGTCAGCGTCGTCGTCGCCCAACTCGCCGAACACAAGGTCTACGTCGGTGGGGACGTCATCCGCCCCGGCTTCGTCCTTTATCGTGACGGGCTGACCCCGCTACAGGCGGTCATCGAGCGTGGCGGATTCACCGACACGGCCGACTCCGACAACGTGCTCTATGTCAGCCGGATTGGCGGGGATGTGCGCAGCGAGCGGCTCGATCTCGCCGCCGTCGCCGGCGGCGACGAGGAAGAATCGATTTTTCTGGTACCGGACGATATCATCATGGTGCCCAAAACTTGGATTGGACAGGCCGACGTCTTCGTGGACCAGTGGGTCCGGGGCCTTCTGCCGACCGTGCCGCGGCCAGGCGTCGACCTGAACGCGCTCCTCTTCTGAGCGGGCGCGCCCGACACCAAAGCGAGACTCGCCAAGAAGTTTTCTGATGGGAAGGACTTACGAGGCCCTGAAACGGGCGGAAGCCGAGCGTCGTGCGCGCGAGGCGAGAGAGGCTGTTGGTCGCCCGCAACCCGACCAGGGGGCCTCGTCGGATCCCGTGGTCCGCCCAGAACCCGTCGCGGAGCCGGGCTTCGTCCTCGTCGAGCCCGACCTCGAGAAAAACGCCGCGCCCGCCGAGTCCGCGGATCTTCTCTCCCACACCACTCCCACAGACCCAGCCGAGATCCAGACCAAGGCCCACGCGCCCAAGCGGAGCTGGCTCCGCCTGGGCCGGAGCGGCAATGGCCACAACGGCAACGGCCACAACGGCAACGGCCACAACGGCAACGGCCACAACGGCAACGGCCACAACGGCAA
>SXLG01000057.1 GCA_005777805.1 Pseudomonadota bacterium
GCACGCTCGCGCGACGACCCGCGCCCCGCAACGCCCGGCCCACGGTGCAGGTCCAGCACGGGCCAGACGTTGCGCTCGTGCGACGGCGGCGCCGCAGCGCGTGAACTCTAGTGGCGCGGCTCGTGTCCCGGGGCGTTCGCGATCAGGACCGCGAGGGCGAGTGCGATCGCCGCGACAACCGCTCCGAGCACGACTGGAAAGACGCTTTCGCTCATCATGGCTGGCTCCATTTGCCAGCAGCGCGCGGGCCGCGAGCGCCGGACCGGCGACTCACGAGCTGCCGTACAATTTGCGGGAGAGGTCTCGGCCCCGCCCTGCTCCGATCATGATCGCCCGGCCGCTCCAATGCCAGCGACCTCCCCGCGCGGCAAGCACTCGCCTCGGTTCGAATCGGGTGCGCCTCGCCCCGCGTCGCGCGGGCCGCTCTACCTCCCCTCGAACCCCCTCCGATGAACGGGAACAGCGCCTGCCAAATCGCCGCCATCCTGGGAGCGCGACGCCATCTCCGCCGGCCGAAGAGCCACGCCCGCGCCGCCGGCCTCTGGAGTACGGCTTGCATGACCCCGTTTGGGGACACGCGACGATGACCAACATCAAAACGATCCTGCTCGCGCTCGACTTCTCCGAGGACTCCGACGACGCGCTGGCCTTCACCCGCGATCTGGCTCGCGCGCTGGGTGCCGAGATCGTCCTGATCTACGTCGATGAGGTCGCGGCCACCGTTCCCGGCTCGAGCCTGGCTGAGGAACACCGCACCTGGGCAGCAAGGCAACTCGAGAAAGCCCGTGCCCAGTTGATTGATCAGGTCTCCTCCACCCGCGCTCTGCTGCGCGAAGGCGCCCCGGTCAGCGAGATTCTGGGTGCCGCCGAGGAGGTCTCTGCCGGCATGATCATGCTCGGCTCGCATGGGCGCTCCGCCGTGAGTTCGATCTTGCTGGGCAGCGTCGCCGACCGGGTGCTGCGCCGTGCGCGAGTCCCGGCGCTGGTCGTTCCGCACGCCGCGGACGCAGCGTCGGCGCGGCCGAGCCACCGCGGCACCGGGCGGGCTGCGCTCAAGGCGTCGCCGCCGGCAGGTCCAGGCTGAAGACGGCACCGCCGCCGACGGCGTCGGCCACCGCGATGTGGCCACCCATCTGTTCCACGGCAAGCCGGCAGAAAGCCAGTCCCAGGCCGGAATCGGCACGCGGCTCCTCGCTGACGCGCACGCGTACGCTGCGGAATTTTTCGAAGATACGCTGGCGGTCCTCCGCCGCGATGCCGCGCATGACGGTGCCGGGGGCTCGCGGAATCCGGTTGCTCGCCAGCAGTCGAGCTTCCCATACGTGCGAATCATGTCGCAGTCTCGCAAACGACTCCAGGCATGGGACGAACAGCGGAGAGGCGCGGTTGCCGGGCGGTGCGCCACGCCACGAGCTAGTCGTGGACCTCGCGACCGTTCTCGGGCGGAGGACGAGCGCGGTTGCCGGGCGGTGGCCCCTCGGCCGTGACCGCGTAGACCCCGTGCGGGTCTCGCCAGGCGGACCGTCCGGCGCCCGTGGACGCGCCAACACGATAGGCGCGTGCGGCACTCGACGGGCGTGCCGTCAGCCTGCCGTGGGCCCTGCCGCGAGGGCGCGGGCCCGGGCGAGGTCCTCGGGGAAGTCGATCTCGGTCCAGTCGAGGTCATCGACCCGCTCGAAACCGATCTCGACCCGCGCCATCAGCGCCGGGTAGACCTCCTCGTGTTCCCGATCGACGTCCCCACGCTCGACCCGCTCGCGCATCAGCTCGAGCAGAAGCCCCGCCGCTTCGCCCGAGAGCTTGAGGAAGCCGACCGATTCGCCGCGCAGATCGAAGCCCTCGCCCGGCCGACGCGAGATGTCGCAGACCCGCTCGCCGCGCACCATCAGCATCTGCTCCTCGCCACTCGGCTCGGCGCGTCCATCAAGCAGAAAACAGTTCGGGTGGGGCGAGTGGACGAGCCGCCGCAGCAGCCCATCGGGCGCCCAGACGTCGGCGTCCATGACCAGCGCCGGCCCGTCGAGAACCTGGCGCGCGGTCCAGAGCGAGAGGATCGCGCCCCGCCGGTAGTTGGGGTTGACGAGAATCTCGACGCCCGGGTCGTTGGCAAAGGCCGCACGCACGAGTTCGGCGCGGTGGCCGGTCACGACCACGATCCGGCCGATGCCAGCGGCCCGGAGCTGGCGCACGAGTCGCCCGAGCAGCGACTCGTCGCCGACTTGCAGCAGCCCCTTGGGGCGATCGTCCATCTCCGAACCAAAGCGCCGCCCGACCCCCGCCGCCAGAATGATCGCCGTCATCGCGCTGCTGGTCGCAACGGGCGCGCGCAGTTGCAAGCGGTTGCAGCCAGCGGCTTGCAACCGCTCGCGTGGCGCGCCAGCTACTCGCACCAGGATGAACGCGATCCAGGTCCGGGAGATCGACCACGTCGTGCTGCGGGTGCGCGACCTCCAGGCGATGCTCGCCTTCTACACGGGCGTGCTGGGCTGCCCCGTCGAGCGCAGGCTCGACGAACTGGGGCTGGTGCAACTCCGCGCCGGACGCTCGCTGATCGACCTCGTGCCAGCCACGAGCCCACTCGGCGTCGCGGGCGGTCCGCCCCCGGAGACGGATGGAGCCGGCCGGAACGTCGATCACCTCTGCCTGCGCCTCGACCCCTTCGACGACGGCGCGATCCGGGCCCAGCTCGCCGCCCAGGGTATCGCGTGCGGCGAGACCGCCATCCGCTACGGCGCCGAGGGCAGCGGCCCCTCGATCTACTTGACCGACCCCGAGGGCAACGGCGTCGAACTCAAGGGGCCACCGCTCGCTCGCGGCACGGTCCC
>SXLG01000010.1 GCA_005777805.1 Pseudomonadota bacterium
CCGCGCTTTCTGGTCGGCCTGCGCGAGCTGTGTGACGAATCGGGCTGCCTGCTCATCTTCGATGAGATCGCGACCGGCTTCGGACGCACCGGTCGGATGTTCGCCGCCGAACACGCCGGCGTCTCGCCCGACATTCTCTGTGTCGGCAAGGCGTTGACCGGCGGCACGATGACGCTGGCGGCGACGCTCACGCGGCCGCGGGTCGCCGACGGGATTTCGGAGGGCCACCACGGCGAGCTCATGCACGGCCCCACCTTCATGGCGAACCCGCTCGCATGCGCGGTCGCCTGCGCGAGCATCGACCTGCTGGTTGCCGGACCCTGGCAGGAGCGGGTCGCGGCACTCCAGCTCGGTCTGGAGCGCGGCCTCGCCCCGGCCCGCCAGCTACCGGGAGTGGCTGACGTGCGGGTGCTGGGGGGGATCGGCGTGGTGGAGATGCGCGAACCGGTCGACGCGATCGCGGCCCAGCGCCACTTTGTCGAGCGCGGTGTCTGGGTGCGACCCTTCGGCCGGCTGGTCTACCTGATGCCGCCGTACATCATGGCTGCGGCCGAGGTCGAGCAGCTCTGCCGGGCGGTCGTCGAACTTGCGGCTGCGGCCGACCCCGCGCGCTGAGGAGGGCCAAGCGCGCCGGCCGCAGGGGGTTCGATCGCTTCGGGCGCGCCTCCCGGCGACATCGAGGCGGCGCTCGGGGGGTGCATACGGGCTCGATCGCCGCGGGCGTGCTTCCGCGCGGGGCTGGTTCAGGCGATTCGGTCGCCCCGCTCGACGAGCATCACCTCGAAGCGGCCGTGCGGCCCGATCCACCACGACGCGGCCCAGCCCGTGATCGTCAAGACCAGAGCGCCCCACACGGCCGAGCCGAAGCTGCGAAGCTCGAAGCCCGGCATCAACCAGGCCACGATTTCGAGCATGCAGCCGTTCACGACCAGCAGAAACAAGCCGAACGAGAGCAGCGTGAAGGGCAGCGTGAGAATGACCGCGATCGGTCGCACGACCGCGTTGACGATGCCGAGCAGAAAGGCGGCGAGCAGCAACGAGGCGCCCGATTCGAAGGCGATCCCCGGGCTGGTCTGGGCAGCAAGCCACAGACCCGCAATCGAGATCAGGAGCCGCAGGACGAAGCCGGTCATGGTCGATCCTCCTGTTGTCGCGCCGCGGCTAAGCCGCGGCCCCATGCGCC
The DNA here is from genome assembly GCA_005777805.1 of Pseudomonadota bacterium. Lineage (GTDB taxonomy): Bacteria > Desulfobacterota > Binatia > UBA12015 > UBA12015 > SXLG01. Next base: position 1,184 of record SXLG01000010.1, read on the forward strand.
CGCGGCGGCGGAGCCGCCGCCAGATGGCGGTCGATGAAGTTGGTCATGGTGGCGATCGCCGGCACGGCCTGCGGCACGAGGCCGGCGAGCATCTGGAAGTCGTGCACCATGCCGGCAAAGATTTCGAATTCGGTCTCGACACCGGCCGCGCGCGCCCGTCCGGCCAGCTCGGTGATCTGATCGAGCAGCACTTCGCGGCTCCCGGCCTGAATGTGGAGCGGTGGCAGACCGCGCAGGTCGGCGGTGAGGAGAGCGAGCCTGGGATCGTGGCGGAGCTGCTCGTCGCTCGCATACATCCGAGCCCAGCCCTGGAGCAGTGCCGCATCGCCGAAATCGACCTGGGCGTTGCTGACCATGCTGCCCTCGGCGGCGAGGGGATCGACCCACGGACAGATCAGCACGGCGCAGCTCGGCAGGGCGGTGCTGCGGTCGCGCAAGGTGAGCAGCGTCGCGAGCACGAGCCCGCCACCGGCGGAGTCGCCGGCCAACACCACCTCGCCCGCAGGCGTGTCGCGCAGCACGGCCTCGACCGCCGCCAACACGTCGGTGTGCGCGTCCGGGAAGCGGTGCTCGGGGGCGGTGCGGTAGTCGACCGAGAGGACACGGGCATCCAGTGCCACGGCCAGTCGGGCGGCGATCTCGGCATGGGTATCCGGCGAGCCGGCGACGAAGCCGCCGCCGTGGGCATAGACCAACGTGCGCGCTCCGCGGACGCCGTCGCGCGGGACGAAGCGCTCGGCCAGCACGCCGCCGATGACCACCGGCGCGCGTTGCACGCGGCGCTGGACTGGGCTCGGGAGATGGCCGGCCGCCTGCACGGCGCGGAGCCAGGGAATGCCGCGCGTCTGCGAGGCGCTGCACATCGCGCGCAGGATCGCGGCGGCGAGTTCGGTCGACCACGACCAGCCCGCGACGCAGGGCCCGGCGCGGCGGCGACGGAAGGTGACTTCGAGCGCCGCGCGGGCCGCGATTCCGAGAGCGTCAAGTATAACCATGGCATATGCCCCGTCGTCATGCCGGCTGCGGTCGCCTCCGGGTCGCGCGGGGAGAACCCTTCGGCCGCAAGCATGGACGCCGCGGACGTTCACGGCAACCGGGTGGGCCCGGATGAGGTCAGCAACCGAGCATCGCCGCTCGCCTATGCGGCGGGCGCTCGTGGCAACGGGGTGAACCCCAGGGGCTCGCGTACGAGCAGGGCGTGAGGTGCCGTGCAGCACGTGACCACCGACGCGGGCACCTCGCCGCGGGACCTGGGGCTGATCGACGCCGGGCACCTGCACAGGATGCGACCAGCGACGCGGGCACGGCCTCTCGCCGCGGGAGGTGGGCGCGTTCGCTGCCGGCGCGGCGGATCGGGCGATCCACTGGCAGGCGTGGGACGTGCCCCCGCCTTGCCCGCGCGCTGACGCTCCGGCGTGGCAGATTGGGCGAAGGCGTGGTGTCGCGAGCCGTCCGGCGTAGCGTAGCGTTTTTCGCCGAGCACGAAGGGCGCGGCGGCGAGCGCTGATGAGGAGGAGGAGTCCGGCGGCACGCACTGGAGGGTTTCGCCGAGCAGGAAGTGCCTGGCGGTCGCGGGCAGGCGCCACGCTCGGGTCTGTGCAGGCGTCGTCGAGTCTGCATCTCTTCGATCACTCGCCCGTCCATGTTGGCACCACGCTCGCAGGTCCGTGCGGGCGTCGTCGAGAACTCCGGCGCGGGGGATCGCCCGCGGCCAGCAGCACGGTCGGCGGGCCTGACCTCAGAGTCCGCTGGCTGGGGCCGCGCGTACTCTGGTACCGTCGCGTCGGTGAAACCTCGGCCGGATTGCGGCAGGATCGGGAGTCCGGCTCGGTGAAGGCAAATCCAATTTTCATTGGATCGGGCCGCCTTGCCTTCTATCTTCTCCTGGTCGTGTGGTTGACCTGGCCGCTTGCTGCGGATCCCGCGCACCGGCTGCCTGCCACCACGTCGCCCTGTAACTACGACAACCTGCACATCGGCTGGGCGATGGCGTGGCAATGCCATGCCGTCGCGACAGCCGACGCGGACCTTGGACAAGCCAATATATATCATCCGACGGACAGCGCCCTCTTCTACGGCCCGCCTGGTCTGGGCGGGCTCCTGCTCTTCGGCCCGATCTACGCTCTCAGTGGGAATCCAACCCTCGCCTTGAACGGCCTGTTTCTGCTGGCCAACGCGCTCACTGCGTGGGCCATCCATACCGTGGTGCGGCGCTGGACAGCGTCGTCGGTGGCGGGTTTCCTCGGGGCTTTCACGTATCTGACGAGCCGCTGGGTGCTGTGGAAGTTTCTGCCCTCGGCACCGCACTACACCGCCTTGTGGTGGTTCCCCTTTCTCATCGACGCGGCGGCCCGTACCGAGGGGCGGGTACGCGATGGTGCACGGGTCGGCGTGCTGACCGCCCTGCAATGCCTGGCCGATCCGGTCTATGTCGCGGCAGCCGTGCTGGGGCCGCTCGGTTTATTGACCGCCGGGCGGCTCCTCCGGCGCGCGACGCGAGCTTCCGGACTGGCCTTGCTGGGCGGGCTCGTGCTCGCGGCGGCATTGCTCTGGCCGGTCTATCTGCCCTACCTGGCCGTCCGCGCCGCCAATCCGGGACTCGCGACACAGTCGTACTGGGCGCATCCGATTTTTCTCGACGCCGTGCGGTTGCGGCTGCCCTTCGGTTTTCTTGCAGAGACGAGGCCGACCAGTTTTGCGCCACTTCTGCTCCTCCCCATCGGCCTCGGCCTCATCGCCGCGTGGCGTGCCGGGGTGGCGCTCTCCGAGCCCGTGCGGCGCGGCCTCACGCATGCGCTGCTCTGGACCGTCGTGGGCCTGCTGCTCAGCGTCGGGCCGAGCGTGGTGTGGTCCGGCCGGGACGTCGTGCTGCCGCATGCCGTGTTGTGGCGCTGGTTTCCCTTTCTCGAAAATCTGCGCGCCCAGGAGCGCCCGTCGGTGGCCGCATTGATCGGCATCTGTCTCCTGGTCGGGCTCGCGTACCGGGTGCTGGCAGCGGAGACCCGGCGCGTCCTGCACGGAGGCAAGGCGGCGGCAGTCGCGACGGCGGTGCTGGCGGTGGCGATCGCGGGCGCAACGTGGCTCCAGTATTCGCACGGCCTCGGGCTGCCCGAGGCGCTGGCACGGCGACCGCTGCCGCCGGCCTATCCGACACGGATCGCGATCGGCCCCGACACGCCCTTGCTCGCCCAGATCCGTGCGGGTGAAGGCCCTTTGCTCGAACTGCCGGTGATCGGGCCTTTCGGTGATTTTATGCCCGACTTCCACGCGGCGGCGATGTACCGCTCGATCCAGCACTGGCGGCCGCTGCTCAATGGCTACGCGAGCTACTGGCCGGCGTCCTGGCCCGAGCGGATGCGCACGGCCGATCGCTTGCCCGACCCCGCAGCCGTGGCGACGCTGGTAGCCGACACCGGGCTGCGCACGATCCTGGTCCACTGCAGCTTTCTGCTGCGTCAGGGCTGGTGTGCCGAGTGGCGTGAGCTGGCCGCACGGGGCGGTGATGAGCGCTTGCGCTTCGTTGCTGCGGAAGGCGACGACCTGCTCTTCGAGATTCGTGCCGGCGGATAGGAGCCGGCGCGTGTTGAGAGTTGGGGCGAGAGCCGGGCCGGTGCAGCCGCGTGTCGGATCGTGCTAGGTGGGCGTGGCGCAAAACGCCGCATTCCCCCATGCCGACGACCATCGCCAAGATCATCGCGGCCGTTCTCCTGCCCTGGATCGCTTTCGAGCTGATCCTGCGGCTTGGCGGATACGAGTCGCCCGACAATCGCACGCGCGTGCTCCTCTACCCGAAGTTCCCGCCGTTCTACGAGCCGGATCCGGACCTCGGCTGGAAGCTCAGGCCGGGGCTGGACTGGCAGGGGCGCGAGATGGTCGTGCCCTTCACAACCGACTCCTCCGGAAGCCGGACGACACCGGGAACCAATTCCGCTGCCGTGCCCGAGGTGGTCACCGTGGGCGATTCATCGACTTTTGGTTATGGCGCGAGCGACGCCGAGAGCTACCCCGCAGCACTGGCGCAGCAGTTGCGGGAGACTCAGGGTCGCCCGGTCGAGGTCCGTAACCTGGGCGTACCGGGCTACACGTCGCATTCGGCTCGGTTGATCGCCGAGGCCAACCCGACCCCGGCGCCGGTGACGATCGTCATGGTGGGTTTCAACGACCATTTCCCGGCCGACCGTTCGAGCACGCAGGAGATGTGGATCCGGCGCGCGGCCTATCTCTGCTTCGCGAGCCGGGCCTGCTCGCTCCTCTTCGACAAACTCGTTCCGCCGCGCGCCGAAACCCGCGTGCCCCTGGTCGAGTACCAGCCTGCGGTTCCCCTCCCCAATTTCGAGAGCAACCTCATCGCGATCGCCCGCAACCTGAAGGCGCGGGGCAGCGTGCCCATCTTTTTGATCTATCCATCCATCCTGAGCGACGAGAAGACCCGAGTGGCCGTCGCGGCATTCTGGAAGCATCCGCGAGAGCTGGTCGATGCCAATATCGATGCGCATCCCACCTACCAGGCCATGACGCGAGCGGTCGCCGAGCGCGAGGGCGTGAGGGTGATCGATCTGGCCGCGATCTTCGATGCCCGTGGCAACGCGGCCCTGCACCTCGACTGGGTCCACCCGAACGCGGCGGGCTATCGTGTCATCGCCGAGGCGGTGGCGCCGGCCGTGCATGAGGCCGTGGGGGCGGCGAGCGGAGGCTGAGCCCGCCGCCATCGCACCGGCAGGGGTTGCTGATCGGGGCGGCCCTACCAGTCAACGATCAAGTTGTCCCAGTCGATCCCGTCGGTCGGGCTCATGTCGCCCGCGAACTCACCGAACCAGGCCGCCGCAAGGCCGATATGGCCGGGGGGGATCTCGAACCCCTGGCGTTCCGTCAAGGCCATGAACAGCAGCGATCGTCGGTTCGGCCCGCCATCATCAGGTCGGAGCGCCAGCCACTTCGCGTGGGCTTGGTCCCAGCGCAGGACGGAGTAGGCGTAACGGTCGCCGCAGTCGCCGCTGCGCTTACCCATGGTGGCGGTCTTGCCCGGACAGGATGGATCGGGGGGCCCGCTGCGCTCGATCGTGATGCGGTACCAGCCGCCGGGGAAGACCTTGCCCTGGCCGGCCACGCTCCAGGGCATGAAAGAGGCGTCGATCAGATCGTTGCCTCCCGCGCCGGGGGCCGAGGACTCGACGACGAAGCCCACCTTGCCGAAGCCCAGGCTCGAATCGCCGAAAGCGCCCGCGATCACCCCGTACCAGCGGTAGCTGCGCGGATCTCCGGGGATGCCACCGAGTGCCGTGCGCCCTCCGTCGCTCCCGCAGGCCACATCATCGACTGGGCAGGTGGCGAGCTCGGTCAGATGAAGGTTGTGCATGATGAGGTAGTGCTCGCCGCCGCCGCTGCGCGGCACGTCGTGCGGAACGCGGAGATCGATCTGCATCCGGCCGTGGGGCGAGGACTGCTCGGCGCGTGAGGTCATGATCTCGAAAACGTTCTGGTTCGGCGCGTCGGCCGGGCGGCTCCGCGCGCGATCGAAGAGATGTGAGGCGACGCGAGTGTTGGACGGGAAGCCCGGTGGCGCGGTCGGTGTTGCGCTGGTCTTGGCGCTCACGCCGGTGGTCGCAGCGTGGGCGGTAGCGCCCCGGAGCCGGGGCGCGATCTCCCGACCGATCCAGGCGCGTACTTCACCGTGGTAGACGCAGGTGCCGGGGCCCGCGCGTCGCACAAAAAGTGTCCGGCCATTGCCACAACCCGCAACTGCAAAGCAGGCCCGGCCCGAGGCGTGGGCGGAACTACAGCCGGCCTCCCAGTCCCACTCAAACCCCTCCCGGATACGCAGCGGCGCCCGCTCCGGCGCCGCACGTGAGGCCCCGGGTCCGTCATGCGCGCGGATGGGTAGCGGCGCGCGTTCCGGTGTCGGGTACGAGAGATGGGACCCCGGGCGACGAAGCGCGTCTGGGCTGGGTGGTGCCGGTGGCGTCTCCCGGTCGATCCTCTTTCCAGCGCCGCCGCTGGCGCTCTGCCCCGCCTCCGATCCCGCCGTAATGCTCGCCTGCGCCAGCGCATCCTCAAGCGCGGCGCAGGCCGAGGCCTGCCGGGCGCACGCGGTCGTGGTCTCGAGCAGATCGGCCGGCGGCGGGGCGTCGATGGCCCAGAGCGTGTCGAGTGTCTCGCCGGTGGAGGGGTCCTTCGTGCGGGCCTCGAGATGCAGGCCCGCCGGGGCCCGCCACAGCGCGCGCGCCGCCGCATCGAGTCGCTCGTGGTGCACTAAAATTCGCCGCAGGCCGGTGCTGCGCGCCAGTGCCCGCAAGGCGCCGGGCGCGGGCAGATCCGCGGCCGTCTTGCCGAGGAGGACCCACGGGCGAGGCGTGTAGCCGCTGCTGCCATTGAGGAGCGGGTGCCGGTGCGTGATTCCGTGCAGCATCGCGCGCGCGTTCGCCACCCCCTCGGGATCGTGCAGCGGCAGTTCGAGCAGGGGAGCCGGCGGAAGTCTTGTCAGTGCGTCGTAAATCTGGGGCTGCCGCGTACCGACTTCGGGCGAGCGCAGGGGCCAGTGTGTCCAGGGCAGGCCGTAGTCGAGTCCGATCAGCACGCCCAGCGCGCACACGACAGCGAGTCGCGCCGTGACCGACGCTGCTCGCCAGGGTGCGCGGGTCAGGAGGCGGTCGGCGCCGAGCCCGACCAGGGTCGCGAAGCCGGTCGTCAGAACCAGCGAGAAGCGATGCGGCGCGCGCATTCCGGAGAAGCCCGGAACGACGTCGGCGGCGAGCCGCCAGGGCAGGGGCAGCGTGATGCCGCCAAGAGTGAAATCAGAACCCAGTGCCAGGAGCCAGCCGGCGAGCAGGACCGCCAGCGCAGCACCGCGCCCCCCGGCCCCGCCGCGGCCGGGCGCGAGTGCCGTGGCCGCGAGCGCGAGCGGCAGCAGCCCGAGCCAGGCATGTCCGCCACGCCCAAGCCCGATCCCGCTCGCGTCCATCAACCACCCCGGAATAAGGTAGTTGAGAAACGGGCCGTTCGAGAGCCAGTGCAGGAAGCCGGGAATCGCGGCGTAGTCGGGTAGGGTCTCGCCGGCGCGCGCCCGCAGATAGGGCACGCTGAGCAGGGCTACCGGCAGGCCCGCGAGCACGACCGCGCCGGCGGCCGTGAGAAGTCCGCGCCGGTTGCCGATCCCTTCCAGCCGGCGCCCCACGACCCATGCCGCAGTCGCGACGAGGGCCATGTAGGCCAGGTAGTAGGAGGAGAGCATCTCGAGCAGCAGCAAGGCTGCGGCGGCAAGCGCCCAGCGTGGCCGTCCGCTCGTCAGCGTCTTGTCGAGGGCGACGAGGCCAAGCACGAGCCACTGCATCGCCAGCAGGTGGGGATGAAAGAGCAGGTCGGTGCGTGCCGGGGCGAAGGTGAAGACGAATCCGCCCAGCGTGGCCGCGAGCAGGCCCGTGCCGAGATGCCGCAACAGAACGAGCATCGCTGCCCCGGAAAGCGCAATATTTGCAAGCAGCAGGGCCTGATAGGCGGCCACCGGACTGCCGGTCGCTGCCAGGATCGGCCCGAACACGGGTAACGCCCCCAGCGCGTGTTCCGAAGTTGCGAGAGCGTCGGGCGAGGGATGGAACACGGGCGGTTGGAAGAGGGTCGAGGGGGCTGTCGTCAGCGCCTGCCAACCCCACGACCAGACCCACATGGCGAGATACTGATCGCGCCGCATCGAGAGCCGATCGCGCGGGTGTGAGAAGTAGCCGTGCCAGTCGCGCTCGGGGTCGAGCAGCGCGTGCAGAGGATCGGCGAAGAGGGGGTCCAGCAGCAGGATCGCGAGGAGGGCGAAGCCGGCCGTGGCGAGGACGCCCTCCCGCCCGAGTCGCGGCCGCCGCAGCACGCGCCGGCCATAGCACGTTCCGGGGTTGGGCGAGCGGGCAGGCGCTACAATAGCGCGCCACGGGCACGGCCCACCACGCCCGGTCCGTCGCGTGTCTCGACGCGTGAAGCCATGCGGCTTGACTGGTGTCGGCCTGTGGCAGAAGCGAAGACCACCACGATGGTGGATCGATCTTCGGCGCGGCGTTATCTCCGGGCTGAACCCAGGGAGGGTCTCTCCCGGCCCGCCTGCAACTCGCGGCGTTCCCGGGCCGCCCCGGTGCACCTGGGTGGGGTCTTCTTCGGCGCGGTCGTGCTCGTCTCCTGCGGCGAGGTGCACTCGTTCCTGCCGCGCGAGGGGGTGCGTGCGTCGCCGATCTCGCGCCAGCCGTGAACCTCGGTCATCGCGGCAGCGGCATGACGGTTCCGGGGAGCCCGCGGCCCGAAAACTCTGCAGCCGGGTTTCGCTCCGCGATCGTTGCCGGCGCCGACGCCCTCGAGCTCGACACCGAGATCACGGCCGACGGCCGGGTGATCGTGATGCACGACGACCGGCTCGACCGGACCACGACCTGTAGGGGCTGTGTCAGTGGCTGGACGGCCGCCGAGATCCGTGCGCGCTGTTTTCTGCCGGACGGCGCCGGCGCGCCAACCACCGACCTGCCGCCGACGTTGGCCGAGGCCTTCGCGATCGCGGACGAACGGCTGGTCAGCGTCGAGCTCGAGGTCAATGGCGGCGAGTGCTTGACCCCGACCACCGGTGCCGATCAACTGACCGACGCCGTGCTGGCCGAACTCGCGGCGCTGGACGTCGAGAGCCGTACGCTGCTCTCCTCGTTCGATCGCGCAGCGGTGCGCCGGGCTCGCGCGAGCGACCGCGGTCTCTACGTCGGCCTGCTGGTCGGCGTGGTCGAGAGCGCGGACTGGCAGGAGCCGCTCGCCTGGTCGATCGCGAACGGACTCGACGCATTCCTGCCCTTTCTCACCATCTCCGCCGAAGGGCTGGGCGCCGCCCGCGAGGCCGGGTTGCAGACCCACGTCTGGACAGTGAATCCCGAGGCGACGATGCGCACGCTTCTTGCGACCGGCGTCTCGGGCATCATCACCGACGCGCCCGGACGCCTTGCCGCGGTGCGGGCTACACGCGGCTCCGGGGGCGCGTCTGCGTCAGACACGAAACTGGAATTTGAGACAGACCAGTACCGATTGCGCCTAACCCGGCCGCCCGTCGACTGCTGCGCCCGGATGGCGACGACCCGGTGCCGTTGCCACGGCTGGGGGCTGTCGACGGCCTGGCCGCAGGGTCGCAGTCCTACTTTACCCCGGCGCTTCGACCGTGAAGCCGGCGAGGCGGGCGGCGTCGGCGAGTCGTCGATCGTAGGTGATGAAGACATCGAGCTCGGCCGCGACGAGGCTTGCCGCGGTGAGATGGATGGCGTCGAGAGAGCGCAGACCGATGGGTTCGATCATCCCCGCGGCATCGAGCAGGGCATCGTCGAGCCGAAGGAGATGGACGCGTCGCAAGAGCCGTCGCGCCGCTGCCACCGCGATGGGCCCCGCGATCCGCACGGCCCGGAGCACCTCGGTGCGAGCGAGTTCGCACGACACTCGAAGGGGGTCCCTGCGCAAGCGCGTCCGCAAGGCGTGCGACTCGGCTTCGTGGACGACAAGTTTCACAATGGCGGACGAATCGAGGTAGAGCATCGAGTTTCTCTCAGCGCTCTTCGCGGCGTAGTCGGGCGAGAGCGACCGACGGCCGCGCAGCCCGCGACGAGAGTCGGAGCGGCAGCTCGAGATCAAGCAGGTCTCCGTCTGCGGCGATGAGCCGTCCGGCGGCCGCGAGGCTCTCGATCAGGCTCGGGTGCGTAGCAGGTACAAGAATGGCGACGGGCCGCCCTCGGTCCGTGACCTCCAGGCGCTCGCCGGCTGCCACTCGGCGCAGGGCCGCAGCGGCATTCTGTTGCAACTGACGCACTCCGATCTTCTGCATGTGCGTCGATGTAGTACCTTGCTGAAGGTCAGGCAAGAGGCGAATCGAGTGGCTCAGTCGACATGGTTGGCCGGACGGCCGTCCACGGCGATCGCTCCCGGATCGGCTCTGCCATCCGCCAGCCGGAGTTCGCTCTTGTGGAGGAGGGACGGCCCCTGCCATTCTGTTGTCGGTGGTGACGCAATCGAGGGGCATCGTCGCGCTGAAGAGCCCGGACGGCGCAGGTGAGCGCGCAGCGCGGTTGGCGTGGCCGAGGTGGTGTCGCCTTCCGTGGGCCACGGGTCTTCTGGTTCTGGGCGTCCTTGCGGCTCTGGCGAGCGCTCGCGTGGCCTCTGCCGCAACGGTGGACCTCCTCGAGGGCCACCAGCTTCGGGTGCGGATCCCCGCCATGGCGACGCTGGCGTCTGTCAAGGCTGTGATCGGGCCGGATCCGGCACTTGTAACGGTGACCAGCCCCGCGTGTCCCGCGGCGAGCTGGCTCGCCTTGCGCGATGGGAGCGGCGACGAGCGGCGCATCCTGCTCGACTGCAGCCTGTGGCGGCAGAGTGGGGCGCGCTGGCGCTATTTGGAGCCGGCGCGTGGCATCACGCGCGTTCTGGTCGGCGCGGGCCGACTGACGCTCGCTCTCAAGGGTGGTGTGTTCGCCGAGGATCCGTTGCCCGGGCCGGCCGGCGCGGTCGAGGTGGAATTCGGGATCGGCACGACGGCCGCGTGTGCGCGCTTTGCGGACCTTCTTGCCGACGCTCCGGAGCGGATCTCGGCCCGCGGCCCGACGCTTCCCTGCCACGGCCATCTGCCGCTCCGCTGTGCTGGCACGTCCAGCCCGATGCCCGTGTGGACCTGGGACCCGATCGAGAACCCCGATGCGCGCCTTCACGAGCCCTGGCGCTTCAGCCCCGCCTGGCCCGCCACCATGCATGGTGATGCTGCGGCCGCACATCTGGTCGGGCAGCCGGCGGGCTATCGGGCCCTGCTCTTCGCCTCGTCCAGCACTGAGTTTGCCCGCAATGCCGATGATGTCTGTTCGTCGGCGGAGGGCGATCCGACGGTGTACCCCTGCCCCTGGCTCGACAACGGGGTGAACTGGCTCTCGGGCCAGATCGGGACATTCCTCGATGAGTTCACGCAGGCCGGCGGCGACGCCGATTTGCTCCTGATGGACATCGAGACCCCGTGGAACAATTGGGCGATCAGTGGAGCTTCGACTGCGGCAAGCCACGACTGGTGGGACGCGATCGAGGCCGACCGACGTTTTGGTCTCGATCTGGCGCCGACGCTCGGCTTTACGACGCCGCTCTACGAGACCGTGGCCCAGTGGAACAATGGCAGCGGCGCCTATCTGGTCTGGAACGCGCTCCTGCACGAGCGGGTCTCGGCCTACCAGCAAGCGGCCGTCTTCGATACCGCCGTGGCGCGCCTCGGGCCGCTTACCGCATCGAACTGGGATGCGGGTTACTGGTCGCCCGCGTTTGCCGTCCGGGATTACAACGGGCACGACCATCACTCGGTCGGAGGAGGCGCCATCGTCGGCACGCATCAGGCCGGCGAAGCCTATGGCCGGATTGGCTACATTCGTGATTCACTCTTTGTCGAGCGGACCGAGGCACAACTTCCCTTTGCCAGCTTTCTTCTCGCAACAAACCAGATTCGCGAGATGCCACTTGCATCGAGCACGCCGTTCCATGTCTGGATCGCGCGCCGCAGTTGGCCCGGCGATTCCGGCAACGTCGTTCCGTGGCTGCGCAACACCGACTACTGGCAGGAGACCCTCTTCCACGCCGCGCTCGCCGGGGCCAGCGCATTTCTCTACTGGAACCCCTGGGATCAGGAGGCGGACACCACGGCTCTGATCGGTGCTCTCGACGAGATCGACCTGGCCCAAGGGTGCAACGAGCGGGTGGGGTTGGTGCAGGGGCTCTCCTCCTGGAAGCAGGCCTGGGTTGCCACCGGGACGCGGCTCGGCGACGACGAGATCTGGCGGGTCACGCTCGATCTTGCACCGGGCGAGCGTGCCCTCGATCGGCTTCTCACAGCGGTTCCGCTGAGTCTCGACCTGGGCGAGGAGCGCAAGGTGGTCTTCCCGGCCGGCCGGCTTGTCGATGATGGAACCCCGGCCTCCGCGGTCGGGATCTGGGTCACCCAGCCGGCGGGATCGCCGCCCCCGGCGGAGAGCTGAGCCAGCGCTGGCCGCGAAGTTTTCCGACGACGGGGCACTCCTGCGCCCGAGCGGACAGGCCAGTCCGAGGCTGGAAGGGAGCCTGGTATGCTTGACAGGCGTTCACCTCACGCACTCGGGCGGGCGGTCTGGCACGACCGCCGCGGGCATGTCTTCACCCCGGGCGTCCGGTGCCGAGCGTGGCGGCCACGGCGGGCGCTACCGAGGTCAGGTGCAGGTCGCGCTGCGGGAAGGGGATCGCGATGCCGGCGGCGGCGAGAGCGTCGTGGGTTTGCAGCAGGAGTTCGCTGCGCGTCAGTGGGAACAGGGTCGGAGCGTCGAGCCAGACCCGCAACTCGAAATCGAGCGAACTCTCACCGAAGCCCGTGAACAGGGCCATCGGCGGCGGCTCGGCAAGTACGTCGACATGCTCGCCGGCGATGCGCTGCAGGATCTCGATCACGCGCCGGGGATCGGTGCCGTAGGCGACACCGACCGTGATATCGACGCGTCGGCGGTTGTCGCTGAGGGTCCAGTTGGTCACGGCACCCGCGACCAGATCAGCATTGGGCAGGATGACCTCGGCGCCATTGAGTGAGCGCAGGGTGCTCGAGCGGATCCCGATGCGCGTGATGGTTCCGACCGCGCTGCCGATCTCGACCGTGTCGCCCGGCTGGATCGGTCGCTCGAAGAGCAGGATGAGACCCGAGACGAAATTATTGACGACGTTCTGCAGGCCGAAGCCCAGGCCAACCGAGAGCGCCCCGATGACGATCGCGACGTTCGCGAGATCGATGCCGGCGGCCGAGAGCGTGATGAAGCTGCCCGCGAGCACGATGCCGTAGCGGGCCAGGATCGAGATCGCGTTGGGAGTGCCGCGCGGCAGCGCGAGTCGCGGCAGGGCGTCCTCCTCGAGCACATAGCGCGTGATGGTGGCGACACGGAACACGATCCAGAGGCCGATGCCGAGAGTGACGACCGCTCCGAGCGAGAGATGGACGTTGCCGATCTGCCACGTCGCCGACAGGAGACCGAGTGTTCTCATGCGCACGATCGAGAGCATTGGCCCGAGGCTGAGCCAGGTGAGCAGCCAACCGGCGCAGGCGGCCAGCGAGATCCATCGGAACAGCAAGGCGCGCACATCGAGTCGATGCGTGCGCAGCGATTGCAGGGCGAGCAGGATGCGCGAGCGCAGGGCGAGCGCGACCAGCGCATGTGCCAGCAGCGCGCCCGCCGCCCATGCCAGTGCAAACAAGAGTGCGCTGAGGGTCCACAGGCACGCGACACGTGCCAGCGAGACGTTGCCGACGAGGTTGGCGACCACCGCCCCGGCGAAAGCCCCGGCCGCCGCCCACAAGGCCCCGCGGGCAGAGGTGCGCTGGCCACGGGAGAGATCGAGCACGGATAGGATCGCGCGCGCGCGCCACGTCCACGCGGCCGCCACGATCGCCAGCCCGAGCAGGCAGAGGCGCTCGGCGGCCGAGAACTGCGGCAGGTTGTCGGCGGCCAGGGCCACAGCATAGAGCCCCGCCAGTTCTGCTATTTGACGACGGGCGGCGAAGAGTCCGCGCCGTGGCAACAGGCGCACGAGCGGGACGAGGGCCACCAGATGCAGCAGGTCACGGAAGGCCACGGGTGCGTCGGGGTGAACCACGCGCGTCGCGAAGACCGCGCTCACCAGCGCCGCCGAGAACGGCCGCTGCAGGATCTGGAGCGGATCCTCCGGGTCGAGATGCCTGCCCGGAGTCGGCGCGGCGCGTCGTTTGGCCGCGAGAAAGATCGCAGCGAGCAGGAGCAGCAGCAGGACGTGACTGACGAGCCGACCGGGGTTGGCCCGCAGATATTTCAGGATTGACAAGATCGCCTGGTGCCCTCCCCTGGCGATCTCGTGACCGAGGTCGGGACCGGGCCCGGCGCGGCGCGCGAGCTGCCACAGGGCCGAGCTGTCGGCGACGAAGAGTCGGCCCGAGAGGGCTACCCGGGCACGGCCGATCTCGGCAAGCGCATCTTCGACGGTCGTGCGGGTGGTCGCGATGCGGGTCTGCAGGGCCAGCAGGCGATTGCGGCGCCGGGTGACGACGTCCGCGGTGGCTCCGATGTTTCCGAGCGTTGTGCGTGTCTGTGCCGTGAGAGCGGCGGGCACGGCGTCGCCGCGCAGCGCGGCTACCGTCGCGGTCCAGCGCTGGCGCAGGTCCTCGAGTTCGAGCAGTGCAGCCTCGATCTGCTCGCCCTCGCGGTCGAGATCGCGGCGCCAATCTTCGAGCGGGCGCCGCAGCCCCTGCCATTCGATCTCGAGGTTCTCGAGACGGGTCGGTGAGGGCGCATCATCGAGGGTGCTTCTGGTTTCGCGTCCGCGCCCGGCGATCGGCGCCACGAAGGTCGACACGCTTTGCTCGAGCGCCTCGAGGTCGACGTGCGGCGTGGTCGCCTCGTCGATCCGCCGCAGCGCGCGCCCGGCCAGCTCCGCCTGTTCGGCGACGCGCGCCACGGGCCACGCCAGCGGCGTCGGCGTGGCGGCCGGGGTCGGCGCGATCACGGCACCGCCGGGCGCGGCCGCCGGCAGTTGGGCTCGGGCGTGGCTGCCGGGCAGTGCCGGCAACATGCCCAGCATCACGACAAAAAAGCGGACGGCTGCCGGTCGGCGTGCGAGTCGCCGCTGGTGTCGGTCAAGCCATCCGACGCGCGGGCCACATCTCTCCCCGATCACGAGGCTGCTCTATCAGGACTCGATCCCGGCGTGCGACTCCGTGCCGCCCGAGCCGCGCTCCACCCGTGCCGCGCGCTCCGCCGGCCACGCCCCGGCCGCGGGGGCGTGTGTTGGGGGCAGGTGATTTGACCGCCCGATTTTGACAACGGATCTGTCCGCTCCTGGCTCAGGCAGCCGGCGTGGGCGCCTGGCCCGGCCGCGCCTGGGTTTCTTCCCGTTCTCCGGCGAGAGGGGGCGGCCTTGGGCGTCGTAGAGGTGTCGCGGGGACGCGGTGCCCGCGGACGTATCCGCCGGGCGGGGTCGGCGTGATAGGGGGCGGGCATGGTGACGCTCGCGGAGAGGCTCGGTTTTGCGGCCGACACGCGCCTGCTCATCGTCCACTGCGACGACCTCGGGTCGACGCGCTCGGCCAACGTCGCCATCCGCGAGGCCTTTGACGCGAGCACGGCGACCAGCGCCTCGCTGATGGTGCCCTGCCCGTGGGCATCCAGTGCCGTGGCGACTTTCGCGGGCGAGGACGTCGGCGTCCACTTGACGCTCAATGCCGAGTGGGAGGCTTACCGCTGGCGACCGCTCACCCCGGCGCCGAGCCTGCGCGCGCCCGACGGTGGCTTCCGCCGCACGGTGGACGATCTCTGGGCCCACGCCGACCTCGACGAGGTGCGTGGCGAGTGCCGCGCTCAGATCAAGCAGGCATTCACGTGGGGCATCGACGTCACGCATCTCGACAGCCACATGGGTCCACTCCAGCTCCGCGCCGATTATTTCGAGATCTATCTCGAGCTGGCGCGCGAGTTTGCGTTGCCTTTGCGCATGGTCGGGGCGAGCATGGAGCGCGCGTTCGGTTTGGCCGGTCGTAAACTGGCACGGGCCGCGGGCGTCATCTTCCCCGATCATTTCGTCTACGCTGACGTCGGGTCGCGCACGGCAATCGAGCACGCGCTGCGCGAGCTACGCCCCGGCGTCACCGAAGTCTACCTGCACCCCGCCGTCGACACCGATGAACTCCGCGCCTCGCACCCCGACTGGGCAAATCGCGTGGCCGACCACGCGTTCCTCACATCCGAACCCGGCCTGCGTGCCCTGGCCGAATCCGCCGGCGCGCGCCTGATCGGTTTTCGCGAGCTGCGCCAGCTTCAGCGGGGCGCGTGAGTCGCCGGCCCCGCCGATACTCCCTGGGGCGCAGCCTTCCGGGCTCGGGACCGACCACAGCCAATTCTGGGCGTTGGCCGGGAGATTGCCCTGGACCGCGTGGACGGATTGACGCAGGCCGCTGGTTCGCGATAGCCGTGGACGGCAAAGGAGCGCCGAGCCATGGCCGTCGAACCGAGCCCCCCCACTCTCGAGAGCAAGCAGCGGATCCCACGCGGCAAATCAGCGTCCGTCAGATCCGCCCCCGCTTCCCCCTCCGCTCTCAAGAGCAAGCAGAGAGCGTTGCGCGAGGGCTTCTCGAAGGAGTTCGATCTCCGCATCCATCGCGCCATAAGCTGGATTGACCGATCGCGACAGGAAGCGGACGACCCGGATGCCCGGTTCATCTTCTGCTGGATCGCCTTCAACGCAGCCTATGCGGAGGACGAACCGCCACGAGCCGGACAGGCCGGCCGCCGGGAACGCGGTCGCTTCGAGAAGTTCTTCCGTCAGATCCACCGCCTGGACGATGCCCACCGCGTCTATCATGCGATCTGGCAGCGGTTCTGCGACCCGATCCGTCGCTTGCTCTACAATCACTACGTCTTCCAGCCCTTCTGGGATTTTCAGCGGGGCGTCGCTGGCCATGAAGGTTGGGAACGCTGGTTTGAGGCCAGCAAGAAGAGAGTCAACAAGGATCTCTCGGCGCAGAACACCCCGGCGATTCTCGCCACTCTCTTCGATCGCCTCTACGTGCTGCGCAACCAGCTGCTGCATGGTGGCGCCACCTGGCGCAGCGGGAGAAACCGAGAGCAGGTCAGCGACGGGGCTCAGATCCTGGGCTTCCTGGTGCCCCTTTTTCTTGATTTGATGATGGACAATCCCAACGAAGACTGGGGCACGCCGAGCTTTCCGGTGGTGGAGCGCCCGTAGACCACGGTGTCCCGGTCCGTCAGGGATCAGGCGTCGTGATCCCAGCGCAGGTTCGGCAGCTCCGAACACGCGACCTGCACGGGAAGGAGTTCTTCGGCCCGCAGCACTCCCTGGCGGGAGCGGTGGCTCCAGTGCTCAAGCCGGATCCAGATCCCGATCGAGCGGATGCTCGCGGCCGTCGGCGCAGGTAACGACGATCAGCCGGCCGCGGCGCACCAGGAAGAGTGCCACCTGTCCGAACTCCCGACCGAGGCGCAGGGCAGTGTCGTGTTCGAGCGCCACCGCCCAACCCGGCTCGCGATGGCGGCCGTCGGGCGAGCCGCCGGTCATCCGCAACAGGCGATGGCTCGCGGCGCGCAGCACGTTCTCGAGGGCCTTGTCGGCCGCCCGATTGCGCTCCGCCGACCAGGATTCGCCGGTCGTCGCCCAGGCGGTGATGACCCAGTAGGTGGTGGGCCAGTCCCGCGGCAGCGGCTCGTGTTCGAAGACGGTTTCGGCGAAGAGGGCGAGCTGCTCTTCTGTCATCCCGCGAGGCTCTGCCGGGGAGGTCCGAGCCGAGGGATTCTTCGACTCCGGCAACACGCGGGTACGCGCGAGGGCGTGCTTGCGCCAAGCAAAATGTCGCGGCGTGGGCGTCCTCGGTTCCGACAGCTCGCCGAGCGCGCGCTCATGGCGCTACTTGCGTGATCCGACCAAGGCCTGAACCGCTTCGCCCAGGCCGTCCACCGAGAGTTCGTACATCGGGAACAACTGCCGGATGGTGCGGCAGGTGTGGTAGTTGTCCCAGAAGCGTTGCTCCTCGGGGTTGACCCACACCGCGCGGCCGAAGTGCCGCCGGACCCGGTGCAGCCACTCGATGCCGGGGGTGGCCGAGGTGCGCCAGGGATCGACCGAGCCGTTGGGCTCGAAGAGCTCGGCCGGGTGCATCCCGGCGTCGCCGATCACGACGCACTTCCAGCGATCGTCGAGCCGGCGCATCAGATCGGCTGTGGCCACAGCCGAGTCGCGGGTCAGACGCGCGTCGCGGTAGACATGGTCGTAGATGCAATTGTGGAAGTAGTAAGGCTCGAAGTCGCGCAGCCCGCGCTCTTCGTGCAGTGCGGTCAAGAGCCGGCTCACCGGCTCGTAGAACGGGTCCATCGTGCCGCCGACGTCCATGAGCAGCAGCAGACGCACGTCGTTGCGGCGAGGCGCACGGAAGACGAACTCGATCTCGCCGGCGTTGCGGCAGGTTTCGTCGATCGTGCCGTCGAGGTCGAGCTCGGTCTGGTCGCCGCGGCGGACGAGCTGGCGCAACCGGCGCAGGGCGACGCGGATGTTGCGCGTATCGACGATCTGGTCGGTGCGGTAATCCTTGAAGCGACGTGCCTCGGCGACCTTCATCGCCGAGCGCGAGCGGCTCTGGCCGCCCACCCGGACGCCGGTCGGGTGGGTGCCGTTGTGGCCGAAGGGTGATTTGCCGCCGGTGCCGACCCATTTGCCGCCCCCGTCGTGCCGCTCCTTCTGTTCGGCGAGGCGCTCGAGGAAGCGACGCATCAGTTCGTCCCCGGTCAGCTTCTCGAGCTCGGCGAGTTGCTCGGGCGTGAGTTCGGGCAGGTTCTTGGGGTCCTTGAGCCACTCGAGCAGTTCGTCGGCGACTTCGTCGAGCGAACCCTCGATGCCCCGGAAGACCTTGAGGAAGACCCGGTCGTAGGCGTCGAACCATGTTTCGCTCTTGATCAGACAGGAACGACCGAGGTGGTAGAAGCGCTCCAGGCTCGAGCCGTGCAGGCCCAGTTCGAGCGCCTCTAGGAGCGTGCGCCATTCCTGCAGCGAGACCGGGACGCCCTCGCCGCGCAGGCCGTAGAAGAGATCGAGGAACATCGGTTGCGCGCTCCGCTCGAACTGTCGCGCCCGTGCCTACTGCTGGTAGCGCGGCCCGAGGTCCGACCAGGCCTTGGGGTATTTGCCGCCGCGGCCGCCGAACTGCTGCAGCGCCTCGACGTCCTGTTCCTTCTTGAGCAGAGCGCCGACGAAGGGAATATGCTGCTCCAGCTTGTCGAGCGACATGCCCGAGCGCAGCAGGGCCGCGATCCAGTCCACCAGCTCCGAGGTCGAAGGCCGCTTTCGCAGATCCTTCTGCTCGCGCAGCCAGTAGAACTTGATCAGCACCTGATCGAGCAGCTTGGCGTCGAGGTGGGGATGATGGACGGCCACGATCTGGCGCATCAAGGCCGGCTCGGGGAACTCGATGAAATGGAAGACGCAGCGACGCAGGAAGGCGTCGGGCAACTCTTTTTCGTTGTTGGACGTGATAAACACCAGCGGGCGGTGGGTGGCCCGCACCAGTTCGCGCGTTTCGTAGCAATAGAACTCCATGCGATCGAGTTCGCG
>SXLG01000058.1 GCA_005777805.1 Pseudomonadota bacterium
ATCTGGTTCGGCCGCACCACCTGTCCGGCGCGCGGGCACAACCTCGAGACCTGCCCGGTCTGCTCCTGGGCCGCATCGAAGGCACGCCGGCGGCGCGAGCACGAAGGCGTGGCCAGCGTCAGGAAGACGCGCCGCACGCGGATGTGATCGCGACGGCGCCTCGGACACCGAAGGATCAGGACGCGTGCTCCGCGTAGATCAGGGCGCGGGCGAGCTTCTCGCGGGGCCTGCCCGAGCGGTGGCCTCGGCGTGGGGCGTCGCTGCCGGTGCGGGGGATCCGGCCGGAGTCGGCGCGGGGCGCGCGACGCCGGGGGAGGCTGCGGCAGCGGTACTCTTGGCCTCCGCCGCTGCGGTGGCGCGGGGCGTGACGGTGCGGCCCCGACTGACCTGATCGAGTTCCTCGACGAAGCGGGTTGCGACGTCGAGCAGGGCTGCGGCATCACCCGTTCGCGCGCAGCCGCCGTGCACTTCGATCCGGGAGATCAGCTGCTCGAAGCGTGTCCTTGCCTGCTGGGAGCAACGGGGACCGATACCGGTGCCCCGCTGCTCGCGCCCGACACAGCGGGAGAGGTGCCGCGTGACCGCCATCGTGGCGGCGGCCTTGCGTGCGTCACATCCCGCCGACTCGACATCGGCGGCCGTCGCATATGCCCCACGGCCACAGAGCAGCAAGGCCAGGACGAGAGTGCCGCGCCCGATCCGCAGACACCACAGCAGACCCGCGCCACGCGCCCGACCCCGCCGCGCCGACCTGGTCGTCGCCTTCGGCCCGCTGGCCGCGCCCTTCCCTGCTCGTCCTGCAAAAAAACTCGTCACGTCATCCCCCTCTGTCTTCCGCGGGTCTCGCCTGCCGCGGCCAACCGTCGGCGGGTCGACTTCCTGCAACCTCGCACGTTCTTGCCGGTACCGCCGCCACGAACCCGATCGCTCAGCCCAGACCGGGCCGGATCGCGGCGTGGACACAGCGCTCGCCCTCGATCTCGCCGGCCAGTGTCCGGATGGCCTCCTCGGCCCGCTCCAGCCCGAAATCGTGCGTGTGCAACCGCGCCAGATCGACCGTCCCCGACTCGATCAGCTCGATCGCCGCGTCGTAGGCGCGGCGGGTGACGCCGAACGCTCCCCGGACCGTCACCTCCTTGACCACGATCAGATCGCTCACAAAATCAGGCACGGCGCGAAAGCCCTTCACGCCGGCGAGCACGATGCGCCCGCCGGTCGCGACCAGATGTAGCGCCTCGGCGACCGGCTCGGGTGCATTGGCCGAGACCTCGATCACG
The DNA here is from genome assembly GCA_005777805.1 of Pseudomonadota bacterium. GTDB lineage: Bacteria > Desulfobacterota > Binatia > UBA12015 > UBA12015 > SXLG01. The sequence goes on from SXLG01000058.1 coordinate 1,278, forward strand.
ACATCGACGCCGCGACCCTGGGTCAACTCGCGGACGCGGCGGCGGACGTTCTCCTCTTCGCTGTCGATCACGTGATCGGCACCGAGTGCCAGCGCCAGATCGAGTTTGTGCCGATCACGCGAGAGGCCGACGACGATGATCTGCCGCGCTCCGGCCCGCCGCGCGGCAATCACCGAGGCCAGGCCGCGCTGTCCCGGCCCAAGAATCAAGACCGAATCTCCGGGACCGGTTCCCGGAATCTCCACCGCCCAGCGAAAGCCCGCCCCAAGCGGATTGAAGAGCACGGCGATCTCGGCCGGCAGATCGCGCCGCACCGGATGCACGATGCTCATCGGATCGAGATACATGAGGTCGGCATACGCGCCCCAGAGGCCGGGCGGCTGATCGAGCGGCACGAACGAATAGCCGAACATCCGGCCACGCCCGCGGCAGAGCGGATAGCGTCCGTCGATGCACGCGGGACAGTGGCCGCAGGGAATCAGCGCCTCGACCGCGACGCGATCGCCCACATCCACGCCCCAGCGCCGTGCGGCGCGATCGCCGATGCGCTCGATGATGCCGAGGGGCTCGTGCCCGAGCACGCTCGGCCACGCGCCGGGCAGGACTCCTGTGTACTGCTCGGCATCGCTGCCGCAGATGCCACACGCCTCGACCCGGAGGAGCGCCGAGTCGGCGTCGATCTCCGGCACCGGCAAGCTGCGGAGTTCGAGCTTGCGCGGCCCCGTCTGCACCACCGCCCGGGTCGTCGGCGCCATGTCCTCCCTTCCAGCATCCCGGTCGCGGAGGCAACCGGCAGTCACAGCCCCCCGACGCCGGCAGACACCAGCACGACGGTGCGGGGCTTGCGCGCCGTCGGGTTGAGATCGTCGCGCGATGTTCCGGCAGCCCGCCGCCGGCACGACGCTCCCCGGCTTGCGCGGTGTCGGGCGAGCCCGTTCAAGTTCGCCCATGATCGCGATCGACACCCTTGGCGCGGTGCGCCACCTCACCATCGACCGCCCCGAGAAGCGCAACGCGCTCGATCTCGCCCATTACGACGCCCTCGCCGACGCGCTGGAGCAAGCCGATCGGGATGAGGCGATCTCCGCCGTCGTCCTCAGCGGGAAGGGCCCGGCTTTCTGCGCCGGCGTCGATCTCGCCGCCATGGGCCCGAGCGGCGCTGGTCCGGCGCTGGGTGTGGCCGCCGAGCGCCTCTTCACCGCACTCGATTCGCTCGCGCTGCCGCTGGTGGCTGCCGTGGACGGCGCCGCGACCGGGCTCGGCTTGACCATGCTCGGCTACGCCGATCTCGTCCTCGCCTCGCCCCGGGCCCGCTTCCGTGCGCCCTTCGCAGCACTCGGGTTCGCGCCCGAAGCGGCTTCGAGCGTGTTGCTGCCACGCCGGATCGGCTGGCAGAACGCGGCCTGGATGCTGTTCTCGACGGAATGGATCGATGCCCCCGAGGCCCGCGAGATGGGCCTCGTGTGGCGCATCCTGCCCGAGGAGGACTTCGTCCCCAACGCCCTCGAACTGGCCGCACGGCTCGCCGCCCAACCACGGCCCGCGCTGGCAGCCGCCAAACGCTTGCTCGTAAACTGGCGCTCGACAGACGCCAGCACGGCGCGGCGGCTGGAGAGCGAGGCCTTTGCCACCCTGCTCGGGTCCCGCCGCGGCTGAGGCCGGGAGAAGCCCTTCGGGTCACGGTCAATCCATGTAGAAGGAGCGGTCGCCATCGCGTATGCGACGGCGACCGCCAACGGTCACCAGTAGCCCCAGGGCCCCCACATGCCCCACTGCATGGCTGCATCTTCGTTCATCTCGGCGGCTTCGAGACGATCCTGCGCCGCTTCCTGACGGAGCGAGATCCGCTCGTAGCGCTCGTAGTTCGCCGCCGTGCCGACGTAGAGGCAATTGCAGGCGTAAGGATCGGCGACCAGGAAATAGGTCTTGTCGCCCTCTTGGTGCGGCACGACCTTGAGCGGCGGCAGGGTCTTGAGCTGTTCGAGCTTCTCGGCGGAGTCGGCGGGCCGCATCTGGAACCCGGCTGCGGCGAGCATGGGGTCGATCTGCTCCGCTTCCTCCGACCTCAGGTAGGCACAGCCCGAGAGACCCGAGACCAGAGCCACCACGACGACCACTTTCCAACGTCCATTCATGGAACCGTGCCTCCGTTGCGCATCCGGGATCCATTCCCGGGCCGGCCTTCTCTCGCCGACACGGACGCGGGCGTCAACCGTCGGCTAGGAGGCGTGCGCAGCGTAGGCTTCGGTCGCGGCGGGCAGCCAGACGCGGAAGGTCGAGCCGACGCCGACCTCGCTCTCGACCTCGATCTCACCGCCGAGCGTCTCGACCAGGCTCTGGACGGCGTGCAGCCCGAGACCGGTGCCACTTGCCTCACCACGGACCGGCTGCCCGACGGCCTGAAAGGGCTCGAAAATCCCCGAAAGGGCCTGTGGCCCCAAGCCGATCCCGGTGTCGCTGACCGCCAGCTCCACTCCGCCAGCCCGGCGCCGCGCCGCGATGATCACGTTGCCCGCACGGGTGAAGCGCAAGGCGTTCTCGACCAGATGGCGCAGCACGACCCGCACCTTGTCGCGCTCGCCGCAGACCGTCGGCAAGTCGCGCTCGAAGCTCCAGCCGAAGGCGAGACCGCTGCTTTCGCATTCCGGCCGCATCTCGCACTCGACGTCGCGGAAGATGTCCTCCAGCGAGGTCGCGTAATCATGATTGTCATGGGCCACGGCATCGACCCGATTCAGGTCGGTCGCCGCCTGGAGAACGTCCGCGATCTGCTTGCCGCCGCGATCGATTCGGCCGAGCACATCGCGAAATTCTTCGCTCTGCGGCCTGATCGAACCTTCGAGCAGGAGACTGGTCCAGCCCAGGATCACATGCAGCGGCGTCCGGATCTCGTGCGAGATCGCGGACACGAATTCGGCCTTGCGCCGGCCCGTGCGGGTGAGTTCCTGAACCAGCACGGCGTTCTCGAGGGCCAGCGAAACGAGCGGCGCCACGCCACGAGCGAGCTGCAACTCTCGCTCCGCGAACACCGCTCCCGGCCGTCGCAGGCAGGCCGTGTGGAAGCCGGTCAACTCGGAACCGCGGCGCAGCGCGATGAAGAGCGTGGTCTCTACCTGGAGCGTCTCGCGCACCCTCTCGCGCAGCGAATCGGGGAGGTGCTCGGCTCGGACCTCGAGGATTTCGTCCTTCTCGAAAGCCGCGATCAACCCGCCAACCTGGTCGCGGGAGAGCTGGACTTCACGCAGCATCTGCCACTGTTCGCTGCCATCACCGTGCCCGGCGACCAGCGCGAAATCCTGGTCCTCGGGGCGGAGAAGATAGGTGTGACTCGCGTCACAACCCATCGTCTCGCAGGTCGCCCGGCAGAGCCGGTGCAACATCACCGACACGTCCGACGACAACTCGAGATTGCGCCGCAATCGACTCAGCGCGCTGTTGACCCAGAGGGCATCGCCCAGGCGCTCGGTCGCACGGCGCTGGTTGGTGAGATCGCTGAAGACGAGCACGCCGCCGCTGGTGGCTCCGTCGACGACGCGCGGCTGCCAGCGGTACTCGAGGACCCGCCCGCCGTGAGCCAGGGCCTCGCCTTGACCGCACTGGCCAGCGGCCGCGAGCAGGGCAAAAATCCGATCACGAGCGGCCTCGGGGTCGACGAGCTGATCGACCATGGCCGCGCAGACACCGGCCACGGTGAGCGGCCCGCCGTCCTCGGCCACGCCCCACAGACGCCGGAAGGCCCCATTGCTGGCCTCGACGTTGCCGTCAGGACCGATGACGAGGATCGCGTCCGACGTCGCCTCGAGCACGGCCTCGAGCAAAGTTCCTGATTCGACGGACACGGCCGAGCCCTCGGGAACGGATCCATCGCGGTTGGGAACACTTGGTTTCATCAGGCGCCTGACTCGGTGTGGTGAGAGAACCATCGGCGGATTGAGGGGGGAAGTCAAGGGGATAGCGCGGGTGAACCCGGGGGGGATTTCGGGAAAACCCGAACATTAGGCCTCCCTCGAGCCATAGTTACGGCGGCCCGAGCAGGCTCCTTGAATCGCGACCGAGGATCCCGGCTGGAGCCCGAACCTCAGGGTCGGCCTCGACGATGTCGGCGGGCCACCGGGCTTGCGCCCGAGCGAAGCTGCGCGTCGTTGTCGCCGACGACGCCGGGCGGGGCAATGGGCTCGCGAGAGTGCGCTTGAAGGACGCCAACGGCTGCCGATAGCGTCGTCCCCATGATCTCCCACAGCGGCTTCGCCCGGACCCCGAGCGCAATGCAGGCGGCCGTCCGCAGGCTCGGCGTGGTTGAACGACGGACCCGCCACGCCCGGACGACGCGGCCCGCAGGGCAGGTAGCCGCACCCGCTCTGCCCCGGACCGCCGCGGCCCTTCGCCGGAGCGCGTCGCGCCTCGTCCTCGGGGTCGCGTTCGGCGTGATGACGACCGCCCCCGCCGCTGCCGACGTTTTTTTCGGTGACCTTCACGCTCACTCGGGCCTCTCCGACGACGCCACCGGCAGCGCCGAGGGGCTCTTCCTCGCCGCCCGTGACGTCGTGGGTCTCGATTTCGTCGCGCTGACCGACCACGACGCTTTCCTGACCCTGCCGGAATGGGATATTCTTCGTCTGACAGCCGGCTCGTTCGACCAACCGGGCCGTTTCGTCGCCTTCACCGGGGTCGAGTGGACGCACCGCTGGCACATGAACGCGTACTTCGTCTCCGACGAGGTTCCCTTGTGCCCGGGCGGCGGGTGTCCCGAGGCCTCCGATTTCTACGCTTTCTACGGACCCGCCGTGGTCGCGGAGGCAGCGGCCGCCCACGTCAATCATCCGGCCGATGTGTTCAAGGTCTACTGGGACGAGATCGACGATACCTTGACGACCAACGTCGAGGTCTGGAACACCGGCTCGGAAGGTGACAACGAACCCGGCTTCGGAAATGCGCTCTGGGCGCTGCGCACCGGCTTCCGCCTGGGGCTGCTCGGTGTCTCGGACGACCACCACACCGACCGCGAGCCCTTCATCCTCGGCACCGGCCTGACGGCTTGCCGGGGCGAGAGTCTCACCCGCGCGGTCCTGCTCGAGGAACTGCGCGCCCGGCGGTGCTGGGCGACCAATGGCGCGCGGATCGAACTCGATGTGCGGGTGGCCTCGCGGTCGATGGGCGCGACGATGCGGGCGCGCATCGGCAGCCGGCTGCCGATCGATGTCCAGGTCACGGCTCCCGCCGGGCCCTTCGAGATCGAGATGCTCCAGGGCGGTCGCGTGATCGCGATGCACGAATGCGCGAGTTCACCCTGCGCGGTCCAGGGCGAGGCGTTCGTGCACGACCCCAACGATTTCATCCATGTGCGCGTGCGCCACGCCGACGGCGGTCGCGCCTGGAGTTCGCCGATCTGGATCGAAGGCCTCTGCGCCCCGGATCAGAACTGTCTCGCGGATCGCGTCGTCGGCCGCGGCGCGACCCGCCACGACTGCCTCGCCGGCTGGCTTCTGCCGGCATCCCAATCACAAAAAATAAGGACGGGCAGGGTGGCGCGAATCGAGTGCAGCGATGGCGATCCGCGCTGCGATACGACGCCCACAGACGGCGAATGCACCGTGCGCGCCGGCCTCTGTTTCGGCGCCACGACGCCGGCCGAGGTCTGCACCACGCTCCCCACCGAGAGGTTCACCGTCCTCTTCTCGGGTCCACGCCCGAACGAGCGGGGCTCGGCCGGCTGGGAGAACGCCGCGACGTTACGGGCGATCCATCGGGCCTGGAGCACCGGGGCGAGCGATGTCGCCTGCAGCCCGCTGGCGGAGCTGCGCGCACCGATCGGACGGACCCGGCTCGCTGTCGCGGCTCGGAGCACCGGGGCGCTGGACGTCGACGCGCTCGTGATCGACTGCGCGGCGGAGGCCGAGAACGGGCAAGACAACATTTACTGAGGCACAAGCCACGCCCAAACCCGGAACGCGCTCGCTGAGACGCTTCCTGGGCCTCCTGCAGCACACCTCCACCACCACCCGGAGCGCGTTCGCTGAGACCCGCGGCGCTTTGCAGCTCATCCGGACTGGGGCAGCGCGCGAAGGTCTCCCCGGCCCGAGCGGCTCAGAGCCCGTGAAGGAATCGCGGAGCGGGAAAAGGCGCGGCGATTTGCCCATCACCCCCGACCCCGCTTGCGCCACCAATCACAGAAAAATTCACACTCTCTCAGCGCAACACCGCACCGGCCAGCGCGAGCGCCAGGGCTCCGAGCGTCGCCATGTTCAACATGGCCATGACCTGATGCAGGCCGGCGTAGCGCGGGTCGGCCGAATTCAGCTCGCGCAGGCGCGGCAACAGCCACTCGCCGGAGACGAGTTCGGCCGCGAAGGCGAGCGTGACCGGCAACGCAAGGCGAGCCAGCGCCGCCTCCGGCAGCCCGGCCCGCCCGAGCACGAGAGTCGTCAAGGCCAAACTAGCACAGCCGAGCCCGAGGCGATGCGCCCGTGGAAAGACCGGCCGCAGGAAGCGACGCGCCTCGGCAGCGGGGAAGTCGCGGTGGGCGACCGGTGCCACCACGAAGGTGACGCAGAGTGCTGACCCGAACCAGGCCGCGACCGCGAGCGTGAACAGAAGTCGCAGCACGGGATCCCGCGTCAGCCCCGGCGCAGGCGTTCGATCCGCACGCGGGGTGATCCGGGCGGCCCGAGCGGTCCCTCGAAGCGCAGCACATGGCGGGGTGCTGTCTCCGCAAGCCAGTAGTCGGCGTCGCCCGCGTACCAGCTCTCGGCCGCCGCCTCGGCGCCCCGGCGCCACTGCTCGGGCAGGTCGATCTGGCGGGCCACGCGGCGCACATCGAGTCCGACCCGCAGGCGCCGCACCGGCTGGTCACCCGCCGGCGTCAAAATTGTAGATCTACCATCGGCCCAGACATAGAGCGGAACCGGCATGCCGCTCCCGCCCCAGACCCAGAAGCGCACGACCGCGCTGTTCCCGAAGGGGAAGCCCGAGATCGCGGTGCCGAGGCACGCTGCCGCGTAGGTATTCGCGGGAAAGGACTTGCGCCGCGCCGACCAGGTATCGTGGAAGGTGTCCTTCTCGAAATCGACCCAGACCTCCTTCGAGCGGCTGCCGTCGGGCGCGAGATCGACCGAGCCCCACGCGACGTTGCGCAGCCGGCCGTCTTCGACGCGGTAGACACAGCGAATGGCGCGGCGGCTCCCGTCGGTGGCACGGGCCACGCTCCGGTGGTCGAGGACCTCGCGTCCCTTCGCGTCGCGCGAACGCGCCAGTGCGCTCGGCCCCGGTTCAATAAACTTATTATTTACCAGGCCGGGGGCAAGGATGGAAAGCCGGTGCAGGGGCTCGACCGATTCCCAGGGTTTCAGCGCCGGATCGGCAAAGAAGTCCGCGCCCGCGATCTCGACGATGACGTCGTCGTCACCGATCTCGCCCGGCGGGCCGGGTGTCTTGACCAGAAGATCCGGGCCGACGACGAAGGCCGGCGTGCTCCCATCCCCCGCAAGCGCGCGGTCGATGCGGACGATCACCTCCCACTCCCGGGCTCGATCGAGCCGCTCGGGAGCCGCCAGCGGTCCGGGCAGACCGAGCACGACGCGGGCACCGCCCGCCGCGAGCGTGAGACGGGCCGTGCCGACGCCCGCCTGTTCCAGATCCTCGACCTGCGCCACGAAGCGGACCCGGCGGCCGGCAAGGTCGAGTTCCGGGGCGTTGTCACCGCCCGCACGCAGGGTCGGGCCACTCGCCAGGGCCAGATGTTCGAGTTCGATCGGCACGGCGCCAGCTTTGGGCGGGGGGGGAGGCTCGGCCGCAACGGCCACGGGCACACCTGTCGCCGCTGCACCGCCGAGACCGACGACGAGCGCCAGCGCGACGCGCAAGCACCACCGGTGGCCATGCCACGTGTCCCGACCGGTCTTCCCACCACGGCCCCCACGCAGGCCCCGGATCATCTCCCACACCCGACGGTCACTCATCAACAGCATATTTTGATTCACGCTGGCCGCAGGCACTCCTCCTTTGCGCTCCTTCCCCCGGCGGAGTGCTGCGACAGGGCGGGGGCAGGCGCCGTGGCGGAGCCCTGCGTGGGGGCGGGGGCGGCATGCCCCGGCACCGCGTTCGTCCTGGGGGCGACTGGCCGGTCCCGTCATGTAGGTATTTCCGCGTGTTCACGCAGGACGATCAGGTCCAGGCGGACGTCGGGCGGCGAGGCGAGGGCGAAGATCGCAGCCTCGACGACATCGTCGATGTCGAGCATCGCGGGCAGGCCGGTCCAGCGCATGAGCTGTGCCCCGGCCTCGGGCGAGATGCCGGCCTCGGCAGCCCCCCCGCCTTCCGTTCCCCCGGTGTTGCCGATCCTGAGTTCGGTGAAGCGCACGCCGCTGCGCCCGTATTCCCCGCGCAACGCCGCGAGGAAATGACCCAATGCCGCCTTGGTCGCCGAGTACACGGCAAGCATTGGGATAGGAAGTGCGCCGGCGGTGGACGTGAGATGCAGGACGTGGCCCGCGCCGCGGGGCAGCATCGTGCGCAAGGCATGTTGGGTCACGCGCAGGGCACCCGCGAGGTTGGTCGCCAACATGCGTGACCAGCGCTCCTCGCTCTGCGTGGCAAAGGGCTCCACCCAGAGAACCGCGGCGGTGTTCACCACGGCATCGAGCCGCGTGCCCTGCCGTTCGAGCGCGGCGAAGACCTCTGCGGTCGCGCTCGCGTCGGCAATATCGCAGGCGTGCGCCGCAGCTCGACCACCCGCGGCCTCGATTTCGGCGCGCAGGTTTTCGAGCCGATCGAGGCGCCGCGCCGCGAGATGGACGAAGGCCCCTTCGGTGGCAAGGCGTCGCGCCAGCCCCGCCCCGATGCCCGCCGAGGCCCCGGTCACCAGAATTGTCCTGCCGTCGAACCGTCCCATTGCTCGTCCGGCGCGAGCTTGGCACCTCGGTGGAGTCGCCCGCAACGCCAGCGCAACGCATCGCCCCGCGATCGGCTCGCGGCCGTCGGCGCGGGCTGTCCCGTGCTGCGATCGACACGACGTAACCTGCCCGAACATCCGAGCGCGGGCTGTTGCCGTACCGCGATCGAGCGCTCTCGGAAACTCTATTGACAAGCCCACCTTGCGCCTCTGCGCGGAACCGGGGCAAGATGGCGGGCTGAAGTTCCTCGGCAAACGACCCGGCCCGCGCCCGCTCGGACGCAGCCGCCCGCACCACCCCAGAACCCGACGGTGACGACCCTGTCCCTCGCACCCACAACAGCTCCGCCCGGCGAGTCTCCCGGCCCCCACCCGCGCCCCAGCGCTCGCCGGAGCAGCGGCCTCGCTCTCATGGCGATGTCCATGCGCCCGCCCTCTGGCCCCGCGCACCCCGGCGCTCGCACGAGGGGCAGCCTCGCTCTCGCAGCGATGGCCATGCCTCCGCCCTCATCCACGGCGCGCCCCAGCGCTCGCTGGAAGAGCGGCCTCGCTCTGGTGGCAATCGCGCTGACCCTGGCGATGGCGCCGCCGGCCGGGGCCCGCTGTCGCACGCCCGAAGACGTCCGTCTCGTCGCCGCGAGTGTCCAGGCCACACTCGCTTGCGCGGCCGTCGGCGATCCGACCTGTGCGACGGCTCCACCGGCGCCAACGTGCGCTCCGGCGCTGGCCCACACCGTACGCAACCTCACGTTCGGACCAGGAGCGACGGATGCGGCCATCGCGTCGGTGGCCCTCCGGCGCTGCCTTGCTGCGGTCGCCACCAGCGTATCCCGTGCCACCGTGGCCCGGCTCAGCGCACGCATCCTGGGACGACGGCCCGCATACGATCCGCGCCGCCTTGCCGGCCCGATCGCCGCCTGTCGCGAGATTCGCAGCGCATCATCAAGGGCAAATTATCTCAGGGCGGGTTGCCTGGCACGTGCGACCCGACCGGAGGGCTCCCTCGATCCGACGGCACTGGCGCGCTGCCTCGCACCCGGCATCGAAACCGCGGTCGACGCCGTGGTGCCGCCGCGTTCGCGGCCGAATATTCTCCTGGTCATCACCGACGATCAACGCCCCGAATCTCTCGCGGCGATGCCGCGGACGCTGGCCCGAATTGCCGCCGAGGGCGTCCAGTTCCGCAATGCCTTTTCGACCACCGCGATCTGCGCGCCCAGCCGCGCAAGTCTGCTGACGGGGCAGGTCGCGCATCACCATGGGCTGGTCGGCAACGGCGGTGCTGCGGCCTTCGACCACGCCTCGACCCTGGGCCCGCGCCTCGCCGCGCTGGGCTACCGCACCGGTTTCTTCGGCAAATATCTCAACGACAACGCCGCACTCGGCGAACGATCGTTGCCCGGATGGGACGCCTGGCACACGTTCCTCGAAGCCGCGGGCGGCGCCTATTTCGGCTTCCAGCTCAACCAAAATGGGCGCTTTACGACCTTCCCCGCCCCAGCCTACTCCACCGATGTCCTCGCCGATCTTCTCGAGGGCTTCGTCCGCGACAACGCCGGACAGCCCTTCTTCGCCGTCTTCGCGCCTTTCGCGCCGCACGCCCCGGCGGCTCCGGCCGAGCGCCATGCCGGCAGCTTTGATGGCCTGCCCCGCTGGCGTCCGCCCAACTGGCAGGAGGCCGGCGTGGCAACAAAGCCGAGCTACGTCCGCTGGCACCAGGCCGTCGCCACGCCCGCCGACGCGAGCGAGCGCGATGCCCTGCGCCAGCGCGGCTTCGAGACCCTGCTCGCGGTGGACGAAGCGATCGAGCGCACGGCGGCGCTGCTCGACGAACTCGACATCGCCGAAGAGACGGTGATCGTCTTCACCTCCGACCACGGCATCCACTGGGGCGAGCACTGGCTCGGGACGAAGTTCACCGCCTACGAAGAGGCGATCCGCGTCCCGCTCCTGATGCGAATCCCCGGCACACGACCTGCCGTTCGCGACGAGATGGTGGCCAACATCGATCTCGCGCCAACCCTGCTCGAACTCGCGGGCAGCTCGCCGACCGAAGCGCTCGACGGCGTAAGCCTCGTGCCGCTGCTCGGGGGAAGCCCCGGCCCGGCCCGCCGGGAGCTGCTCATCGAAAACTCCTCGGGCTACGTCGTTCGCGCCAACCGGGCGCTCCGAACGCCGCGCTGGAAGTACATCGAAACCCGTGAAGACGTGGGCTTCGCGCGTGAGCTCTACGACCTCGACAGCGATCCCTTCGAGCTCACGAATCTCGCCGCCGACCCGGCGCACGGCGGCCGCACCGAGCAGATGGCGCGGCGGCTACGCGCGCTCGCCGCGCGGCGCTGAGGCACCCGCGACGGGTGCCTGGCCCCGATTCCACCGCCGACCTCGTCCGCGCGCCGGAGCCGGGCCGCGGGCTGACGCCACGCGGGCTCCTGCTATGAGCCGCTCAACGGAGGAGGATCACCGATGAACTTCGAATACTCGGACCGCGTCAAGGCCTTGCGCGAGCGCGTGCGCGGCTTCATGGACGAGCACGTCTATCCGAACGAGAGCGTCTACGCCGAGCAACATGCCGCCGGTTCGCGCTGGGAGGTCCCGCCGATCATCGAGGACCTGAAATCGAGAGCGCGCGCCGCCGGGCTGTGGAACCTCGTCCTGCCCGAGAGTGAGTACGGCGCGGGCCTGACGAATCTCGAGTACGCGCCGCTCTGCGAGGAAATGGGCCGCTCGGGCATCGCCGCCGAAGTCTTCAACTGTGCCGCTCCGGACACCGGCAACATGGAGGTACTCGCGCGCTATGGCGACGACGAGCAAAGGAAACGCTGGCTTGCGCCCCTGCTCGATGGCTCGATCCGCTCGGCCTTCGCGATGACGGAACCCGATGTGGCCTCCTCGGATGCGACCAACATCCGCTGCGAGATCCGTCGCGATGGCGATCAATACGTGGACAATGGCCGCAAATGGTGGACCTCGGGAGCCATG
>SXLG01000059.1 GCA_005777805.1 Pseudomonadota bacterium
GCGGCACTCCCCTTCGGGCCTCGAGCCGTTGCGGGCTTCGGTGGGCGGTGCGGGCACCCCTCGCACTCGGGGCGTCACTCCCCTTCGGGCCTCGGTGGACCGTGGTGAGCGGCTCTCGGACATGGCGCGTCGCTGCTCCTCGACTGGCGAGCCGGGACACGCAAGGACGGCCTCGTCACGATGACCGAGGTCGTCGTCGAAGATGTCGCGTGGCGCGGAGTCGTCGCGCCGAGCGCCGCCCCGGTCAGCGCCGGCCGGTGTCATGGAGCCGTGCGCGGCGACTTCACCGGAGCGTTTCTGGAAATTACGCTCTACGAAGGGAGGCAGCCGCGATCCAGTAGAACTCGCCGGCACGCCGCCGCAACGCTTCGAGATCTACGCGCCGCGGTGCAGGCCGCGAGCGTCGCTGACGCGGCACGCGGGGCGGAGGCCGGCGCGACCCAGGCCCGAGCTGCGAGCGAAGGGTCGCGCGAGTGCCGGGCGCGGCTCCGGCGCGTGCGCTGCCGCCACCGCCGCGGGACGATCGAGGATGACGTCAAAGCCGGCACCGCCGAGTGGGCTCAGCGCCAGTTCGATGCGTGCCCCCATGGCCTGGGCCAGCTCGGCCGCAATCGCGAGTCCCCGTGCGCTGCCGCGGCCGCCACGCCCGGTCAAGAGGCTCGCGACCTCCGGCAAGCGAAGGGGGTCGATGCCGGGACCGTTGTCGCGGACCGAAATCCTCATCTGCTGGCCTTCGATCCGCCCTTCGATCTCGACCCGCACGGCGCTGGCCGGCTTGCCGTGACGTACCGCGTTGCCAATCACGTTGGCGAGGACCTGCGCCAGCGCGCCTTCGTGTCCGAGGACTTCGGGCCACTGGCCGAGGATCACGACGCGGGCGTGGTGGCCACGGATCAGATCTCCGATCTGTCCGGTCGCCCGGCGCAGCGCCCGCGCCGCGGCAATCGTCTCCAGCGGTGTTCCCGCCTCGCGCCAGAGACCGATCGACCGATGCGTCTCGACGACGTCGAGCAGTCGGTCCATCGCGGCTGCGATACGATCGAGGTACTCGATGCCCTCGTCGTCGAGTCCGGCGGCTTTCTCCTCGCGCAGCAGGCTCGCGAAGCCGGAAATGGCCTGAAGCGGTGCCCGCAAGTCGTGACAGAGTTCGGCGGTGCCGGCCCCGGTTCGAGCCGGCGCGAGCTGGAGTGTGGCAGCTTTCTCGGCCATGGCCTGCACGATCAGCAAGGGCCGGGCCGAGCCCCGGGCCGCTCTCGACAACGGCGGTCCGGGCCGAATTAGGCGCCACGGGAGCGGATGCGCTGGCGGGTGCGCTTTCGTTCACGGCCGAGCGGTCGGGTTTGCCGGCTGCCCGGCAGGAATGGCGACCCGTGTCCCCGATGAGATTCGCTGGCGCTCTCCGCAAGGCGCCGTAGCGGACCGCGGGCTGCGCCCGAGGCTTGCGACCACACGACCCTCGTCATCACCCCCTCCGACGCACCGGCGGGGACCGCGGGCTGTGCCGACACGACACTTGTCATCAGCCCCTCCGACGCGCTGTGGGGGACCAAGGGCTGCGCCCCCGCTCCGGGGCCACACCGCGTTTGTCATCGACCCCTCCGACACGCTGTCGGCTGCGTCCTGCCACGCTCAAGATTCGCCCTCGCCCGTCCGATGCCCGGTGGACCGGGACATCCGGGCCCGCCACGGGCAGGCTCCGGGCCGGCCGAGGGCAGAACGTGAAGCGGGTTCCAATCCATCTCGTCACGGAGAAGATGCGCCTCGCGCGTCCGGTCTTCGATCGCGAGGGCCTGCTGGTGGCCGGCGTGGGCACGGTACTGACGCGACGCTTGCTCCACCTGCTGCGCAATCTCGCAATCCAGGCCGTACCGGTCGACGACAATGAACCGATTCCCGCCTGGACGACCGTGCCCGATCTCGGCGGCGCGGTGCGGGAGATCGTGGAGCGCTTCGGGCAGGAACCGCACACGCCGGCCATGGCGATGTTGCGCGATGCCGCCGTGCGCCGGGCCACGCGCCAGGCCGAGGACGTGCAAGCGGCCGAGACGCTCTGGCACGCGCCGAGGCCAGGGCGCGCGGAGCCCGAGGCATGACGCCGCCCCTCGTCAGCGGCGCCCGCCCTTCGCTCCAGGATGCGGCCTCACCGGCACGCCCCACTCCTGACGCGCGCATGAGTCACGCGGGCGCCCGCCCGGCTCTGGAGGATGCGCCAGCGCCTGCCCCAGCCCACGCGCAGCCCAGCTTTCGCGCCCAGGTTTCGCGCCTGCGTCGCCTGCCCACGCTGCCGCGCCTGCAGCAGCGCATCCTCACCACGCTTGACGACCCCGAGATCGACTTCAACCACCTGGCGGCGCTGATCGAGACCGACCAGTCCCTCTCCTCACAGGTGCTCCGTCTGGCGAATTCTGCCTTCTACAGTGCCAACGGCCAGTCCCTGGCGCAGGTGAGCCGCGCCTTGCTCAAGCTCGGCACCGTGGTGGTGCGCAGCGTGGTGGTCACTTCGAGCGTCTTCGACCCGCGCCAGGTGCCGCTGGCGGGCTTCTGGGAGCACTCGCTGGGATGTGCGGTCGCGGCGGGCGCGCTCGGCAAAACGCTCGCGCTCGCCGCCCCGGAAGAGCTGGTCGCGGCCGGGCTGCTGCACGACCTCGGCAAGATCGTGCTCTTCAAGGAGCTGCCCGAAGCCTTCGAGGCCTGCCTCGCGACGAGTGCCGCCGAGGGGATCTCGTTCCGCGAGGCGGAGCGGCGACTGCTCGGCGTCGACCACGGCGAGATCGCCGACTGGCTCGTCCAGTCGTGGAATTTCCCGCCCCAGCTTGCCGAGCCCATCACCCTCCACCATCGACCCGCCGCGGCCCAGCGGGCGCGAGTCCAGGTGGCCGCCGTCCATATCGCCGACGCGATGGTACGCGCGATCGGCTTCGGCAATGGCGGCGACCCCGGTGTTCCGGCCATCGACGATCATGCCTGGGGCCTCCTCGGGCTCGATCTCGAAAAACTCGACCAGGCCTACCTGCGCTTTGACCAGGATCTCGACCGGGCGCTCAATTATGCCGTCTTTGCTTGATCCGCCGGAGGCCCAGCGCGCGAGCCGTCCTGCGCTCGCGCCCTCCCGGCCGCTGGAGGCAGCACTCCTTGAGAAAATCGAGGAACTCTCGTTCCTGCGAGAGCTCGCCGAAGGACTCTCGCGCGCGATCGACTACCCGCGGGCCTGCGAGGCGCTGACCGAACTCGTGTGGACGCAGCTCGGTGCGGGGCGCGTGAGCTACCTTGCGCTCGACGTCACGCGCGGCTTGCTCCACCCCGAGGCGACCTGCCCGGCGACGATCCCCGATCTCGCGGAATCCGAGCTGCGCAGCAACGAGGCCCCCTTCGCATGCGCTCTCGATGCGGGTTGCCCGGCGGTCTTCGTCGGCTCTGCGACCCCGCCCTGGCGCGCGGCGCGGCGTCTCGCCCCGGACCAGCCCCTCCCCGAGGGCACGGACATCCTCATCACCGCACCCCTCACTGCGCGCGACGCGCCGCTCGGTCTCGTGGTCGTCGAGACGCGCTACTCGTCGCTGAACCTCCCGGAACACCTCCGCCTCCTGGCGGTCGCCGAGACCACGGCCGCGCTGGCGCTCGACAAGGCGCGCGATCCGGGGCGTGCGGAGTTTCTCGCCGTTCTCCGGCACGATCTGAACAACCCTCTGCACACGGCCCTGGGCTACCTCGATCTCTTGCTCGACGAGATCGAGGCGCGCTCGCTCAGCGAGATGCGTGCGGCTGCGGAGGGAGCGCAGGGGGCACTGCGCGCGGTTGCAGATCTGGTCGCCACGGCACTCGAACTCACCACGATCAACCGCGGCGTCGATGCGCTCGAACGGCGCCCGGTCGAACTCGCCGAACTCGCCGTCGCCGTCGCCGAATCCTTGCGGACCGCCGCCTCCGAGCGGGACCAGCAGCTCGTGCTGGCGTGCCGGCCGGTCCGCGTGGTCGCCGATCCGCGGCAGTTGCGGCGGGTGCTGGCCAACCTCCTCGGCAACGCCATCAAATATTCGCATGACGGGGCCACGATCGACGTCCGCTGCGGGCCCGCCAGCGACGCTGCCGAGGACGCGCACCCCGTCGCGGGCGCCTGGCTCGAGGTCGAGGACGACGGCCGGGGACTGCCCGCCGAGGCGCGCTCGCATCTCTTCGAGAAGTACGCCCGCTTCCACACCGAGACCGGCATTCCCGGCACCGGGCTCGGGCTCTACAGCAGCCGCGCGATCGTCACGGCGCACGGCGGTGCGATCGAGGCCCTCGCGCGCCGCGACGGCCAGCGCGGGACGCTGTTCCGCGTCCGTCTGCCGGGCTGAGCCGCGCAGCGCGCAGGCGCCCCGGCAGGCTTGACGGCGCCGCCACGCGGCCGTCTCAGAGCGCAAGGCGTCTGCGCGATGCGCCGCGCAGCGTTGCAACGAAGGAGAGCGACCGGCACCGGCGCACGGGCGATGCCCTCCCACTACGTGGGAAATCGGAGCCATCGAGCCGCTGTCGTGGCCACGTTCTTGCGCTTACGCCCGATCATCATGACTCTCGAACTCCTTCTCCGGACGCACGACGGCTCGAGCGTGGTCGAGGTTTCCTCCAGCGTCGATTTCGATCCGACCGCTCCCGGCTGGCGCGACCAGTTGAGCCGGCTCTGCGGCGTCCACGCGAGCGCCGGAGCCGACGCTCTCGTCGAGCAATTCGCGGGGCCCGAGCGGGCGCTTCCCGCGTGCCGCACCGAAGCCACGTCCGACTTCGCACCGCTGGCGGCGTCGCTGCCTCATCTCTGAGCGTCTCGCGCCGCCACAGCCCAGGAGGCCGAGCGCAGAACCTGGCATTCCCGCCACGGCATCATCTCATCTGAGCCTCGCCCGGGCATAGCGCCCCCGACGCCGCGGGGCTCCAGACCTCAAGTCGCCCGTGGCGCGGGCCGATGGCCGGTCGGAACGATGTTCACGATTGTCGGCCTGCTCGTGGTGATGGGATCGGTGCTGGGTGGGTTCGCCATGTCGGGCGGCCATTTCGGCATCCTCTTCCAGCCCAACGAGTTCATTGTCATCGTCGGCGCCGCCGGCGGTGCCCTCCTGATTTCCGCGCCGGGCGGCATCCGCGGCCAGGTCTTCAGCGCCTTCGCCCGAGCATTCGCCGGCAAGACACCTGGGCGTGCGGAGTACCTCGAAGCGCTCAAGCTCCAGTACGAAGTCTTCAGCTTCATCCGGAAGAACGGCGCGGTCGCCCTCGACGATCACGTCACGGACATGGAGAAGAGCAGTATCTTCTCGAAGTACGCGGGCTTTCTCGCCAACCACCACGCGGTCGATTTCTTCCGCGACGCGCTCAAGCAGATCGTCAACGGCACGGCCTCGGCCGAGGAACTCGATCTTTTGCTCGATGCCGAACTGGATACCCACCACGAGGAGGTGCACATCCCGATCGCGATCATCCGCACCACCAGCGATGCCCTGCCCGGCCTCGGGATCGTCGCCGCCGTCCTCGGCATCATCATCACCATGGGGCACCTCGACCAGGGCCCGGAGGTGATCGGCCACCACGTCGCGGCAGCACTGGTGGGAACGTTCCTCGGCATTCTCCTCTCCTACGGTGTGCTCGCACCGATCGCGAGTACGATCGAGATGCAGGAGAACGCCAACGCCAAGTACCTGCGCAGCATCAAGGAGGGCGTGATTGCCTCACTGCGTGGTGCGGCTCCCATCGTCGCGGTCGAGTTCGCCCGCAAGGCGGTCTTCTCGGCCGTGCGGCCCTCGAGTGACGAACTCGACGAGGCCTGCCGACAGGTCAAGGCGGGGAGCTGAGCCATGGCCGGTGGCGAGAACGTTCGCATCATCATCAAGAAGAAGAAGGTGGCACACGCGGGCCACCATGGCGGCGCCTGGAAGGTAGCCTACGCCGACTTCGTCACGGCGATGATGGCGCTCTTCATGGTGCTCTGGCTCCTGACCCAGGCCGACGTCAAGCTGCGCTCGCAGATTGCACGTTACTTCCGCGATCCGGGTGTCCTGCCCGGCGGCAGCGTGCTCAGCATCGACTCGAACCCGGCGATGAGCCGCGATCCGGAGGTCGTCTCGCGCGACATCGACGTGGTCCCGACCAAGCGCATGGAGCGCAAGAACATGGCCGGTCGGGCGGATGCGCAGAAGGCGGTCGCGGCCGGAGGCACGGGACCCAACGCCGGTCACAAGACCGAATCCAGCGGCGAGGAACAGGCGCGACTCGAAGCGACGGCGGGCGTGCTGGCAGCCATGGTCCGCGCGGCTGCCGCCGCCGACCCCACGCTGGCCGGACTCGCCGACCACGTTCAGATCCAGGTCGTCGATCGTGGGCTGGAGGTCCAGGTGATCGATCGGGCCTTCGCGCAGCGAGGGCTCCTCTTCGACCTCTCCTCGGCCGAACTCAAGCCACCGCTCGCGGCTCTGCTCCAGAAGATTGCGACGGTGCTCGCCGAGATGCCGAACCCGGTCGAGATCGGTGGCCACACCGACGCCCGACCCTTCGCCAACTCCAGGGTACGCTCGAACTGGGACCTCTCGTGGGAGCGGGCGAGTGCCGCGCGCCGTGTGCTCGAGGCCTCGGGCCTGCGTCCCGGGCAGATTCGTGGCGTTACCGGGCACGGCTCGTCGATGCCGTTGATCGAGGACGACCCCTGGGCGGATGAGAACCGGCGCATCTCGATCATGGCCGCGCGGCGCACACCACCACCCGGCGTGCAGGGCCTGCCCGGCCCGATCGTGCTGGCCCCCGACGCGCTGCCCACGGGCGCCCCGGCGCCGGCGCCCCGACCGGTCTCCTGGTCGCGGGGGGGATGACGATGCTCGAGAGCCCCGCGCTGGCGAGCGCCCCGGCCACGCTGGTCGGACTCGACAGGGACGCCCTCGAATCGGCCTCGATCGGCGAAATCGTGGATCGATGCGGCCATCCCAGCGCCGTATCGCTCGACGAGCTGCCGCTCCTGCCGCGGGTCGCCTCCGAGATCCTGATGCTCGCACGCAACCCCGACGCCGACCTCGCGCGCATGGCCGCCCTGCTCCACCACGACATGGTGCTGGCCGGGCATGTGCTGCGGATCGCAAACTCACCGGCATACCTGCCGCGCACGCCGATCATTTCGCTGCAGCAGGCGATCACGCGACTGGGGCTCTCGACCTTGACCGAGATCTCGCTCGCTGCCTCGATGCAGAGCGGAATCTTCAAGGTACCTGGCCGCGAGTCCCTGCTGGCCGCACTCTGGCAGGAGTCGCTGGCGACGGCCGCCTGGGCACGCGAGGTCGCGCGCCACCTGCGCAGCAACGCCGAGACCGCATTCCTCGCCGGGCTCTTGCATGCGATCGGAAAACCGCTGCTGCTGGTGCGCATCGCCCGCTTCGAGAGCGAGCTGGCGCCCCGCCCCACCGACCACACGCTCACCTGTGCGCTGGACCAACTCTACATCGAGTGGGGACTCGCCCTGGCCGGGCACTGGCGCCTGCCGGAGGAAGTGGTCGGCGCGATCGAGCACCACCTCGAACCCGAGCCCGACGCCACGTCGCTCTTGCCGGCGATCATCGGCCTGTCGCGCCGACTGATGCTCGCTCCCGCCGCAGACGCCGGGGCAGACGACGCGGAGCATCGAGCGGAAACCTCGCACGACCTGATTGCCGAGGAACTCTGCCGGACGTGCCTCAACCTCTACCCAGAGGACCTCGATGCGATCGCCCAGCGCAGGGGGGCCGTGGCCGAACAGGTCGCGGCGCTGGCGCTATGAATGCGGGCGAATTCGACCTGATCGTCCTGGGCAGCGGCCCGGGCGGTTTTGCCGCAGCCCTTGCCGGCGCGAGCACGGGCGCCCGCACAGCGCTGGTCGAGGCGGCGCGTTCGGTTGGGGGCGCCTGCGTCCACCGCGGCACCATCCCGAGCAAAGCCCTGCGCGAAACGGCACTGCGCGTCTCGCGGGCGCATCTCGGCGAGGGCATCGCGCGTTTTGAATTGCGTGCTGACGTCGAGCTCAAGCGCCTCATGGGCCAGGTCGATTCGATCGCGCGCGCCCATGCCGGAACGATGCAGCGCCAGCTCGAGCGGGCCGGGGTGCGCCTGATTCACGGTCGCGCCCGCTTCCTCGAGCCGGGGAAGCTCGAAGTACGCCAGTTGCAGGGCGCCCCGCTCTTGCTCGCGGCCCGGGCGATCGTGATCGCGACGGGTTCGCGTCCGCGCCAGACCCCGGCCGTTCCAATCGACCACGAGAACGTTCTCGACAGCGATTCGATTCTTTCCATGCTCTACTTGCCGCGCTCTCTCGCCGTGCTGGGAGGTGGCGTGGTCGCCTGCGAGTACGCCTCGATCTTCGCGCACCTCGGCGTGGCCGTCACCATCATCGACCGCGCGCCCCAGCCGCTCGCCTTCCTCGATAGCGAGGTCACGGCGAGTTTTCTCGAACGCTTCGGTGACGCAGGGGGCACCTATCTGGGCGAGCGCGAGATCGTGGACGTGCGTTGGGACGGGGTGAGTCGGGTCGATATTCGCCTCCGCGACGGCGGCCTGGTGACCAGTGACAAGGTACTGGCCGCGCTCGGCCGCGTCGCCAACGTCGCCGCACTCGAACTCGAACGCACCGGGCTGGCACCCAACGAGCGCGGGCTCCTCGCGGTGGACGAGCGCTGTCGCACGGCCGTGGCGGGCCTCTGGGCGGTGGGCGATGTGATCGGCCCGCCCGCACTTGCCGCGACCGCCATGGAACAAGGCCGCCGTGCGGCCCGCGACGCGTTGGGACTGGCGCTGGGACATCCGCCCGAGATGGCGCCCGTGGGGATCTACACGGTGCCCGAGATCGCGTCTGTAGGCTTGACGGAGGCGGAGGCGCGAGCACGCGGCGAGACCGTCGTGGTCGGCCGCGCGCATTTCGACGAGGTCGCCCGCGGCCGCATCAACGGCGACGTCCGCGGCCTGCTCAAGCTGGTCGTGCGCTGCGCCGACCGCCGGGTGCTGGGCGCCCAGCTCGTCGGCGAAGGCGTCACCGAGATCGTGCACGTGGCCCAGGTCGCCCTGATCGCCGGCTGGGCGGTGGACGAGTTCGTCGACAACGTCTTCAACTTCCCCACGCTGGCCGAGGCCTACCGCCTCGCAGCCCTCGACGCCGCGGACCAACTCCCAGCGCTACGTGCCAGTGCAGCGGAGTGGCCCGCGGCGCGCAGCGCTTGACGTAGCCCGGAATCGCGCCGCGCGGTTCGGCCGCGCGGCGCTCAGCTCGCGGCGCGGAGACGGATTTCGACGCGACGGTTGAGGGCACGTGCGGCAGCACTCTCGTTCGGGACGAGCGGACGGTCAGCACCCCAGCCGGCCACCAGAATCCGCCCCGCAAGCGCGGGTGCGGCGTGCAGCAGTCGGTCGGCCACGTGCCGGGCGCGGGCGAACGAGAGGTCGAGGTTCGAATCGAAGCGGCCACCGTGCAGCGGTCGGTCGTCGGTATGGCCCGTGATCTCGATCACCACCTCGGGCAGGTCCGCGGCCAGAGCGGCCACGGCACCAACGAAAGAGTGCTTGGCCCCGCGCAGCTCGGCCGTCCCGGTGGCAAAGCCCGCCGCCTCGCCGACGCGCAGCAACACGCCCGAGGCCGACGCCTCGACACCCACGGTCGCCCGGCCATGCTCCGCTTCGAGGAGCGCTTCCAGATAGCGGCTGATCGATCGCCAGCTCTGATCGGGTGAGAGTGCCCGCGGCGCTCGCTCGGCCTTGGGCTCGGGGCGCAACTCGCTCTCCCGCGGTGCGGTGCCGGGGACCGGGCGCTGCGCTTCCCTGCTCGGCGCGTCGGGCGCGGCCCTGTCCCGGGTTTCCCCGGCCCCGACGAGGACGGTGCTGGATGTAGCGATGGAAGGAGCGCCCGTCGGCGCCGCTGCGGCCGTGGTCACGTAGAGCTTTGCCCCCGGGAACCCTGCGCCTGCGGCATGAACGGGCGCCGCCGCGACAGCCGCTCTCCCATTGCCTCTGGGACCGATCGCCACGTCCACATGCGTGGCACCATCGGATCGCGCCCTGACTGCAGCGCTGATCGCATTTTCGTCGTCGCTTCGACGGAGTGGCGCCTCCGTTGGCGCGGGCCTATCGGGTCGCGTGCGGCCTGCCGCACCGGTCGTGCTGGCGGACCGCACCACGGCGCGCGGCCTCCAGTGGCCCGCCCGTGCCACGGGCACGCCGGGGATGGGCGCCGCGATCCCGACCAGCGAGTCGGCTGCTTGACGAAGGATCTGGCGCGGGCTCGGCGTACCCTCACTGCCCGAGCGCGTCAGTACGGCCGCGACCACGACGAAGGCGAAGAGCTGCAGGACCAGATCGCTGAAGGTCACGAGCCAGTTCGTCGAGTCGTCCAGCGCCGGTTTCTCGGCGCTCGCCTCAAGCCGCTCTCTCTTCGAGCCGGATGACATGGGTCTCCTCCTCGTCGGCAAGGGATTCAATGCCGGCAATCGTCCGCATCGCCCGCTCGACCGCCGTGGGGTAGGCGCGTTCACGAATCTGTGCCGCGCCACAAGCCACCAGTTCGAGCCAGCCGAGCTCAGCCGCGACATCCGCCTCGACCTTGCTCGCGAGCGGCAGCACGACGACGTTGGCAAGCACAGCACCGTAGAGCGTCGTCAGGACCGTCACGCCGAGTGCCGCGGCGAGCCCGCTGGCATTGGAGCGTGCGACGTCGTCGAGCAAAAGGGCCAGGCCGATGAGCGTGCCGATCAGACCAAAGGCCGGAAAGAGTCGGCTCAAGGTCGCCAGCACGGTGCGAGCAGCGTTGGCCGGGGCCTCGACAGCACGCCGTTCGCGGCGCAGCCACGCCTCGAGCAGATCCCCCTCGCGTCCAGCGAAGGCCTGCTCGATGGCTCGCGCCAGTGCGGGCCGCCCGAGCGCTCGCGCCGCGGCCTCCAGGGCTTGCACGCCCTGCACGCGATGGATGCGCGCGAGCTGCTTGAAATCGCCAATCGTCCGCTCGGCATCGAAGAGCACCGCCCGCTTGCGCCGGCCCCCGACGACGACCTCGATCCGCTGCCAGGCGAGCTCGAACGTCGCACCAGAATGCGTGGTCCGAGCCACGGCGAGCGCGCCGCCGATGGTGATGAGTACCGAGAGCGGATCGAGGAAGCCCAGCATCGCCACCACCGCCACCACGCCAGCGACGCCGCCCAGCAGCACGAGCCGGGTCGCACCCCCGCCTGCGCGGCGCTGAGGAAGCGCGCCGGCTGAGGCGTTGGTTGCGGCCGGGTTCGTACGCGCAACAGGTCGGGTGCCGAATCGCGGCCAGGAGAGGGTGTTGATCATGGCGGAGGGGATGAGCAGTCGCGGTGCCAAGCCACCCAGCGCAGAGAGCCCGCCGGCCGTGGAGATTTCGGGCTCGTCGCGTCCCTTGTGGTCGGCCCGAATCCGCCACTCGGCAGAATCGTCCACCGCCACCCGCAGGATCTGCCCCGCCGGGGGGGGCGGGGCAGGTCTGGCCCGCGGGGTCGTACCCGCCGGTGGTGTGGCGCGTCGGCCGCTGGGCCGGCGACCTCCACGCCGTCGGCACCAGTGCGGGGCGCAGAGCCGAGGGCGGCGCAAGAATAAGTGCCTTGAGCTACCCGGAAGCCGGGGGAGCACGACAAAACACCGAAACTACCCCATTTGGGTGACGCGCGGCCCGGCCAAAAGGTGCGAAGGTGCCGCTACGAAAGTCACCCCAGCCGTGGACCTGAGCCCATCGTTTCATAGTATGACCATCGGCCATGCCTTCAGATGCGCACC
>SXLG01000060.1 GCA_005777805.1 Pseudomonadota bacterium
CGGCGCCGACGGCAAGGCGTATGTGCGCGTGCAGGGTCAGGGCGAAGCCCTCCAGATACCCGCGCTGCCAGCCGCGCTGCCGCTCAGCGGGGCAGCGAAGCTGCAACTCGGGGCCTCGGGCGGAGCGTGCTGGCAGGCGACTTTCAACAGCGCCTCCTGCGGGATGATCCGGAACGGAGCCACCCTGTTCTATGGCGCCGGCGACTGAGACGACCGCGATCGACGACGCCGCATGCCGTCGGTCATAATCTTCTGAGTTGGCTCCCGCCGGAGTTCGGGACGAGGCGCGCGAACTGCTCGCGTCCGCCGGCGTCCACTCCGGCAGCGCGCCCGCTGCATCGGTGCGGCCCGGCTCGTCTCCCCAATGCCCCCTGCACTGTGCCCACCCGCGCACGTTGACCCGCGGCGCGGCGTACCGCATCGTTGCGCCGGAAGGGGGGGGGCTTCGGGCACGGTACGGGATGGGCCGCGCCGCCCGCGGGGCCACGCGCGTCACGATGGCAGAACGAATCGACCTGGGAACGCCCTTTCTCCGGCTTTTGATCGAGGACCACCTCGCCTGGTGCACGATCGAGCGGCCCGCGGCGCGCAACGCGCTCACCAGTGCCATGTACTTCGGCCTCAAGCGTGCCGTCGCCTGCGTCGAGCGGTGCGAGCGTCCGACGGCGTTGATTCTGACCGGCACCGGCGATGTCTTCGCCCCGGGCGGCGAGCTACGCGGCAAGCAGGACGATCACAATCCGGCACTCGACGGGCTGAGCGCGATGGATGTCGTGCCCTTCGAGGCGATCCGGGCGAGTCGCGCTCCGGTCGTGAGCGCGGTCAATGGCATCGCCATGGGAGGCGGGCTGCTGATCGCGATGCTCTCGGACGTGGCGGTGGCGAGCGAGCGGGCGATCTTCCGTGCCCCGGAGCTGCTGCTCGGTATCGCCGATACCGGCTACGCGGCCTACCTGCCGGCGCATGTCGGAATCGCGCGGGCGCGCGAGATGCTGCTGACCGGGCGTCGCATCGGCGCGCACGAGGCCCTCGCGATGGGGCTGGTGGCACGCGTAGTGCCGCACGAGAAGCTGCTTGACGAAGCCCGAAGTGCTGCCGAGGACATGCTGCGCTGCGGACCGGAAGCCCGGATGCACGTCAAGCGCATTATCAACGCGGGCTATGGGGCGGTGGATCGCATGACCTTCGAGGCGTCGGTGACGGGAGCCGAGGCGCGCGAAGGGATGCGCTCGTTCGCCGAGAAGCGCTCGCCGGCGTGGGTTCCCGACGCGCTGCGCCGTGCGCCGCAAGCCTGAAAGCCCGGGACCGCACTCGGGCTCGGGCAGGGAAGCCAGCGCGCGCCGCGACGGTTCGGCAGGTGTCGAGCCGTTGGGCTGCGTGCTGAGCAGTCGTGAGGGACGTCTGAATGGTCGCCACCGGATCTCGCGCGGAGCTGAGTTTGTTGTGCGGCCTACGCAACGGTCGTGCGGGAGGCCTGAGTCGTCGCCACCCGGAGCGCTGGGCGAAGATCCGGAGGTTGCCTTCGTGTTGCTCGTGGCCCTAAGAAAGGGCCCGCGGCCCGATCTGCGCGGGCCGCGGGGAGAGTAGATGCTCGATCGTACGACCGTGCCCTTGCGTTGTTGTCTCGTCCTGCTGTCGGTTCTGGCACTTGCCTGTGGCGGCGGCTCGGGACCGGGTGGGGGCGCTCCCCAGGAGGAACCGCAGCCGACTCCGGTAGTCAACACGGAATGTCCGTCGGGCGAGTTCGACCATACCTACGACGCCATCCAGAGCGTGATCTTCGATGGCCAGGGCTGCACCACCGAGGCGTGTCATGGCGCGGGTGGAGCGGGCGGCCTCGATCTGAGAGCGGGTCACTCCTACGCGAACCTCTCCGAGGTGCCCTCGCAGGCGAGCGGGCAGATGCGACTCGTGCCGGGTGAGCCGACGGAGAGCTTCCTCTACCAGAAGCTGCGCGCCGCCACGGTGCCGGGCAGCGTGACGATCGGCGGCAGTCCGATGCCGGTCGGTCGTGCACCGATTCCGGAGGAGCACCTCGAGGCGCTCAAGATCTGGATCGAACAGGGAGCCCCCGAGACGGGCTCGGTCGGGGATTCTGTCCTCGGTGACTCGGAGTATGTCGAGGAACTGCTCGGCACCTGCCTGCCGCCGGCCACCCCGATCACGATCGAGCCGCTGGCGGCACCAGCACCCGACGAGGGCGTCCAATTCCGCTTTGCGCCCTACACGCTGCCGGCCCGCACCGAGGTCGAGATTTGCTACGCGCAATACTACGATTTCAGCGATGTGATCCCCGAAGACGCCCAGGACCGTGAGCGTGGCGTCTTCTTCATCAATGGCCAGCACCTGCGCCAGGATCCGCACAGCCATCACCTCGTGATCGATCACTCGGGTCTGGGCGCTGAATCGGTCAACGATCCTAGCTTTGGTGCCTGGACCTGTGCGGGTGGCGCCGATGAGGGCCAGGTATGCGAGCCGCTCGACGCCGCGGCGTGCGGAGACCGCAACCTCTGCCGGAGTGCGGTCTCCAACTCCGTTGCTTGTATCGGCTTCGGGCCTCCGGGGGCTGCCGCCAACGTGGCTGGAGGCGGGATCGCCGGTGCCCAGACTGCCCAGCAGTACCTCCCGCCGCGCGAGGGCGTCTATCGCGAGATTCCGATCCGGGGCATCCTCTTCGTCAACTCGCATGCCTTCAACCTGACGGGGGATGACCACTCGCTCAACGGGCGTCTGAACCTGTTCTTTGCGCGGGACCGCCGCTGGCCCGTGCACGGGATCATCGACGTCCATTCGCTCTATATCGCTGCGGGGCAGCCTCCCTTCACCACACGCAACTACTGTTCTACGCACACGCTGCCGCGTGGCGCCGAACTGCTCAGTTTGAGTTCGCATACCCACAAGCGGGGCCGGAACTTCACCGTCGATCTCGCCGACGGTCGGCGGATCTACGAGAGCTTCAGCTATTCCGATCCGATCGAGCAGAACTTCGAGCCACCGATGCTCTTTGATGCGGCCGATGCGGCAGCGCGGACGCTCACCTTCTGTGCTGACTTCAACAACGGACTGCTCGACGACGGCGAGCCCGACCTCCGGCTCGTGACGCGTCTCTCGACGATGCCCGATCGAACCAGTTGCCGGCCGGTGGCGTGCACGGCCGGGCAGGTCGGCGCGGCCTGCTCCGGGGCCGAAGACGATGCGAGCTGCGACAGCACACCCGGTGCGGGCGACGGTGTCTGTGACGCCTGCCCGATCACGGCGGGCCTCACGACCGAGAACGAGATGTTCGTTCTGAGCGGAACCTACATCGTGCGTTGAGCCGGCATGAGGTGGAGCGGTTCGGCCGCTCCACCTCATGCCGGGGCATTGCGGGCGGCCGCTAGATCGGCTTGCCCACCGGTAGCAGGTCTGGGTAGGCCGGCGCGCGCTTCTCCTGGCGCGCCTTGAAGCTCTCGCCCATGTCGGCGGGCTGGAACATCCCGGTCTGCCAGGTCGCGATGTAGTTGAGGCTGTCGGCAACGGTGTGATCGCGCGAGTAGGTGATCATCTCCTTGGAGCCCCAGATCGCCAGCGGTGAGCGCTCGGCGATCTCGTGCGCCACCCGGAAGACGCCCTCGAGCAGGGCCGCGTGGTCGTCAAAGATTTCGTTGAGCAGACCGACCTCGCGCGCCCGCTCGGCGGGCAGGCGGCGGCCGGTGTAGGCGTACTCGCGGACGATGCCTTCGGGGATGATCTTCGGCAACCGCTGCAGCGTGCCGACGTCGGCCGTCATGCCGATATTGATCTCCTGGATGCAGAAGAACGCATCGCGCGTCGCGTAGCGCAGGTCGCAGGCCGAAACCATGTCGACCGCGCCACCGATGCAACCGCCCTGGATCGCAGCGATCACCGGCATCCGGGCCCGCTCGAGCACATTGAAGGTCTCCTGGATCTCGAGGACGCCGAGGCGGAGGTTGGCGCGCAAGCGGCCGATCTCGGCTGCGTCGTCGGCCTTGCCGTTGCCCAGCCCGCCCAACCCGCCGGCGAAGACGCCCAGATCCATGCCGGCGCTGAAGTGGCGGCCGGTGGAGGAGAGGACGACGGCGCGCACCGAGCCCTCACGGTCGAGGTCGCGCACGATTTGCGGCAACTCGTACCAGAACGAGCGTTTCATCGAGTTGAGTTCGTCCGGCCGGCAGAGCTTCAGATGTGCGACCGGACCGTCGCGCGTGACCTCAAAGCATTCGTAAGCCATGGCGCCGATCGAAGGGGTTGGCGGCTCCTCTGGCAAGTCGGCGGTGCCCGTCGAGCGGACGCGGAGCCGTGTCGCGGGGGAGCCGCTCGGAGGAAGGGCTAGCCCCGGCGGGTGGCCACCGGCTGCCGCACGCACGCCGTCGTATGTGCGATTCCGTCGGCCGGGTCTGACCTTCGGAGGGGGCCGCCGTCGGCAGGGCTCGTCCGACCGGAACGATGCCCCCGACCGGCGCGCGTGGCCGCCGGCGGAGGCACGCCACGGCCCGTTTCCCTTGCACCGCGTGGGTGACCTTGCGAAGTCGGGCAGCGGCAGGACACGGAGGGAATCGATGCGTTCGACTCGAAAGACCACGAGGGGTCTGCAGGTCTGGGTGGCGCTCACGGGCCTCGCGCTCGTGGCGTGCAGTGGCGGGCCCAAGCCGCCGGCGGGCGAGAGGGAGGGGGGTGCCCCCGCGGCTGACGCGGTCGACGCGCAGGGAAGCCATGCGGCGAGCCAGGTGACGACCGAGGCCAACGCCGCAGCCGCGGCCGCGCTGGCCCTCGCCGATCAGCAAGATTTCGAAGACGCGCGTCGCGGCCTCGTTGCCGGCGAGGGCGATGTCGTGGTCGCGGGCGCGGGCGATCGCCCGATCTGGGACACTCGCGACTATGATTTCGTCGCGGGCGAGGCCCCGCCGAGCGTCCACCCGAGCCTGTGGCGCCAGGCAAAGCTCGACGGGCTGCACGGGCTCTTCGCAGTCAAGCCAGGCATCTGGCAGGTGCGCGGCTACGACGTCTCCAACATGACGCTGATCCGCGGCAAGACCGGCTGGATCATCGTTGACCCTCTCACCGCGCGAGAGACCGCGCAGGCAGCGCTCGGGCTCGCCCGCAAGCATCTTGGCGACCTCCCGGTCGTGGCGGTCATCTTCACCCACAGCCACCTCGACCATTTTGGCGGGGTCGACGCGGTCCTGCCCGAGGATCCCGCGGCGCGCGCGCGCGTGCGCATCATCGCGCCGCGGGGCTTCATCGAGGAGGCGACCAGCGAGAACGTGCTCGCCGGGGTCGCGATGGGGCGGCGCGCCTCCTACCAGTTCGGCACGGGCCTGCCGAAGTCCGCGCGTGGCCACGTCGACACCGGGCTCGGCAAGGGCATCGCGCGTGGCGGGATCGACCTCATCGAGCCGACCGACCTGATCGATCGCACACCTCAGGCCATGGACATTGACGGCATCGAGTTCATCTTCCAGTACGCGCCACAGTCGGAGGCGCCGGCCGAGCTCACGTTCTACCTGCCGCAGTTCCAGGCGTGGTGCGGCGCGGAGATCGTCAGCCATACGATGCACAATCTCTACACCCTGCGGGGTGCGAAGGTGCGGGATGCACTGCTCTGGAGCAGCTACATCGACGACACGATCGAGCGCTTCGGCGATACCGAGGTGGTGTTTGCGAGTCACCACTGGCCGGTGTGGGGTCGCGAAAGGGTGCGCGATTACCTCGAGAAGCAGCGCGACGTCTACCGCTACATCCACGACCAGACGCTTCGGCTCGCCAACCAGGGGGCCACGCCGCAGGAGATCGCCGAGCACCTGAAGCTCCCCGCAGCACTCGAAGACACCTTCGCCGTCCGCGGCTACTACGGCACGACCCGGCACAACGCGAAGGCCGTCTATCAGTTTTATTTTGGGTGGTACGATGCCAACCCGGCCCACCTCGATCCACTGCCGCCCGAACAGGCGGCGGTGAAGTACGTCGCGGCGATGGGGGGTGCGGCGGCGGTTCTCGGTCAGGCGCGCACCGCCTTTGACGCGGGCGACTATCGCTGGGCCGCGTCGCTGCTCGATCACCTCGTCTTCGCCGAGCCTGGCAACGTCGATGCGACAGAGTTGCTGGCGCGGACCTACGAGCAGCTTGGCTATCAGGCCGAGTCGGGCGTGTGGCGTGACGTCTATCTCACCGGGGCGCTCGAGTTGCGCCACGGGCCGCAGGTGACCGCGCTCGATCCTGAAGTTGCGCTGGCACTGCTCCGGCACCTGCCGCTCGGGCGCTTCTTCGACGCCATGGCCTCGCGGCTCGACGGTCCCGAGGCCGAAGACGAGGAGCTGCGGATCAATTTCGTCTTCACGGATCTGGATGAATCCTGGGTGCTCGAGATCGACAACGCGGTGCTGCACGCCCACCGCAAGGAGCCCGATCCCGATGCCGACGCGACGGTCCGGCTCACGCGCGAGATGCTGGCCCGGCTCTCGGTCGGGCAGGCCGGTCTGCGCGAGATGATCTTCTCCGAGGACTTCGAGGTCGAGGGCAGCCGGACGGCCTTGCTGCGCTTCTTCTCGTTGCTCGATCGATCCAGCGGCGATTTTCCGATCGTGACGCCGTGAGCGCGGGGGCGGTCAACCCGCGGCGCGGTCCGCGCGGCCGGGCCGGCGCGTGAGCCAGAAGGCGAGGGCAAACGCGCCGAGCAGAGCTGTGCCGAGTGCCGCGCCGAAGGGCCAGTTGCGGGCCGTGCCCTTGAACTGGTTCTCGATCACGTTGCCGATCATGTCGACCCGGCCCCCGCCGAGGATGTCGTTGACGGCATAGAGCCCGAGCGCCGGGACGAAGACCAGCAGGACCCCGGCCGAGATGCCGGGCCGGGTCAGGGGCAGAATCACTTTCCAGAATGCGCGCCAGGGCCCGGCGCCGAGATCGAGGGCCGCTTCGATCAGCGAGGCGTCGAGTTTCTCGACGCTGCCGTAGATCGGCAGGATCATGAAAGGCACGAAGGTGTAAACCAGCCCGATGATCACCGCGAAGGGGGTGTACATCATTTCGATCGGCTCGCTGATCCAGGAGAGCTGGAGCAGGAGCGAGTTCAGCAGCCCCTCGGATTTGAGGATGGTCACCCAGGCGTAGGTGCGGATCAGGAAGCTTGTCCAGAAGGGAATCATCACCAGCGTCAGGAGCAGCGGGCGGTGGCGCTCGGAGGCGCGCCCGACGACGAAGGCAACCGGGTAGCCGACGACGAGGCAGATGAGTGTCGTGATGCCGGCGTACTCCACGGAACGCCACAGGATCGCGAGGTAGATCGGATCGCCGACCCGGGCCCAGCTGCGCAGCGAGAATCCTAGCGTGACGCCGCCAAGGACCTGCCGCTCGCCGAAGCTGTAGACCAGGATGATCAGCGCCGGAGCCACGACGAACGCCATGACCCAGACGAGCAGCGGCGTCAGCAGGAGGTAGGCGGTAAGTCGCGGCGCACGGCGGTTGCCGCTGGCGGACTCAAAAGCAGTATCGGCCTGCCGCATGGTGGGGCACTCTCGGGGAGGGACGTGGCGGGTCGGGCGGTCCTTGTCGCGAGCGCGCCCGACCCACCGGAACGGTTCAGCTCGCCGACTTCGCCTTCACGTCGGTGAAGAGTTCGTCGATCTCGACGGCCGTCGGGCCCATGTCGCGGAAGATCTCGAGCCTGGGCGAACCCTTCGGGTAGCTCGCCTCGTTGTTTCGCTCCTTGTCGCTCAACAGCTTGCGCGCGCCGACGTTCGGATTGGTGTAGGGGAACTCCTCCGAAATTTTGCGGCTGACTTCCGGGCGCAGGAGGTAGTCGATGAACGCGTGAGCGGCCTCGGGATGGGGTGCGTCCTTGGGGATCGCCAGGCTGTCGATGAACATATGCGCTCCCTCCTTCGGCAGGATGTACTGGAACTTCTCGGGCGCCTCGTTGACGAGGATCGCACCCTCGCCCGACCAGACGATGCCGATATCCACATCGCCGTTGAGCAGGGCCGTCTTCGGGCTGTCGGAGTCGTAGACCTTGACCAGCGGCAACCAGCGCTCGAGCACGGGGCGGGTGGCAGCGACGTTCTCGGAGTTCACCTGGGCGGGACCCTTGCCCTGCGTCGCCATGGCCCAGGTGACGATCTCGACCGCATCATCCAGCACCACGATGCGGCCCTTGTGCGCGTCCTTGAAGACGTCGTCGTAGCCGGTGACCGGTTCCTTTACCTTTTCTTTATTGACGACGATCCCGACCGTGCCGGACATGTAGGGCACGCTGTACTTGAGGCCCGAGTCGTGGGCCTGGGTCGTGTACCAGGCCTCGACGTTCTTGAGATTCGGCAGCTTCGATTTGTCCAGCGGCTGAAGGCGGTCTTCCTTGATCAGGGCCTCGACCGTGTACTCGGAGGGCTGGAGGAGGTCGTACTTCGAGGCGCCCGAGACGAGCTTGGCCAGCATTTCCTCGTTGGATGCGTATTCCTCGTAGTTGACCTTGATGCCACTCTCCTTCTCGAAGCCCTCGATCACCGATGTCGGAATGTATTCCGACCAGGCGAACAGGTTCAGCTCGCTGGGCGCGTCGGCCGCCACAGTCGGGTGGGCCCAGGTGCCGAGTGCCAGGGCTGTGAGCGCGGCCAACATCCCGCGCGCTGGAGCCGAGCCGATCGTGAATACTCTCATGGTTTCTCTCCTCCTTGGGTGGCCGGGGCAGTCAGTGCCCCGCGCCGGTTGAGCAACTGTGTGGTCAGTACGGCGAGAATCGTCGCGCCGATGAAGACGGTCGAGATCGCGTTCAGCGACGGATCGACACCTTTCTTGACGCGACCGAACATCTCGAGCGGCAGGGTGCGTGAGGCCGCGCTGGCGGTGAAGT
Organism: Pseudomonadota bacterium; assembly: GCA_005777805.1. Taxonomy (GTDB): domain Bacteria; phylum Desulfobacterota; class Binatia; order UBA12015; family UBA12015; genus SXLG01. The sequence continues at coordinate 8,843 of SXLG01000060.1, forward strand.
AGGTGACGATGACATCGTCAAGCGAAAGCGTGAAGGCCATGAGCGCGCCCGAGGCGATCGCCGGCATGAGATAGGGCACGATCACCTTGTGGAAGGCGACGAACGGGGTTGCGCCGAGATCGAGGGCGGCTTCCTCCAGCGCCGGATCCATGCCGGCCAGACGTGCTTCGACCGCGGCCAGCACAAAGGGGAAGCAGAACGTCACGTGCGAGATCACCACGGTAGTGAAGCCGAGTTCGAGCCGGACCACGACGAAGAGGATCAGCAGACTCACGCCGAGGATCACCTCGGGGACGATCATGGGCAGGAAGACCAGCGTCTGGAGCAGCCGCTCGCCGGGGTAGCGGTAGCGGAACAGAAGCCAGGCGCCGCCCGTGCCGAGCGCGACCGAGAAGACTGTGGTGATGGCGGCGACCATCAGGCTGTTCTGGAGCGAACGCACGAGACCGGTGTCGGTCCAGACGCGGGCGTACCACTCGAGCGTGAACCCCTTCCACACGACGTTGAGCTTGGCTTCGTTGAACGAGTAGACGACGAGCACCAGGATCGGTGCGTAGAGGAAGAAGAGCACGAGTCCGGTGTGCGCCTCGAGAAGCCGCCGCGCCGCTTTCACGGTCGATCCCTCGCGGGCTCGAGAGGGCAGGGACGGCCGGATGTCGGGAACACCCCAGGCTTATGGAACCTCCCATTCCTTGATGCAACGCCCGAGAGGGCCAGGCGCCGGATCGGCCACGCATGCGGGGTGTTGCGGCTGCGGGGCCACGGCGGAGGCACCGCGTTGGGGCGGAACGGGCGACCGTGATAGCGCAAGGCCGTGGACACGGAACGGACACGGCTCGAAACCGATGGGGCGACGTGGCGGCGCTTCGGGCCCTATCTCGCCGAACGGGCCTGGGGCACCGTTCGCGAGGATTACAGTGCCGAGGGGGACGCCTGGGGATCCTTCCCGCACGACCACGCCCGCTCGCGGGTCTATCGCTGGAACGAGGACGGCATCGGTGGGTTCTCCGACGACGCCCAGATCGTTTGCATGGCGCTTGCCCTGTGGAACGGCGCCGATCCGATCCTGAAGGAACGGATGTTCGGCTTGTCGGGGCCCGAGGGCAATCACGGCGAGGACGTCAAGGAACAGTACTGGTACGTCGACGGCACTCCCTCCCACTCCTGGATGCGCATGATCTACCGCTATCCCCAGCGGGCGTATCCCTACGGCGAGATCGTCGCGCGCAGCCAGGAGCGGGGACGTGACGATCCCGAGTTCGAGATCGAGGACACCGGGGTCTTCGCGGACGGGCGCTTCTTCGATGTCGAGATCACCTGGGCTAAGGTCTCACCGACGGACCTGCTCCTGCGGGTGCGTGCCCACAATGCCGGCCCCGAGGCAGCACCCCTGCACCTCTTGCCGACGCTCTGGTTTCGCAATCGGTGGGCCTGGAGCGAGACTGCGGAAACAGGCGGGGACATCGAGCGACCGCTGGTGTTCGCGACCGGCTCGGGGCCCGCGCGTTTGTCGCTGCGCGCGCCCGAGCTCGGGCGCGGGTTCGTCAGCGCACTCGCCGCCGAGGTGGCCACGGCCGATGGTCGCGTCTGCGCCACCGTGGACGCAAGCGAACTCTTCACGGACAACGAGACCAACACCGAGCGGCTCTACGGCAGCCCCTCGCGCAGCCGGTACACCAAGGACGCTTTTCATCGCCACCTCGTCGACGGAGAGAGCGCGGCCGTCAACCCCGCGCTCGAAGGCAGCAAGGCTGCGCTGCACTATTCGCTGCGCATTCCACCCGGTGGCGTGGCGACGCTGCGCCTTCGCTTCAGTTTCGACGCGACGGCCCCGGAGCCTCTCGACATCGCCGCATTCGATGCCCTCTGCGCGGAGCGCGAGCGCGACGCCGAGGCTTTCCATGCCGCGCTCCATCCGGTCGCGTTGGGGGTCGAGGAGCGGCGCGTCCAGCGACAGGCCTGGGCTGGACTCCTTTGGTCGAAGCAGTTCTACCACTACGACGTCCGCACCTGGCTCGACGGTGATCCGGCCGGGCCCGCGCCCGCACGCGAGCGTCGTCATGGTCGCAATCACGGCTGGCGCCACTTCGATGCGCGCGATGTGATCTCGATGCCGGATTGCTGGGAGTACCCGTGGTTCGCCGCCTGGGACACGGCTTTCCACAGCGTGGCGTTCGCGCGTCTGGATCCCGAGTACGCCAAGAGTCAGCTTCTGCTGCTCTGCCGCGAGTGGTACATGCACCCCAACGGCGCGCTGCCGGCCTATGAGTGGTCGTTCGACGACTCCAACCCGCCGGTGCTGCCCTGGGCTGCGCTGCGGGTCTACGAGATCGAGCGCGAGCTGCGCGGCGAGGGCGATCTCGAGTTCCTGCAGCGCATCTTTCACAAGATGCTCCTCCACTTCACGTGGTGGGTGAATCGCAAGGACTCCGAGGGCAACAACGTTTTCGAGGGCGGCTTCCTCGGTCTCGACAACGTCGCTGTCTTCGACCGTAGTCAGGGCCTTCCGGGCGGGGGACGGCTCGAACAGAGTGACGCGACGAGCTGGATGGGCTTTTTCTGCCTGTCGATGCAGATTCTGGCGCTCGAGATCGCCAGTCACGCGAGCGCGTTCGAGGATATCGCGACCAAGTTCTTCGAACACTTCCTTGCCATCGCCGACGCGATGGCAAGCCATGGCGAATCGGGACTCGCGCTGTGGAACGAGGACGATGAGCTCTTCTACGACGTACTCCGGCTGCCGGATGGGCAGGCGATGCCGCTGCGCGTGCAGTCGATCGTCACCCTGATCCCGCTCTTTGCGGCGATCACGGTGAAGGCCGGAACGTTGGTCGAAGTGCCGGCCTTTCGCGAGCGGCTCGAGTGGGTGCTCGAGCACCGTCCCGATCTGGCCACGCTCATTTCGCGCTGGCACGTGCCGGGAGCCGGCGAACGCCGACTGCTGGCACTCGTCCGGGGTCATCGCATGAAGTGCGTGCTGCGCCGGGCGCTGGACGAAGCGGGTTTCCTCTCGCCCTTCGGCGTGCGCTCCCTCTCCCGTCACCATCGCGACCAGCCCTGGTCGCTCGACCTCGGCGGCCAGCAGTGGTCGATCGAGTACGAGCCAGGGGAGTCACGCAGTGGTCTCTACGGCGGCAACTCGAACTGGCGCGGGCCGATCTGGATGCCGATCAACTTTCTGCTGGTCGGGACGTTGCGTCGTTTCCAGGTGTATTACGGCGAGGACTTCCGGATGGAATGTCCGACCGGCTCGGGCCGCTTCTTGTCGCTCGAAGAGATCGCCGACCAGATCGCCGACCGGCTGATCGACCTCTTCCTGCCGGGCGCGGGGGGCAGTCGTGCGTCGCTTGGCGGGCCGGCTCCGAGTTCGCTGTTCGAACCCGCGTTGCTGCTCTTTCACGAGTATTTTCACGGCGACACGGGCCGCGGGCTCGGAGCGAGCCATCAGACCGGCTGGACGGCGCTGGTGGCCGAGCTGCTTCAGACCAAGGGCCGCCGCGCGGCGCTGCGCGCGCATCTGCCCTAGCCTCGGCGCAGAATGCTGCTGCGCTGGGCGGGCGGGTTCTTCGCGCGCGTCGCACGATCCGGACGCGCGGACACCGAAGCCCGGCCCGCTCGGCAGGCTGGGCGGGCGCATTCGCGCGAGCCCGCACCGAGCCCTGGCTCAGCTCTGGCCGTAGACCTCGAGGGCGGCGTCGAAGGTCCCGACATGCACGGCGACGACCTTTGCGGTGTCGGCCGTGTAGCCACCGGCAAGCACCCAGGCGATGGGCAGGTTCATGCGCCGGGCCCACTCGAACACCATCCGATCGCGTTCACGCAGATCGTCGTGGTCGAGATCCAGCGGCGAGTAGGGATCCTCGCGGTAGGGATCAGCCCCGGCCTGGTAGAGCAGAAGTTCCGGGCGGCCCCAGGCGAGGATCGACTCGAAGGCGCGGTCCATGGCGGCGAGCATTACGTTGCGGCCGCTTCCCCCGGGCAGAGCGAACGAGACGTGATTCGGCCCGTCGGTATGACGCCGCGTCTCGACGTCGGCGTAAGGCCGGTTCTGGAAATAGTCGTTGCCGTAGATCGAAGCGTTGAAGAGCCAGGGACGGGCCAGCGCCAGCGCTGCTGTGCCGTTGCCGTAGTGCAGATCCATGTCGAGGATGGCGACGCGTTCCAAACGGGCGGCTGCGAGCAGTGCATCGGCGGCGACGACCAGTCCGTTGAAGGTGCAGAAGCCCTCGCCGTGATCCGCCGAGCTGTGGTGAAAACCGCTGGCGACTGCGGCGGCCGTGCCGGACTCGAGCGCGTGCCCGGCCGCGGCGATGCAGGCTCCGCTGGTCAGTCGCACCGAGGGCCAGAGCGCATTTGACCACGGAAACTTCTGCGACTCGGCCAGCGCGCGGGGCTCGCCGGTGCGCACGGCCGTGACATATTTCAGGGTGTGTACCCGCAGCAGATCTGCCTCTTCCGCCGGGGGCGGTTCGACGACCTCGATGCCGGCAAGGCCACGCACGGCGTCGGCCACCATCTGGAACTTGCGCATCGGCATGACGTGGTCGCCGATGTCGGCGGCGAAGCCGGGGTGGTGGTAGGCGCGGATCATGCTGTCGGCGCTATCAGGCCCAGCGTCGCGTGGCGAGAGCAGCGCGCCCGCGCCGCCGCGGCCAGGGCGGATACGTGGTCGCGCTCGAGGCTCTCGGCATACATGCCGTAGAGTGCGTCAAGCAGGTGGGCAAGCTCACGGGCAGGAATCGACGCCTCCGCTTCGCGGCCGACCCGCCGCAGGATCAGATCGAGTCGCACGGGTCGCGGCGTGTCGGCCGCGATCGTCGCGGGGGGACGGAAGTCGGGCTGGCAGAATTCGACGGCGGCGGGCTCGACCTTGCGGAAACCCGCGCGCTCGTAGGCCCGCAGCCGCCGCAGGCTTGCGGTGTCGGTGGGGTCGAAGGGCTCCATCTCGGCGAGCAGCACGACGGCGTCGGTCATGTTCTTTGCGGCTAAAGCGCAGCGACGGGCGAGCCCGAGGGGCAGGGCGCGCAGCCAGCCCGCAAGTCCGCTGCCGCGCAGCTCGGGCTCGACGAGTACATGGGAGAGATGCACCAGGGCCGGGCGCTCCGCGACGCGGGTCGGCCCGTCGGCCGTGTCCGCCTGCGGTGGTGCCGCGGCGGAGTGGAGGGGCCCCCTGACGATGGCTGAATGGTCGCGCACCGCGACCAGCCGGCCCGCGCGACGAACTACCAGAAGTTCATAGGCGAGATGGAGTCCGCTTGGGGTCGGTACGTCTGGCCGCCAGCCGAGGCGCTTTTCGAGCACGGCCAGGGTTTCGAGCTCGTTGCGGCTGCCGAACTCGCGCCCGAGGCGCGCATAGGCTTCGGCGAGCGAGGGATGGTCGGGGCGGTCGATCACCTCGAGCACAAGCTCGGACCAGTCGAGGTCGGCGAAGCGCTGATCGCCCGGAGAGAGATCCTCGGCTCGCAGCCGAGCTGTCGCAGCGTCCATGTCGGTCTGGATAGCGCGGCGTCATGTTCAACGCAGCCGCCGGTCCGTCGCCGCAACTCGTAGCGGCGTCGATGGCGCGGCGTCACGTTCGATGCGTCGGCCGGTCAGGCCCCGCAGCTTGTCGCGGTGTCCACGCCAGCGTGGGCACCGCGACGTTTCAGCCGCGGCACATCAACCGCGACAGCGCTGGTGGCAACACGCGGAGCGACCTGCACGCCGCGGCTGCTCCCCGATAGACGGATGTTCCGGTGTCGAGCTTCAGTTCGATCGGCCCCGTGACCTGGGCGCCCAGATCGATATGCGCGAGCGAGATCTTGAACTTGTAGCTTCCGCTGCGCCGGTCGCGCGTGAGTCGCGCCCGATTGCCGCCGCGCACGTGTTTGCAACTGAAGCTCTGGTGCGAGCGATGCGTGTCGCACTCCGCCCCGGAGAAGGTCGTCGTGGTCTCTCTTCCCCCGTGCTCGCGAATCGTGACGGTCAGTCCTCCGGACAACTGGTCCTGAGAGGAGGCGAGGACGGAGCCGGTGATCGTCGCGGTCCCGCTGGACGCGGCGTACCAGAGGCCGGCCCGCTCGATCGTCAAGGGGAGGGCGCAGTCGCTGGGCTGCGCTCCCGATACGCAGGTGAAGCCCGACTCGATGGCGCAGGTCGAGCCGCAGCCGTCGCCTGCGGTCTGGTCGCCGTCGTCGCAACGCTCCGCACCCTGCACCAGGCCATCGCCGCACACCGATCCTGCCAGGCCGGTCACCGTGGCCGGTGTGGGGGTCGCTGCGTTCGTGCCGTTGCCGAGCTGGCCGTAGGCGTTTCCACCCCAGCACTTGACCGCTCCGGTCGTGCTCACGGCACAGCTGTGGGCGTTGCCGGCTGACACGGCCGACACGCCCACAGCGAGCCCCGGCACGGCCACCGGAGTCGTGCCGCGCGGGTTCGGTGGGGCGTCGAGGCCACGGGGCGTGCCGTCGACGAAAGCTCCGGCGGGCGAGCCGTCGGGCTCCGGGGCGCCCGGGGCGGTACCGAGCTGGCCCTGGTCGTTGCGTCCCCAGCACTTGACACCACCGGCCGAGGTCACGGCACAATTGTGGAAGGCACCGGCAGCCACGGCCCGCACCCCCGCGCCGAGACCGGCCACGGTGACCGGGGTGGCGCTGCTCGCGGCCGCGCCGCCGCCGGAACCGGCGGCCATGTTCTGCGCCAGCCCATCGACGAACGCACCGCCCGGCGAGCCGACCGGATCGTCCGCGACGCCACCGAGCTGGCCGTACTCGTTATGACCCCAGCACTTGACCACGCCGGTCGTGGTCAAGGCGCAGCTGTGGAAGGCGCCGGCGGTGATGGCGCGCACGCCCGAGGACAAATCGGTGACGTCGACGGGCGTCGGGCTGCTGTCGCCGGGACCGATCTGCGCCACGCCCGCCATGTTCTGCAGCGAACCATCGAGGAAGGCTCCGGTCGGCGAGCCGCTCACGCCGTCGCCGAGCTGGCCGAATTCGTTGGCCCCCCAGCACTTTACTCCACCCTCCGCCGTCAGTGCACAGGCGTGCCAGGTGCCGGCAGCCACGGCGGTGACCCCGGCGTCGAGCCCGCTCACGCCCACCGGAGTCGCGCGCGCAGTCGTCGTCCCGTCGCCGAGCTGACCGTAGAGGTTCCAGCCCCAGCACTTGACGGCACCGGCCGTGGTGACGGCACAGGTGTGCGAGCCACCTGCCGCCACAGCAACCACGTCCGAGCCGAGCCCGGCGACGTCGACCGGCGTCGAGCTGTCGACGTCGCTTCCGTTGCCGAGTTGTCCGCCCTCGTTGTAGCCCCAGCACTTGACGCCGCCGCCCGATGTCAAGGCACAGGTGTGATAGTCGGCTGCGGTCACGGCAGAGACGCCCGACACGAGTCCGCTCACGTCCACCGGCACCCGACTGCCGGCGGTTGCGCCGTTGCCGAGCTGACCGACCTCGTTGGCGCCCCAGCACTGCACGCCACCCGCCAGAGTGAGCGCGCAAGTGTGACGGCCGCCGGCCGAGACCGCGCTGGCCGAAGCCGCGCGCACGGGCTGCGCGGTGACGAGTGCGGCCAGGGCCAGGCCCAGCGCCAGGGCAGCGGGTATCCCGCTTCGCGAGTTTATGCTCTTGTCGCGTGGACGGGGCCGCGCTCCGGGTGTGACGGATTCCCCGGCGGTGGCGGAAGCGGGTCTGTGCTCTGGCATGGTGCGGCGGCTCCGGTCCCGACGGTGCCAAGGGGGGCACGGTCTCGGGTCTTTGGGTGGTGGAATCGTTCTGCGCGAGCGGAGGGCCGATTGTCAACGCTCCGATCCGCTGGGGGCGGCAGCGTCCCAGAGAACGGGACGAAGAGGGCGATGCGGCACCGGTCCTTTCGACACGGGGAGACCCTCGCCGCGCGCGGCCTCCACACTCGGACGCATGAGGGCGTGATGCTCCTGATCGCCGGCGCCGAGAGGGGGCTCGTCCACGCGGACTCCACATTCGAGGGATGCCGCGGCGCCCTTTCCGCCACGGGGAGCACATGTTGAACTCCCGCGCCATGAATGACGCTCTGCTCGCCGAGCTGCGCCGACTCGACGGCCAAACCCATCTCCACCCCTTCACCGACCACGCCGCGATGCATCAGCGTGGGACGCACGTGATGGAGTCGGGCTCGGGCTGCGTGCTTGTCGACGAGGTGGGCCGCAACCTGCTCGACGGACTGGCCGGGCTCTGGTGCGTCAATGTTGGATACGGGCGGCGCGAGATCGTCGACGCGGTCGCCGAGCAGATGGCGAAGCTCTCGTTCTACTGCTCCTTCTTCGAGACCACGACCGAGCCCACCATCCGGGTCGCGGCCTGGCTCGCCGAACGGGCGCCGGGCCGTCTCGAACGTGTTTTCTTCACCAACTCGGGCTCGGAGGCGAATGAGAGCGCGCTCAAGATCATCCGCGCCTGGCAGAAGCTGCGCGGGAAATCGTCCAAGCACAAGATCCTGAGTCGCACCTTCTCGTATCACGGGGTGGGTATCGCGACCACGAGTCTGACCGGACTGCCGAACTGCACCGACCCCTTCGACTTGCCGCTGCCGGGCTTTGTGCGCATTCCGGGGCCGTATACCTACGCCTCGGGCAGCGGACTCGACGATGCCGCATATGGGGCGTGGTGCATCGACGAGACCGAGCGGGTCATCGAACGCGAAGGTGCGGACACGATCGCGGCCATGTTCGTCGAACCGGTACAGGGCGCCGGCGGCGTCATCCTTCCGCCCGCGGGCTATCTCGGAGCGTTGCGCGAACTCTGTCGGCGCCACGACATCCTGTTCGTGGCCGACGAGGTCATTACTGCTTTCGGGCGACTCGGCGTCTGGTTCGCGTCCGAGATGTGGGATCTCGACCCCGACATCATGACGGTCGCCAAGGGGCTCACCAGCGGCTACCTGCCGCTCGGCGCGACGTTGGTGAGTGGCGAAATCGCCGCGGCTCTCGAGACCAACGGCTACTTCGCGCACGGCTTCACCTACAGCGGGCATCCGGTGCCCGCGGCCGCGGCACTGGCCAATCTCGCCATCCTCGAGCGCGAGGATCTGCCCGGCCGCGTGCGGACCGACGTCGGCCCCTATTTCCAGAATAAGATTCAGGCCCTGCGGACCGATCCGCTGGTGGGCGAGGCACGGGGACTCGGGCTGATCGGCGCGATCGAGTTGCGCGTATCGCCCGAGGTCGCCGCGCCCGGCACAGCTGGCGTGCGGGCAGCCGCCCTGGCCCGTGAGGAGGGGGTGATCGTGCGCGGCATCCGCGATCTGATCGCGATCTCGCCACCGCTTGTCATCTCGCATGAGGAGATCGACCGGCTCTTCGCAGCACTCGCGCGCGTGCTCGATCGGCTACGCGGCTGAGGCGACGCGCAGCGCTGGTGGCGCGGCACGCCGCCGGGCCTTGACCGGGCGCGGTGAGCGGCCGGTGAGACGCGCAAAGCTGGCCCGCCTGCCGGGGCGCGGCACAGGCCTCACCCGCGGCGCGGGGAGCGGCCGGTGAGACGGGTGTAGGCCTGATAGCCGGCCCAGCGCAGCGGCTCCGGCGGCAGGGGCCGGAAGCGCCGCTGATAGAAGGGCAGGTCGCGCCACGGCGCGTGATCTCCTGCGTAGAGATCGGTGAGGACTCGTCCGGCGAGCAGCGCCAGGGCGAGTCCGTGGCCCGAGTAGCCCAGCGCGTGCAGGACGTTGCCGTGTTCGCCACCGATGCCCATCGAACACACCCGGTCGAGGGTGATCCCCAACACGCCCGACCAGCGGTGTTCGATCGGCACGTCGCGCAGTCGTGGAAAGTAGTGCCGCAAGCGCGCCTCGACGGCATCGAAGTGGTGGCGCTCGCCCGGCTCGGTCGCGGCAGCGGGAAGGCGTCCGCCGAGGCGATAGCCATAACCCGAATTGCCACCACCGCCGAAGACGATCCGGCCCGCCGCGGTGCGGCAGCCGTAGGCGATCCGATCGAGGTCGTCGGAGAAACCGACGCAGCCGCCCCAGCCGAGCTGGGCAACGCTTTCCGCGTCGAGCGGGCGGGTGGCGAGAACCCGTGCTTGCATCGGCAGCAAGCCCCAGCGGAAGTAGCCGAGCGCCGGGGTGTAGCCGTTGGTCGCGAGTACCAGCGTCGAGCTGCGAATCTCGCCCCGCTCGGTGCGGACACGGACTTGACGACCTTCCTCGATGCGCTCGACCGGCGAGTGCTCGTGGATCGCGACGCCGCGCCCGAGGAGATTGCGCTTCATCGCACGCAGAAGGGCGAGTGCGTTCAAGCGCCCGGCCAGCGGATCCGCGCTGGCACCGCACGCACCCGCGAAGCCGAGCCGCCCAGCCGGAATCCATTCGAGTGGGATGCCGAGCCCGGCCAGCCGCTCGACCCTCTCCTGCGCGCGCTCGGCCCGCGCGCTGTTTGTGTAGATCTCGAGGCAGCCCTCTTGCGCGAAGGCCTCGGGGACGCCACAGGCCAGCGACAGGCTGGCGCCCAGCTCGATCCCCTGTCGGGTGGTCGCATGGACCCGTCGCGTGAGCTCGGGATCGCGGTCCGATACCCCGTTGATCCAGTTCAGAATCTGCCCGCCGTTGCGGCCGCTTGCACCGTTGCCGACCGCGCGTGCCTCCAGCACGGCAATGCGGCGCTCGGGGAAGCGCTCGACCAGATGGTAGGCGGTGGACAGCCCCGTCAGCCCCCCGCCGACGATCGTCACGTCGGCGCGCGCCGGCCCGAGGAGACGTGGCGCGGGCTCGTCGTGACCGGCTTCGAGTCGCCAGGGCGATTCGTTGCTGTCGATCGGTTGTGCCACGCGGATATACTGTCACGCGCAGGGGCCCCTGTCGCCGGTTGCTCGAACCCCACCCCGCCCGGCATCATGGCCGGGAAGGGAGCGGCCCCCTTCTCAAGGAACGGGCCCGACTCGATCATGGATTCCGGAACCCCCGTTCGTCTCTGCCTGAAGGACCTCTTTGCGCAGGACGTGCTCGAGATGATCGAGCGTGAGACCCGGCGCTACGAGCTTGAATGCATCGAGCATCCGGATCACCCCGACTTCCACCGCGCCTGGCAGATCCTCTGGGACGCCTTCGGTGAGGCCGGCGAGATGGAGCAGGAAGACGTCGTGCGGCAGATGCTCCTCTACGACCGCTTCACCCCGAGCCCGACCTCGGGGACGTTCATTCGGTATTTTTTTATTGTCGCACGCGACCAGAAGACTGGTGAGATTCGCGGGGTTCGTGACGGGCGCGTCTTGGTCAACGCCAAATACGCACCCGACGTATGCGTCGTCTACCTCTCGCACATCTTCATGCTGCCCGAGGCGCGCGGCAGCGTGCTTACCTACTGGCTGCGCATCGCGCCGGTTGAACTCGCGGTGGAGTTCCTGTGGGGCCTTCACCAGCGGGGGATGTTCCACCTGCCGGCGCCCGATGCTCCCGGCCGATACTACGGCATGACCATCGACCTTGCCGCAGAGGTCGAGTTCTACAGTCCCGACGATCGGCTCTCGCTGCAGCGTATCCTGTTCTACGGCCGCGGTGGCTTTGACGTCATCGATCCACGTCACTTCCCCTATGCGCAGCCCGATTTCCGGTCGGCCGAGGAAGTCGCCGCGACGGGCGACCGGCCGCATCCCTTCATGTTGCTCCTGCGCCGCATGGGACGCGAGCGCCAGGCCCGGTTGCCGATTCAGGAGGCGCGCGCCGTCATGGATCTGATTTACGACGACTTCGAGATCTTCGCCGGCGACGAGTACCTGCAGACGACGCTCGACGTGGTGCTCGACCGCCTCGACGCGCGCGCCGCAGCCGGCAAGACCGATGTCGCGCTGCTGCCGCTCCCGACCGGACCGCATGATCTCGGCCGGCTGCGGCGCATCTTCCGCTGGGACGTCTACCGGCGCTACTACCCGCGCACCCCAATCGTGGAGGAGTACCTCGAGGGCCCCGTGCGCGACCAGATCGCGGCGAACCCGCGCTGGTTCGAGGAGGAGCTCGCGCGCACGGCCGCCGCGATCGCGGCGATTCGGCGCCGCGTCTACCCCACGCGCGAGCGCGGTTTCGAGATCGATCCCGAGTCGGGTCTCGCGGTGGAACCCGCGGGACGTTGAGAGAGGGCGAGGGTCCGGGCGCGCCCTCTGGCCGGAGGACGGGGACCGCACGGCCGGAGTCCGGGGGTCAGCCGTCCCAAGGCCCCGACACGGCGCGTGCTTGCCCCGGTCGTGGGAGCCTGCGAGCTTCACCTTGGCCCAAGCTACCGGAAACGATGCGAGTGGTGTCGGCTGGGACAACAGGACGGGAGGAGACGAGGCTGGGCGATGTGGTGAGCGGGGCGAGTAGCGAGAGCGTCGTCGCCTTCAAGGAGGTGACCAAGCGCTTCGACGACTTCGTCGCGGTCGATCGGGTCTCGGTCGACATTCGGCGCGGGGAGTCGCGCCGGTAGACGTCCCAGCGGAAGATGCGCCGCAGCCGGCCGAGATCATGCGGTCCGGTCGGGAGCGGCAGCAGC
>SXLG01000061.1 GCA_005777805.1 Pseudomonadota bacterium
CGGCGCCGACGGCAAGGCGTATGTGCGCGTGCAGGGTCAGGGCGAAGCCCTCCAGATACCCGCGCTGCCAGCCGCGCTGCCGCTCAGCGGGGCAGCGAAGCTGCAACTCGGGGCCTCGGGCGGAGCGTGCTGGCAGGCGACCTTCAACAGCGCCTCCTGCGGGATGATCCGGAACGGAGCCACCCTGTTCTATGGCGCGGGTGACTGAGACGATCGTGGCCGACGATCGGGGTCGTGGCGGGGATGTGTAGCCGCTTCTATATAAGTTTATTGACCCGAAGACACCAGGCGGATGCTAGCGCTCCAGCCGCCCGCGTAGCGTCTCGCGCAGTTCGATCAGCTCGGACGGCATCGTGCGGGCAAGCTTCTGGAAGAGCTCCTCCTGCAGATCGAATTCGGCCTGCCATGCCGGCGCGTCGATTGCGGTGATGGCCTCGAACTGGGCCGGCGAGAGGTCCAGCCCGGCGAGATCGATCTGCCCCGAGGCGGGGACGAAGCCGAGCGGGGTCTCGCGTCCGGGGATGCGCTCCGCAGCGCGGTCGATGATCCATTTGAGCACGCGCACGTTTTCGCCGAAACCGGGCCAGATGAAGCGGCCACCCTCGTCCTGGCGGAACCAGTTGACCTGGAAGACCTTGGGCGGGTTGGGGATGCGCTGACCCATGGCCAGCCAGTGCGCGAAATAGTCGCCCATGTCGTAGCCACAGAAGGGCAGCATGGCCATCGGGTCGCGGCGCACGACACCGACCTGGCCGGTCGCGGCCGCGGTCGTCTCCGAGCCCATGGTCGCACCAAGATACACGCCGTGGCGCCAGTCAAAGCTCTGCAAGACCAGCGGCACGGTCGTGCTGCGCCGGCCGCCGAAGATGATCGCCGAGATGGGCACGCCCTCGGAGGAGTTGGCCTGCGGCGAGAGCACGGGGTTGTTGGCCATGGGGGCGGTGAAGCGGCTGTTGGGGTGCGCGGCTTTCTCCTTCGAGCCGCGCTGCCAGTCGTTGCCGCGCCAGTCGACGAGGTGCTCGGGAGCGGGCGCGTCGATGCTCTCCCACCAGATGTCGCCGTCGTCGGTGAGTGCCACGTTGGTGAAGAGGGTGTCGCGCTCGACACACGCCATCGCGTTGCGGTTCGATTTTGTGTTGGTCCCGGGGGCGACACCGAAGTAGCCGGCCTCGGGGTTGATCGCCCACAGCCGGCCGTCGGCGCCGATGCGCATCCAGGCGATGTCGTCGCCCACGGTCCAGATCTTCCAGCCCGGGAAGCTCTCGGGCGGGATCATCATCGCAAAATTAGTCTTGCCGCAGGCGCTGGGGAAGGCCGCGGCGACGTAGGTCGTCTCGCCTGCGGGGCTCTCGACGCCGAGGATCAGCATGTGCTCGGCGAGCCAGCCCTCCCTGCGGCCGAGGTAGGAGCCAATCCGCAGCGCCAGGCACTTCTTGCCGAGCAGTACGTTGCCGCCATAGCCGCTGCCGGTCGACCAGATCGTGTTGTCCTCGGGGAAGTGACAGATGAAGCGCTTCTCCGGATCGAGATCGAGCGTGGAGTGGAGACCGCGATTGAAATCGTTGGAGTCGGCAAGCATCTCGAGCGCGGCGCGGCCCATGCGCGTCATGATGCGCATATTGAGCACGACGTAGACGCTGTCGGTGATCTCGATGCCGATCTTCGACATCGGCGAGCCGATGGGGCCCATGACGTAGGGGATCACGTACATCGTGCGGCCCTGCATGCAGCCGTCGAAAAGGGCGCCGAGTTTGGCGTAGGCTTCGGCGGGCGCCAGCCAGTTGTTGTTCGGGCCGGCGTCTTCCTTCTCGCGCGAGCAGATAAAGGTGAGATGCTCGACGCGCGCGACGTCGTTCGGGTCAGAGCGGTGCAGGTAGCAGCCGGGGCGTTTCTCGGCGTTGAGCGGCAGCAGGATTCCCTGCTCGACGGCGAGCTTCGTCAGGCGCACCCGCTCGGCCTCGGAGCCGTCGCACCACTCGATCCGGTCGGGCCGGGTGCGACCGGCCACCTGCTCGACCCAGGCGCGCAGGTGGGGGTTCGTCGTCGGGTTAGCGCTCGTCGTGGTGCTCATTTCGCGGCAGATCCTCCATGGTGCGGTTCCCCGGGCCTCGCTTGGGCTGTTCCGAGGGAGCGGCAGCATTACCAAGACCGCCAGTTTGGGGCCAGCCACTATTAGAGCAGGTGCGGGTACCGCACCGCTCCCCGACGTCGGCGAGAGCTCAAGATGTTGCGGCCGGAAGGCTGCCGCGCACACGCTCGATGTTGTTCGGATGGCCGGTGGCGCCCGCAGATCGAGATGTCGCGGCCTGCCGAGCACACGCTCGATTCAGCCCGGATCTCCGGCGTCGCCCGGAACGCGGCTCGCCGCGGCCGGGGCGCCTCTTACTTCATGCCCGAGTACAGGTGTCCAGCGGCCCTGGCCGTGCTCTTCTCGCCGGTGCCAGGGGAGGAGACCATGCGCAGCGCTCGCCACGAACCTCTCTCACTCGCCGAAGTGCGAGCCTTCCATCAGACCCTCTCCAACTGGGGGCGCTTTGGCGAGCGCGATCAACTCGGCGCGCTCAACCTCGTCAGCCCCGCGCGGCGCTCGGTTCCGACGGGATCTCCGATGTCTTGCCCTCGCGGGTGGAGGGCGCCTGGCTGCCGATTCACGAGGTGGCGATCGTGGCGATGGGCCTCCATCTGCTCGACAACCTCGAGCTCGGCGATCTGGCCGAGGCCTGCGCGCAGGAGGCCCGCTCGGCCTTGCTCCTGGTGGTCGCGCCGTTGGTGCTCGAGCGCGGGACGGCGTCGTCTGTCAATCCTATCGCGATCTTCTGATCCGCGGGGCGCGGCGGCGCTCAGCCGAGCGGGTAGCGGATCTCGCGACTCACGCGGTTGCACGCGGTGAGCACGTCTGCCGGCAGCGTGCAGTCGGCCGCGGCAAGCGAGGCCACGAGTTGGTCGGTTCGCGTGGCGCCGATGATGGTCGAGCCGACGAAGTCGTGGCTGAGCGTCCACGCGACCGCGAGCGTCACCGGGTCGAGTCCGGCCTCGCGGGCGATGTCCATGAAGCGGGCGGTCGCGGCCAGTGTGCTCTCGTTGACGAAGCGCCGGGTCATGGTCTGCGTCCGCGGGTCGCCGCCCTGATAGCGTCCGAAGCGCGAGTCGCCGGGGAAGGCGCCGCCCTGGTACTTGCCCGAGAGTACGCCGGCGCCGATCGGGCTGTAGGGCAGGCAGCTCACGTGCTCGCGCCGGCAGACCTCGGCCAGCTCGTCCTCGAAGCGACGGTTGAGCAGGCTGAAATTATTCTGGATCGTCTCGTAGCGCGCCGTGCCGGCGTGGTCGGCGACCCAGAGGCTCTTGGTCAAGCCATAGGTAGTCTCGTTGCTGCAGCCGGCGGCGCGCACCTTGCCGGCCTCGATCAACCGGTCGAGCGCTTCGAGCGTCTCCTCGATCGGCAGATCCCGCTCGGGCCAGTGCGTCTGGTAGAGGTCGATTTAGTCGGTGCCGAGGCGGGCGAGACTCGCCTCGCAGGCACGCACGATGTTGTGGCGGTCGAGCGCCGCTTTGCCCCCGCGCACCGGCGACTGAAACCAGCCGCCGCCGGGGCCGCAGACCTTGGTCGCGACGAAGACCGAGTCGCGCGGGCGCCCGGCGAGCCAGCTACCGACGATCCGCTCACTCTGTCCGGCCCACACGGCGCGCGGCGGCACGGGATAGATCTCGGCGACGTCGAGAAAGTCGACTCCCGCGTCAAAGGCGCGGTCGAGGATGCGGTGGCTCTCGGCCTCGTCGGCCATCGAGCCGAAGGTCATCGTGCCCATGCAGATTTCGGAGACCGTGAGTCCCGTGCGTCCGAGTCGCCTGTGCTTCATGCCGCCCTCCCTGCCGAGTCCGATCCAGAGGCAGCGTGGATAGCAGGGGGCAGGCGTTGCGCGACACG
>SXLG01000011.1 GCA_005777805.1 Pseudomonadota bacterium
CAGAGACGATCACGATCCGGCCGCTCGGCTTCGTCCGCAGCCCGCGCCAGGACGTGCGCGACGACGATTGGGGCGATGTCATCGCCCGCATCGAACTCTTCCCGGAGTTCACACCGGAGAGCCTGCACGGCCTCGAGGAGTTCTCACACGCCGAAGTCTTGTACTACTTCGATCGGGTCGCGGCGGACTCGGTCGTGCACGGCGCGCGGCATCCGCGCGGCAACACCGATTGGCCGCGGGTGGGCATCTTCGCGCAGCGCGCCAAGGACCGCCCCAATCGGATCGGCTCGACCATCGTCGAGATTCTCGCGCGCGCGGATCGCGCCTTGATCGTGCGCGGGCTCGATGCGGTCGACGGCACGCCGGTGCTCGACGTCAAACCCGTGATGGTCGAGTTCCTGCCCCGCACGAAGGTCCGCCAGCCCGCATGGTCCCACGAACTGATGGCGGCTTACTGGCGGAACGAAGAGCCCAGTTAAGCGTTCTTCGTCGAGAGCTGCCCCGGATCGAAGACGCGCACGATCGCCGACTGGCTGCCGGTCGCCATCAGCACACCGTCCTCGCTCCAGAGGTGAATCAAACCGTGGGCAAAACCGCGCTGGACGGCGTGGATGCGGACGTCACAAAGCACCCACTCGGTCGGCACGGGACGCACGACCCGGATCGTGTTGTCGAGACTGTTGCCCCCTGCCCAGCGACCGAGCGCCTGGCCGATGCCTGAGGGCATCCAGTCGGCGCAGATGGCGAGCGTCGCGGAACAGACTTCGAGCCCGTACGGCAGACGAATCCAGAGGGCGGAGCAGCCGTCGGTGCTGGGCTTGCCGTCACGCACCGGGTTGCCGCGGGCGATTCGAATCTCGAAGCGCGCATCAATCCGGTCGTCGGCGCCCGGCCAGCGTGGGGCAAGCGGGCAGTCGGCCGGAGGCCGTACCTTGGGCATCGCTGGCCACTGCCCCTCGAAAGCGAAGTCACGGTCGCCGAGAGCGGCGTTCACGGTCAGGATCTCGCGCGCATCGACGTGCCCGACCACGCGGGCCTGCGTGCTGTGCCGTCCGGCGACCGGCACCAGAACGTCGATGTCAAGAATTGAGGGCGAGCTGGCGTACGACAGATACTGCGCCGTCGCCCAGATCAGGCGGCGGCCGGTGGCGTTCTCCATCGCCGCGACCGCCGCGGCGAGCCCACAGCCGCCGAAGAGGAAGCTCCCCCGCGTCGAAATCCCGGGGACGATCGGCAGATACCAGCGATGAGCATTGTGTGTGGAACACAGACCGAGGAAGTCACGCACATTCATGGCGGGCCACCTTAGCAGCGCCCCCGCCTCGCGCGGACCAGCACCTCCGGCCAAGACGACCCCGTCTGGTTGGCGCCGTTGCGCTCCGGGCAGCGCCCCCGCGCCGAACGGAGCACCAGCTCCGGGCCCGGACCGATGCCACGACCCGAACCGGGCGCCCCCTCGCTCGCGCGGCGCTCCTCAGGTCTCGCGCGGCGCAAGCGACGGAATTGCGCTCTCCTCGGTGCTCTTCTCGCGAGCTTCCGGCGGTGGCTGCGCCACCCCCATCTCGGCCGCAAGTGCGTCGCAGTGGAGTCCGGCCAACTCGACCTCGGTCGAGAGCTGCGCCACGGCATCGCGCAACCGTGCCAGCCGTGCGAGGCGCGTCTCGGCATCGTGCGACGCCGCCGCTTCACGCTCGACCGCCTGGCCGAGGGCGCCGCGGAGGGCACCCGCGACCGCTTGAACGTGCAGGCCGAAAACTTCGCGTGTCGAGCGACCGAGCGCCTCGACGAGGAAGCGACGCACCCGTTGTTCGAAGGCCCGGCCGAGGACGGCCGCAGCACCCGCCAAGCGTTTGCTCTTGACACTCGCCGCGACGGGCCGCTCCGGCGCCTCGTCGGGTCCGAGCACCGCCCAGCGGACCCGGTCCGCGTTGCGCAAGAGCAGCCAGTCGGTCAACCGACGTCGCACCGGCACGAGCCGGGCGGGCACACCGGCTTCCGGCTCGGTGCGAGCCGGCCCCGCCTGGAGCCCACCAAAGGCCTCGCGAGCGATTTCCGCGAGCGGGAGATCGATCTCGTAGAGATCGGCACCCACCTCCTGACGGAGTGCCGCGGCCGAGACGTCACTGCCAATCACCCGGCGGCCGACATCGGTCGCCGTCTCCAGGATCTGATCGCGCGCCTCCGCCAGCGTGGGCACCAATCCCTCGCGCAGCAGGGCGGCAAACGAGCGATCGTCCTCGAACCAACGCGAGAGTTCGTCGGCCGCCCGCCGCAGGGTACCCGCCTGCGCCAATTCGGTGCGCTCGCGCGTCAGCCGCTCGACCTCTTCGCGCTGTCTCGCAAAATGAGGTTCCCAGTCGATCTGCTGCAAGCGGGCTGCCGCCTTCAGGCGGCGCTGCGCCAGTTCTCGCGCGGCGTCAAGCTGATCGGCACGAGCGGCGAGCTGGGCCAGATCGTCACCGCGCAGGATTTCCCGCAGCATCTCCAGCGCGGCACCGGCCTGGCGGATGTTGTCGGCAACGAAGAGCCGGGCGTGCTCGCTGCCGTCGAGATGACGGCTGAGTTCGTCGATGAAGCGATCAAAGCCGTCCGAGACGACACCGGAGACCACAGCACTCGGCGCGCCCCCGTTCGTATCCGCGACCTCGCTCTCGGTCCCCTCGCCGCCGGAGTGCACGATCGGGCTTGGGGCGAGCGATTCCGCCTCACCCGAGGGATCGAGAACGGCGTGCGCGACGTTGGCCTCGGCGGCGCGTGCGAGCCGGCGGCGCGCCGCTGCCAGCAAATCGATGGCATGAATCGAGAGCCGACCCTCGTCGCGGGCCCGCTCCAGCTCGGAACTCATCGCCAGGCTCTCGAAGGCCTCCAGCACGCGCCGCGGATCGCGTGCCTCGATGCTCGGGGCGAGCGATCCGTCCGGTGCGAGATCGCGCTTGGAGCCGTCGATGTTGACCACCAGGAAGATCCGGCTGAAGAGCCGCAACAGATCCTCGAACTCGTCGAAGATCTGTTCGAGGAAGAGGTTCTCAGTCTTGACGACGAAGATCGCGCCGGCGGCGGTCTCGCGAAATTCGCGCGTCAGGCGATCGTAACCAAAGCGCATGCGCGTATAGAGGCCCGGCGTGTCCACCAGCACCGGCCCCGCCCCCTCGAGCGCCGGCGCCGGCACCCGCACGTCGATCCGGCGGATGGCGTGAGGCAGATCACGGGCCGGCTCGAAATCCATGCCTGCGCGCTCCGAGCGGCGCAGGGCCGTGGCGAGTTGGCGGTGGGCTTCGTCGAGAACCGCCGCGACGCCGCGCGCATCACCCGAGCCGGACACCGTCCCGTTCCAGCGTGTGATCGTCCAACGCGGCCGGTCGCCGTGCGAGACGTAAACCATGCAGGGATAGGCCGGGAGCGGCGAGACCTCGCTCACCCAGGTGCTGGCGATCGCATTCATCAAGGTCGATTTTCCGCTCTTGAGCGGACCGAAGAGCACGACGTAGGCCTGCTCGTCCTCGAGCTTGGCGGTGAGACCCGCGAGACTGCCCGCCGCGGCCCGCGCCTGCTGGAGAATGCGCCGTCCGAACTCGTCGATCGCAAGCGGCTCGACCTCCGCACCCACCGCAGAGAGAGCCTCGCGCAGGGGGGCGAGCTCCGCCGCGAGCCGCTGGCCGAAGATCCGGAGCTGCGTCTTCATCGCGCCCCTTCATGGCACCCCGGACCGAGCACGGGAAGAGGTCATGTGCCGCACAGGAATTGGCTTGGCCCACGTCCACGTCCGCCGCACCCCGGGGGAACACGGGACGAGATCGCGGCCTGCCCTGGGCGCTGGTCAGGCGCAGGCCCGCAGACCGAAATGCCGCGCAGGAATCGCGTCTGGTCCACGCCCGCGCGCGGCGCACCCAAGGGACGAGCACGGGAAGCAGTCGCGGCCTGCCCAAGGCGCCGCTCAGGCGCAGGCCAGCAGGCCGAGTGCCGACACCAGGTCAGGAGCGCTGCCCACCCCCTCGAGCCCGCGAAGAGCGCACCACCAAGGCGGCCGGGGAGATCCCTCGTCCTCGACCAGAATCACCCGTGTCGCCGCCGCGGCAAAGGACGCCGCGTAATCCGAGGGCCGCGCATCCTCGGCCACGGCGCGCGCCCGCGGGTCAACCCCCGGCGGCACCTCCAGCGCGCCACGCAGCCGCGCCGCAAGCCGCGCCCACCCGCTGTCGATGTCGTCGAAGCGCGGCACCTCGCCCCCGCCGGCAAGCCCTTCGCCGGGAAGCAACACCGCCGCCGCGACCTCGCGCGGGCG
Organism: Pseudomonadota bacterium; assembly: GCA_005777805.1. Classification (GTDB taxonomy): domain Bacteria; phylum Desulfobacterota; class Binatia; order UBA12015; family UBA12015; genus SXLG01. Next base: position 4,283 of record SXLG01000011.1, read on the forward strand.
GCCCCCCGCGAGCAGCAAGGCGGCGTAGGCCCCCAGCCCACGTCCGACCACCACCACCGGCGTCGTGCTCCCGATTTCGGCCAGCGCCGCGTCGGCATCGGCCGCACAGAGTTCGGGCGTGTAGGCGCCGCCCGCACGCCAGTCGGCAGCCCCGTGACCGGCGAAATCGAGTGCCCACACCGGCCCTGCCCACTCCGGCACGGGATGCCATTCGGTATGCGACGAGCCCAGCGCGTGCAGCAGCAGGAGCGGCGGCCCAGCGCCATCGCGCTGTGCGTGCAGGGCGAGCATCGTCTCGCCGTGGCGGATCTGACGCGACGGCTGGCTCATCGTGCGAGCCAATCCAACAAAAGATCAACGGTTTCGCGCGGTCTCTCCATGTGGACGAAATGGCCCGCTCCGGCGATGGTGGCGCGTTCGACCTCGGGCACGAGAGCGAGCCTCTCCGCCAGGACGGCTTCGGGCAAGGGCCCCCAGGTGTCCGGCTCGCCGCCGATCACCGCCAGCAGCGGACAGGGCAGGAAGCGATTACTGCGCGCGACCCATTCGACGCGCCACGGGCCGAAGCCGCGCACCACGCCCGGATCGGCCTTCCACACCCAGCCCGCCTCGGTCTCACGCGCGCCGATGCGCACGAAGTGGTGCAGCCAGTCGAGCGCGAGCCTCGGGTTGGCCGCCGCTCGCCGCCGCACCAGATCGTCGAGCGAAGGATACGCACGGAAGCCCCCGGCCGCCCGCCGGCTGTCGAGCCAGCCGGTGAACTTCTCCGGCGGTGGACGCCGATCCACCGGCACGCCAGGCGGTGCGAAACCCTCCGGTGGGGGACCAAACCCGTCGATGTTGACGAGCTGGCTCACCGCACCTCGACCCGCGCCCAGCGTCGCGTCCATCGCGAGACCCCCGCCGCGGCTATGCGCCACGACGTGTAGATTCCCGCCCAGCGCGTGGATCAGCGCCATCAGATCAGCGACGTCGAGCGGCCAGAGGTAGGCGTCCGTCCAGCCTGAATCGCCATGGCCGCGCGCGTCGTAAGCCACAACGCGAAACCGCTCAGCAAGGGCCGGCGCGATCAGATCGAAGCCACGCGCGTGATCGAGCATGCCGTGGCAAAGGATGACGGGCCGCGCCGCGGGGTCCCCCCATTCGACCACATGCAAGGGCACACCGTGCGGGTCGAAGGTCCAGGTCCGCTCGGGCGGCACGACCTCGGCGGTCAACCCTAAATTAGCTGTCATTGTTCCCGCCGCCTCGAACATGCGCTCACGATAGCGGAGGTGCTCGCCTGAACCAGCCGTGCTCGACGGCCGTGGAGACGATCCGCACGACAAGGGCTCGACCACTGGCCGGCCCCGCCCGTGCGGCGCACGGTCCGCCACGCCCACCGCCAGCCCCGATCATGCGGGGAGTTCGGGAAGCGAGTTCGCCCGTGAGGCTTGCGATTCGCCGGTGCGTCCCCCGGGCACCGGACGTGCGTTCTGGAGACGCGAACGCGGGCGCGCCGCGATCGCGCCGGGTGGGCGGGGACGATCTCGGCCATCGCCCGGTCGTCAACCTCGCGCGCGCCGCGATCGCCCGGGCGCACGGGCTACTCGACGTATCCCAAACGGCGCAAGGCCCGCTCGCGCTCGGCATCGATCACCGGAGCGGGTGCGCTGTTGATCGGTCGCGGCCGCGCCGCAAACGCCCGCAAGTGACGCTCGAGGCCGGGCGCACTCGCGGGAGGGAGCGGTTTCGCCTCGGCCGGATCGTCGACCAGATCGTAGACCCGCATGTCCTGGCGGGCCGGGTCGCCCCGCGTGGGATCGATGCGCCAGAGAATTTTGCGATCTCCCTGGTAGGCCACGATGAAACGCTGCCCTTCGGCATTGATATCCTCGAGAACGACCGGGTGCGGTACATCAAGCGGTGTCCCGGCCACGCCCGCTGGCGGCAGGATCCCGACCTCCGCGAGAATCGTGCCGAAGATCCCGATCGTCGAAACCCGCCGCGCCACACGCGCGCCGGCCTCTCTGTCTGCTGGATACTTGACGACCAGCGGGACGTGCAGCAAGGGTTCGAAACCGCCCTTGCCGTGGCCGACGATGTCGTTCTCGCCGAAATGCTCGCCGTGGTCGGACGTCACGACGATGAGCGTATCGCGATACCGACCAAGCCGGCGCAGTCCGGCCAGCAGCTCGCCAAGGCCCCAGTCGGCGAACGCCACATCACCGTCGTAGAGCGCCCGAAAATGCTCGAGTGCGGCAGGTGTCCTTGCTGCGCTACGGCCGAGGATCTCGCGCGGCTCGCCGTGGATGTCGGCGCTGCGTCCGGGAAAGCGCTCGTTGAAGGGCGGGGGTGGAGCGTAGGGTTCGTGCGGATCGACGATATTGACGAAGAGGAAGGCCGGCGTCTTCGCTGCCGCGAACCAGGCGAGGCCATCCTCGACGATTTCTTTCGCCGACACCCGGTACTCGTTGACAGAGAAGCGTTCGAATCCCCGGTCGAAGCCGAGCAGGGAGGTGACGTAGGTCGTGTTGCCGATGAAGGCACCGGTCTGCCAGCCGTGCTCACCCAAAATCTCGGCGAGCGTCCGCACCTCGGGATTGAGCGGGGTCGTCAGCAGGGTCTCGCCCTTGACGCGCTCGGCGCCGTGGAACGAGGGCATGAGGCCGGTGAAGATGGCACCGTGTGCGGGCACGGTCCACGTCCCTGGCGTGATCGCGGCGTCCCAGGTCACGCCATCGCGAGCGAGCGCTTCGAGGTTGGGCGTAGTGCGACGCTCGTAACCATAGAGGGACACGTTGCGAGCGCGCAGGGTGTCGATGACCACGAGCACGACGTCGATCGACGCGGGCCCGTGCGCCTGATCGACACGACGCGCCCCGAGACCCAGCGCCAGACCTGCGAGCACCCCCAGAGCTGCGCCGATGCGCGCGAGACCCGCCAACCAGGCCCGCGCGGGTCGGTGGCTCGAGCGTAAAACCGCCGGCGAACTCTGCTCGCCCCCCTGCTCCACGGCACCCCTCATCGGAGGGATCTTATCGAGGAGGGCCGCTCGTCTTGCCAGCGGCCCCGACCAGCGCCGGGACTTGGGAATCGGCCGCCTTTGTGTGACGAGAGAACCCGCCGCCGGACTGCACCGGCACCGACGCCAACCCGACCATGTCCACCGCCACGCCGAAGATCGCCCCCTCCATCCTGGCCGCCGACTTCTCACGCCTTGGCGAGGAAGTCCGGGCCGTCGAAATGGCCGGCGCCGACCTCATCCACGTCGATGTGATGGACGGCCGCTTCGTACCCAACCTGACCCTGGGACCGCTCGTCGTCGAGGCAATCCGCCCGCTCACCCGGCTCGAACTCGACGTCCACCTGATGATCGTCGAACCGTGGACGCTGCTTCAGGCCTTCGCCGCGGCCGGCGCCAACTCGCTGACGGTGCACGTCGAGGCCTGCCCCGATCTGGCCGGGACGATCTCGCGCATCCACGCACTGGGCTGCCGGGCCGGCGTGGCCATCAATCCACCGACGCCGGTCGATGCCCTTGCCGGACGGCTCGACGGGGTCGATCGGGTGCTGGTGATGAGCGTGCATCCGGGTTTCGGCGGGCAGTCGTTCATGCCCGATGTACTTGACAAGGTCCGCCGCGTGGTCGAGTGGCGCGCGCGCGACGGATTCGATTTCGATGTCGAGATCGACGGCGGCATCAAGCGCTCGACTGCCCCAGCCGCCGTCGCCGCGGGATGCCAGGTGCTGGTCGCGGGCACGGCCATCTTCGGCCAACCCGACTACACTGCTGCCGTCGCCGACCTGCGCGCCGCCGCAGCCGCACGCACCACCTGACGTCCAAAGCATGGACGCGCCCCTGCGGAGCGGATCAGGGCGGCAGGTAACCTCCGGCCAGCGACGCGAATGCGGCGACTTCGCTCTCGATCCAGGCTGCGTCGCGATGGAGTTCGCCGGCGAGCAGGCCGGCCGTGTCGCGCGCGGCTTCGACCGCGGCTCGGGCGTCGAGCAGAAGCGAGCGCGTGCGCCGTGCCAGGGCATCCTCGACCGTCCGTGCCATTTCGTGCCGGGCGGCCCAGACGATCTGCCCGCGCAGATAAGGCAGGCGCGGGTGTAGCGGCGTGCCCAGGGCCGGGTCGCTCTCGAGCAGGGCGCGCACCCGCGCGGCTTCGCTGCCGTACATCTCAAAATGACCTTCGCTGGGCAGGGCCGGGTCGTCGCGCCGCATCCAGCCATGCAAGCGCAGGTTATGCGTGATGCACGGTCGTGTCTCGAGCCCGCCCATCTCGGCGGCATCGTCCACGCAATCCTCGGCCATCTTGCGGTAGGTCGTCCACTTGCCGCCGACCAACGTGACCAGACCCGAATCCGAGACCAGTACCGCGTGCTCGCGCGAAATCGCCTTGGTCGCCCGCGCCGCTGTCTTCTCGGTGAAGAGCGGGCGCAGGCCCGCGAACACACTCAGGATGTCGTCCCGCGTCGGCGTGCGTTCGAGATAGCGCGAGGCGTTGCGGAGAACGAACTCGATCTCCTCGTCGAGCGCACGCGGTTCGTCGTCAATCGTCTCGACCCGCGTATCGGTCGTCCCGACCAGACACCGGCCGTGCCAGGGGATGACGAAGAGGACACGGCCGTCGTCGGTCTGCGGCACCATGATGGCCGTATCGCTCGGCTGGAACATGCGATCGAGGACGAGGTGGATGCCCTGACTCGGCGCGATCGTCGCCGCCGCGTCCGGCTCATCGAGGCGCCGCAACCGGTCGGTGAAAACGCCGGTAGCGTTGACCACGACCCTCGCCCGGATCTCGATCTCTCGGCCCGCCTCGATGTCGCGCGCGCGCACACCGGTGATCTGGCCATCTTCCTTGACGAGACCGACCACCGGGAAGTGGTTCAACACGACCGCGCCGTGATCGGCAGCGGTCAGAGCAAGCGCCACCGCCAACCGCGCATCGTCGAACTGGGCGTCGTGGTACATGACGCCACCGAGCAGGTTCTCGGTCTCGACGTTGGGGATGCGCTCGATCGTACTCTTGCGGTCAAGCACTCTGGAACGCGCGATGTTGAGACGCCCGGCGAGCCGGTCGTAGAGCTTGAGGCCGACGCCATAAAACGGCCCCTCCCACCATCGGTAGCGAGGCACGACGAAAGCCAGGTCGTGCACGAGGTGGGAGGCATTGCGGCAGAGCAGCCCGCGCTCGCGCAGCGCCTCGAGCACGAGAGCGACGTTGCCTTGCTGGAGATAGCGCACGCCGCCGTGCACGAGCTTGGTGCTCCGGCTCGAGGTGCCCTTGGCGAAGTCGTGGGCCTCGAGCAGCACGGTCCGATAGCCGCGCGTCTGGGCATCGACGGCGACGCCGAGGCCAGACGCACCGCCACCGATCACGACCATGTCGAAGGGTCCGCCCGCGAGGGCGTCGATCATGTGCTGGCGATCCATCTAGCGCCGATCCGGTCGAGTCTTGGCCGTGGCACAACGCCAGCGCAAGGCGTGCCCGGCAGCAGGCCCGCAGTGCCGAATCGGTACGACCACGCGCAGCGCAGAGCGCCGTGGCAAGACACCGTGCTCAGCGGCCGCGGAGCCTGATCCGCTTCGGTACAGCGGTCGATCAGGACATACGGTCAGGCGCGGCCGGGGGAGCCTGAGGGGCGGCTGGAGCTGGAGCGGGTGGTGCCAGCGGAGCCAGTCGGGGTGCCTCGCCTGCCGGAACAGATCCTGCCGCAGGCGCGGGCACGGCCGCGGGCTCCATCTTCGGCGCGAAGGCGGGCACGGGCTCGGCTCCTGGTGCGGTGGCGGGGGCTGCGGCTGCATTGGCGGCGGCGTCAGGCACCAGTGCGGCCGCCGGTGCAACCGGGGCAAGCGCCGGGGCCTCGGCAGCCACGACCTTGAGCCATTCCTCGGCCGATTGACGGGTCTTCTCGTGCCCCTTGGCCGCCTCGAAGGCCTCGCGTGCGGCGTCCCATTTGTTCCCGTTGACATTCGCGATGCCGAGCATGAGGCTGGCATTGCCGGGGTCCCTGAGGCCACCCTTCTTCAACGCCCCGGCGAGAGACTTCGCGGCCGGGCCCCACTCCTCTTCGTCGAGCTGGATCTGCGCGAGCCGGAGGAAGAGCTCGCCATCCGCGGCTCGGCCGGCCGCCGCCTCGAGTGGCTTGCGGGCCTTCTGGCGCTCCCGCGCGTTGAGCCAGGCCTCGGAGAGCAGGCGCCAGTTCTGCGACGTGCCTTCGATCTCGCCGGACGCGAGACCGGCTTCGAGTACTTGACCGGCCGTGAAGGGGATGTCGTTGTAGAGGTAGAGTTGGGCCATGTGACTCAACTCGCGCCCGCCACTCAGCATCTTCTGGCGCCGGGCCAGCGCGAGCGCGGCCAGCGCTCGCTTGAAATCGTCGCGCTGCGCATACACCGCCGAGAGCTGCGCCCAGTAGCTCGGCTTTGGGTAATAGTTGACCAGCTTCTCGATCACGCCAATCGCCTTGTCGTAGTTCTTCTTCTCGAAGTAGAGCGAGAGGACGAGTTGCAGCCAGGCTTCCTGCGGTTTGGTCGCCTTCTGGAGCGCCAGCTCGCCCTGCACCAGTGCACCCTTCCTGTCGCCGTTCTGGAACAGAGCCAGCGCGTAGACGTAGTGGGCCTCGGGCGTCGGGCTCTCCGTCCGCGCAAACCAGTCCGCCAGGATGCGAACGGCGTCGCCGAAGCGCTCCTGCATCATGTAGAGCTGCGCCAGATTGTACTGCGCGTTGGCCTGCGCGGCCTCGGGCAAGCCACCGGCCGCCAGGCACTTCTCGAAGGCACCGATCGCCGCCTGATACTTCTCCTGCGAGGAGTAGACGTAGCCGTAGGTCTGCCACATCAGAGCCTTCTCGTGGTCGTTGATCCGCGAGCTGCCCTTCATCTCCTCCAGGGCTGCGATGGCCGTGGGGTAGTCATTTTTGGCCAGCGCCTCGAACGCGACATTCAGGCGCTTGAAGGCCCATTCGCCGACAGCCTGCGCCCGCTTGACATCGGGCTTGGGGCGCCCCTCGCCGAGACCCGGCACGGGCTGGAGCAGCACGGCCAGTGCAAGGAGAAGGGCAGCCAGCGTGGCGCTCCGGGTTCGCTTGGCGAGCATCAACAGACGTCTCCGCTAATCCTCGAGGTCGAACGAGAGAACCAGCTGCACGCCGGGCCAATCGACGGCCACGCCGTCTTCGACGCGCGGCTTGTATTTGAACTTCTTGACGGCATCGACCGCGGCGCGCTCGAAGTAACCCCTCGGATCGGCGTCGACGACGTTGATGTCCTTGGTGCGACCGTCCGGGGTGATGGTGAACTCGAGCAACACCCAGCCCTCGACGCCACGCGCCTGAGCACGCGGCGGATAGAGCGGATTGACGCGCACCAGCGGGATCGCCTCCGAGGCGCCACCCATGCCAAAGCCGCCCTCACCGCCCAGTGTCGGCCGGCCCGTCAGGGCGAATCCCGCGCCAAAGTTGCCCGTGGGTGCGGCGATCGCCAGGCGACCCGGAGCACCCGACTTGGCGACCGAGAGGGGTGCGGACTGCACGGTCGGTCGCGACGCCTGTCGCTCGGGTGCGCGCCGCGTCTTGGTTTCGGTGGTCTCGTCGCGGCGCAAGCGCAGGAACTCGAAGACCGGCCGCACGCGCGACTGGTTATCGACCTCGCCACGGAAGAGGATCAGCGATTCGAGCAGTCCGAAGAGCGCCAGATTGAGGACAACCGCAGCTCCCGCAGCAGCCGCGTAGCGACCGAGTGCGCCGCTACGTCCCGGCGTCGTCGCCTGCCCCACCGCACTCACGAGCCCGAACCCTCCGGGCTCGCGGCCGCGATTGCGACTCGCTTGATGCCGCCCTGCTGGACCTCGTCCATCACCTGGCCGACAAGGCTCGACTTCGCCTTCTGATCGGCCACCACGACCACCGTGTCGTCCGGTCGCTCGACGTGGAAGCGCTCGACGATCTGGCGCACCTCGCGCAAGTCGACCCGGCGGCGATCCATCCAGACCTCACCGCCCGCATTGATCGCGATCAGCAGATTGCCCGTCTCCTCGGTGAGTGCGGTCTCGGCAAAGGGCCGGTCGACGGTGATGCCGGCCTCCTTCACGAAGGAGGTC
>SXLG01000062.1 GCA_005777805.1 Pseudomonadota bacterium
CGATGCCGTAAACAGCTGTCTAGTGCACACCCGGAGCGCCGTTGAGGAGGTGCTAGACCTCCATGCTGTCGTCGTTCTCGGCCTTCCAGCGGTTGTTGTCACCGATCCGGTCGACAAAATAGTAGTAGGACGAGCGATCCCGGCGCAGCAGATCGCCGGTTCGCATCCACACGTCGTCCTGCGCGAATACACAGCGCAGTAACTTGGCCTCGTTGTCACGCTTGTCGGCATAGCCATCGAACGCCATGGGGCTCGAGGTGGTGATGCGGCTCAGCAACTCGCCGGCTTCACCCGGCCGGCACTCGACCACCAGGCCATCGGGCGTGCGGATCAATTCGCCGCTGCGCGGGTCGCGCCGCGCCAGCCGCAGGTTGTCGTGCTGGAAGGGAGCCGCGCGGCCGACCGAACCCACACGGCCGCGCCGGTTCTGCAGGCTCACGTTGCCCTCGCTCTGGCCGTAGGAGTCGATGATGCGAGAGATGCCGAAGCGGTCGCGGAAGGCTTCCCAGATGTCCGGCCGGAGGCCGGGGCCGGTGGCGAGCCGGATCGCGTGGTCGCGGTCGCCGGGCGTCGGGGGCTGGCGCATCAGGTAGCGGCAGAGTTCGCCGACATAGCAAAAGATCGTCACGTGGTGACGGCGGACGTCGTCGAGAAAGGCGCTGGCACTGAAACGGCGGCGCGTGACGAAGCGCGCGCCGGTATGGAAAGCCGGCGCGAAGCCGACGAAGTTGGCATAGCCGTGGTAGAGCGGCGTCGGCGCGTAGGCACAATCAGCGGTCGTCTCGCCGAGGAGTACGGCCAGCGAATGGCCGCCCGCGGTGAAGCGGACGTGGCGCACGATCGCGGGCTTGGGGAAGCCGGTCGTTCCCGAGGTGTAGACGTAGAGGAAGACATCGTTCACCTGCACGTTGGGGATGTCGGGTTCGGAGATGGGGGCTGCGTCGAGTTCGTCGCTCAGTGGCCGAACGGTACCGGGCGCCTCGATGCCCGCGACGTCGGCGATCACTTCGATGCCTGCCATCTCGGCCAGAACCGGCCGAAGGGCTTCGAGCGAGCTGGCGTCGGCCAGCGCGATGCGGGCCCCCGAGATGCGGTGGACGTGCAGCAAGGCCTGGCCGGTCAGATGGGTGTTGACCAGGGCGCCGATCGCTCCGAGCTTGGCGCAGGCGCCCTGCGCCATGAGGAATTCGGGCGAGTTCTCGAACATGATGTTGACGACGTCGCCGCGGGCGACACCACGCCGGCGCAGCATGTGGACGAAGCGGTTCACACCCTCGTTGAAGGCGCCGTAGGTGAGGGTCTGGTCCTCGAAGCCGAGCGCCACCCGGTCACCGATCCGTTCCGCCTGATCGCGGCAGACGTAACCCATGGTGCGGAAGGCACCCGCGCCGGCTTTTTGGAGTGAGCGACGGATTTCGAGGAAGCGCGGCAGCTCGATCAAGTCCTCGACGAGGGTACGCACGCGACTCGGCAGATCCATGCGTCGCCGCTAGCAGGATCGTGCCCGACGGGGGAGCCGCGGTGCGGCAAGCCGGTGGGATGCCGGGGGGCATCCGTGCAAGCCCATCAGCCCATTCGCGCCGCCGGAGTGCGGGGGTGCTTGGTCGGCGCTCCGGACGTCGGAGCACCCAGCCCTCGGCGTCGCTGGAGTGCGATATGTTGGCTGGGCGCTCCGGGAGGGTGATGGCCGGCGGGGTGGGGGTGGTCGTCGGTCGTGCCGCGGCAGATTCCTGGCCCGAAGTCTTCTGCCCGCGGGTGAACTTGTTCCGCGTCGCGCGCGCCTCGGCCCCTGTTTGGTGGCGCCGCGTGACGACCTGTTAGGGAGACGGCATGGATTGCGATTTCTTCGTCATCGGGGCGGGCTCGGGCGGCGTGCGTGCCAGCCGCATGGCGGCGGCTGCCGGGGCGCGCGTTGTCGTCGCCGAAGCGGGACCGCTCGGCGGCACTTGCGTCAATGTGGGCTGCATCCCGAAGAAACTTCTCTCCTACGCGGCGCACTATGCCGAGGATTTCGCCGACGCGGCGGGTTTCGGTTGGACGGTCGGCGAGCGCCGCTTCGACTGGCCGACGCTGCTCGCCAACAAGGATCGGGAGATCGCCCGGTTGGGGGGGATCTACGAGCGGCTTCTCGTCGAGAGTGGCGTCGAGATCGTCCGCGGTCGGGCGCGGCTCACCGCACCGGGCGAGGTCGAGGTCGCGGGGCGTCGCTTTCGTGCACAGCATATTCTTGTAGCCACCGGAGGGAGGGCCCTGCGCCCGGACGTGGTCGGTGCGGATCTCACGCTGGTCTCCGACGACGTCTTCCACCTCGATCGTCAGCCCGGACGAGTCGTGATCGCGGGCAGCGGCTACATCGCTGTCGAGTTTGCCTCGATCTTCCACGGGCTGGGTTCCGAGGTCACGCTGGTGCACCGCCGGACGCGCCTGCTGCGGGGTTTCGATCACGAAGCGGCGGAGGTGCTGGCCCTGGAGATGGCGAAGAAAGGCGTGCTTTTCCGGCCGCAGGAGACGATCGAGCGCATCGACCGTGCGGCCTCGGGCCTGGCGGTTTCGCTCGGGAGTGGTGCCGTGCTGGAGGCGGACGCGGTTCTGTACGCGATCGGGCGCGCGCCGGCCACGGCCGGTCTCGGTCTGGCCGAGGTCGGAGTCGAGCTCGATCCGAGCGGTGCGGTCGTGGTGGATGCCCTCTCACGCGCGAGCGTCGCGGGCGTATACGCGATCGGCGATGTCACCGATCGAATCAATCTGACGCCGGTCGCGATCCACGAGGCGATGTGCCTCGTCCGGACGCTCTTCGGCGATGCGCCGACAAGGGTGGACCACGAGATGGTGCCGTCGGCGGTCTTCTCCCATCCGAACCTTGCCGCCGTGGGTCTCACCGAAGAGGCCGCCCGCGAGCGCCGTGGAGAGATCCGGGTCTTCCGTTCACGCTTCCGCCCCTTGCGCCACACGCTGACCGGGCGCGACGAGACGATGCTGGTCAAGCTCGTGGTCGACGCGCGGAGCGATCGCGTCCTCGGCGCGCATGTCGTCGGAGCGGATGCGGGCGAGATTGTGCAGGGGTTCGCCGTCGCCCTCAAAATGGGAGCGACCAAGGCCCAGCTCGATGCGACCATCGGTATCCACCCGACGGCCGCCGAGGAACTCGTCACGCTCCGGTGAGGGCGGGGCGCATGCTCGCGGGCCCGCGCGCCGGCAGCTAGGGGTTCCACGTGGCGCGGATCAACGAAGGCTATCGTCGCCTGCAGGCAGGGTATCTCTTTCCCGAGATCGGGCGGCGGGTCGGAACCTTCCAGAAGGCGAACCCCGAGGCACGGATCATCCGTCTGGGAATCGGCGACGTGACGCGGCCGCTGGTGCCGGCGGTGGTCGAGGCGTTTCGCGCCGGCGTCGAGGAGATGGGCACGGCTACAGGCTTCCGGGGCTACGGCCCCGAACAGGGACACGAGTTCCTGATCCAGGCCATCCGCGAGCACGACTACCGTTCGCGCGGCGTGGAGGTCGGCGCCGATGAGATCTTCGTTTCGGACGGCTCCAAATGCGACAGCGCCAACATTCAGGAGATCTTCTCGACCGACTGTGTCGTCGCCGTGACCGACCCGGTGTACCCGGTCTATCTCGACACCAACGTGATGGCGGGCCGCTCCGGGGCGCTCGGCGAGGATGGCCGCTACGGCGGGATCGTCTACTTGCCAGCGACCGCCGCCAACGGGTTCGAGCCGGCACTGCCGCAGGCTCGGGTCGATCTGGTCTACCTCTGCTCACCCAACAATCCGACCGGCGCGACGCTGACGCGCGCCCAGCTCGTTCGCTGGGTCGAATGGGCCCGCGCCAACGATGCGGTGATCCTGTTCGATGCGGCCTACGAGGCCTACATCCGTGATCCGGACCTGCCCCATTCGATCTACGAGATCGAGGGGGCGCGCGAGGTTGCGATCGAGTTTCGCAGTTTCTCGAAGACCGCCGGCTTCACCGGCACGCGCTGCGCCTTCACCGTCGTGCCGAAGGAGGCCACGGGAAGTGCTGCCGACGGCTCGCGTGTTTCACTCCAGGCCCTCTGGAGCCGGCGTCACACAACCAAATTCAACGGCGTGTCGTATCCGGTGCAGCGCGCCGCGGCGGCGACCTACACCGAGGCCGGTCGTCGACAGATCCGCGAGATCGTCGACTTCTACATGGCCAACGCCGACCGCATTCGGGCCGGCTTGACCCGCGCCGGTTATGCCGTGCACGGCGGTCGCAACGCGCCTTACATCTGGTTCGAGACGCCGCGTGGGCAGAGTTCCTGGGAGTTCTTCGACCGCCTGCTGGCCCACGCCAACGTGGTCGGTACGCCGGGTTCGGGCTTCGGCCCATCGGGCGAGGGATACTTCCGACTCTCGGCCTTCAATTCGGCCGAGAACGTCGACGAGGCGCTCAGCCGCATCGCGCGTCTGGGCTGATGGGGACACCTCGCGAGTCGATGGCCGGGCAGGGGCCGCGGTGAGCGATCCCTCTCGCCCGCTGCGCATCCTCCACGTGGTGCAGGGCTACCTCCCGGCGGTGGGCGGGACCGAGCGTGTCATTCAGAGAATATCGGAGGAACTGGTGCGCCAGTTCGGCGATACCGTCTCGGTCTTCACCACCGATGCCTACAGTGCCGAGGCGTTTTCGCGACCCTCTCTGCCCCGGCTGGAGACGGGCTGGTGGCATCATCGGGGGGTCGCGGTGCGGCGGTTCCACACCGTGCGTGCCTTCGGGCCGCTCCTGAACCAGATCCAGAAGGTCGCCTGGCGTTTGCAGATCCTCGGCAACGAGCACATGCGCACGCTCTACGGTGGTCCGATCGTGCCCGGACTGGCGCGCGCAATCGCCGCGAGTCCGGCCGACATCGTGGCGTCGTCGTCGTTTCCCCTGGCGCATATGTACGCCGCCCTCCGCGGTGCTCGGGCCGCGCGACGGCCGTGTGTTTTCTTGGGTGGTCTCCATCCCGATGACCGCTGGGGCTATGAACGATCGCGCATCCACCGGGCGATCAAGCGGATCGATCGCTATGTCGCCTACACCGAATTCGAGAAGCGCTTCGTGGTCGAGCACGGCGCTGATCCGGCACGGATTTCGGTTGTACCGCTGGGCGTCGATGCCGAGCCTTTCCTCGCGGCACGGCCCGCCGAGGCCCGCCAGCGGCTCGGGATCGGTCCGGGTGGTCCGGTCGTCGGTTTCGTCGGGCAACTCGGGGTGCACAAGGGCGTCGCGACGCTGATCGAGGCCATGCCGGGCGTCTGGGCACGGTACCCCGGGGCGTGGCTTGTCATCGCCGGCCATCGCACGACCTATTTACGGCGTCTCGAGACGATGTTGGCGACCCTGCCCGTGGCGATGCGCGAGCGTGTCGTCAAGATCGAGGACTTCCCGGATGCACTCAGGCCTGATCTCTTCGCCGCCCTCGACATCCTGGCCTACCCGTCCGGTTACGAATCCTATGGACTGAGTTTTCTCGAGGCCTGGGCGGCGGGTAAGCCGGTGGTGGGCTGCCGGCGCGGGGCGGTCGGGGATGTCGTCGAGGACGAACGCGATGGCTTGCTCGTGCCCTACGACGACGCGGCCGCGCTCACGAATGCCGTGCTGCGGCTCGGGGCCGATCCGGCCTGGGCACGGGCTCTCGGGGCCGCCGGGCGCCGGCGCGTGCGCGACCGGCATACCTGGTCCGAAGTCGCGCGCAAAATACGGGAAGTCTATCTCGCGGCGGTCGATGGTGCGCCGGGCCGGGGCGGACGGGCGGGAGGGGGGCTGGCCGAAGCGGTCCGGGCCGACCAGAGAGCCGCAACGGCACGACCGTGAGCGATGCCCCGGGCCGTCGGGGCGGGAGACGCAGGCCTTTGGCAGGATTCGGGGAATGGTGGTAGCCGGGCCATCGCCGGATCGAGCTGTGCGTCGTCCATCCATTCAAACCCATCCTGAAGTCGATCGCGTCCTGGGGGCTCTTCAAACCGGACTTCTCCAGCGCTGGGCGGAGGCGCAGGGGCCGGGCAGCAGCGCGCGGGTGCCGCGCGAACGCGATCCACTGGCTGAGGCGTGGCGGGCAGCGCAGGAAGCGGCCCGTCCGGCCCGTACCTGGCTCGGTCAGCTCGTGCGCTGGCCTGGGCGCGCGCGGCGCCAGCGCGAGGCGCTCGCGGCCGCGGTCGATGCGCTCCTCGCCCTGGAAGAGCGCGTTGACGCTCTGGCGGATCGAGTGACCGAGGAGATCGGGGCCCCCCTGGCACGGCTCCGCGGCGATCTCGCCGCCCTCGAGAACGGCACGCGGCAAGAAGCGGCCGCGCTCGAGCATCGCCTCGCCGGCCGCATCGACGAGATCCTGGCGGCAGCCACGGACCCGCTCTCGGGCGCGGCGGCCCGGAGCCGTGCCCGGCAAGCGGCTGCTTTGGCGCGGCTGCTGCCCCGTACGCACTTCGACGCCGACGTCCGCGGTTCCGAGGACGGGCTGCGCGGCCGCCTCGGAGCGTATGCCCACTATTTCACGGCCGCGCCCGGGCCGGTGCTGGACGCGGGCTGTGGTCGGGGCGCATTTCTCGACGTACTGGCCCGGGCGGGGATCGCCGCGCTCGGCATCGATCTCGCGCCAGATGCGATCGCGGCCTGCCGCGCACGCGGCCACCGGGTTGCCGAGGCGGATGTGCTGGAGTGGCTCGCCTCGTGCGACGCGGGCTCGCTGGGAGGAGTCTTCGCGGTTCAGCTCGTCGAGCATCTCACGCCGACGGAACTTACGGCGTTCGTCGAAGCCTCGGCGCGGGCGCTTGCGCCCGGTGGCCGGATTCTGATCGAGACGCTCCATCCGGAATCATGGTTGTCGCTGGCCCGCTGGTTCTGGCGCGACCCGGGCCACGTCAGGCTCGTCCATCCCGACACGCTTGCGGTCCTCCTCGGGGCAGCCGGCTTCACGGCGGTGGAGGTTCACGTCAATCCAGCGGGCGACGACGTGCCGGCAGCACGACTCGGCCGGGCCAGCGAACTAGCAGGAGATCACTCGCCGATCCTGGCCACGGCCGAGCTGCGCGACGCGCTCTTCCCGGGCACCGATTACTTTGCGGTGGCGACGCGATGATTCGTCCGGGAGAGAGTGCTGCGGGCGACGCCAACGCCCCCGAGGTCAGTGTCATCGTCTGCAACTTCGACGGCGAGCGGCTTCTCGGCCGCTGTCTCGACCACCTGCTGGCCCAGACGCATCCGTCCTTCGAAATCGTGGTGGTGGACGACGGCTCGCGCGACTCGAGTGTGGCAATCGTCGAGAGCTACGCCGCGCGTGCCGGAGTCCGGCTCGTGCGCAACCCGGTCAATCGCGGTCTCTCGGTCTCGCGCAACGCCGGTGCCAGCGCTGCCCGCGGGCGGATTCTCGCCTTCATCGACAACGATGGTTACGCGCACCCGACCTGGCTCGAGGAAGGGACACGGCCCTTTGCCGCGCCCGACGTGGGCGCGGTGGCCAGTTTGGTGCTCTTCAACCGGAACAAATGCGTGGTGAACGGGGCCGGTGGCACGGTCAACCTGCGTGGCTATGGTGGCGATTTCGGCTTTCGACGTGCTCTGGAATTTGTCACCCTGCCGGCCGAGGTTCTCTACCCGATGGGTTGTGGCATGTTGGTACGGCGCGCCACCTGGGAGGGGATTGCACCGCTCGACCCCAGAATCGTAAATTACTATGACGACGTCGAGGCCGGGATCCGTGTCTGGAATGCGGGCCAGCGCGTCGTCGTCTGCCCGCGGGCCTGCATCGACCACGATTATGGCAGCTCCTCGGGCGTCGGGCCGCAGAAGGCGCTCCTCTGCGAACGCAACCGCATCCGCACGATGCTGAAATACGGCCCCAAGCGGCATATGTTGCGCTGGCTGCGGGGGGAGAGCCACCTGCGCGGGTATCTCGGAATGCCGGGATTCCGCACGATTCCGCTGCGCGCCTGGTGGTGGAACCTCTGGCATCTCGCCTCTGCGCTGCGCATTCGCAGGCGCCTCGCCGTGCGGCCGGAGCGCTACTGGGGTCTGGTCGAGCCCACCTGGCGGCCCTTTCCCGATCCGTTTCCCGAGGACCACATCTGTGGCGCGAATCCCGATGTGGTTGGTGCAAATCTTTCAAGCGACAACGATGGCGCGACGGCCCACCTCCTCTATGGATGGTTTGGGACCGAGCTCATCGACGGTCGTCGGGCGCGCTGGAGCGCGCCCGAGGGTTCGTTTCTGCTGCGCGCGTCTGGGCCGGTGCAGTCCCTCGAGCTGGTTCTGCGGGGGCCGGCGTTCGGCACACGGGTTGGCGTGAGGGTCCGGCGCTTTGGCGAGATCGAACCTCTGGTCGAGCGCGCAGGTCTCACCGTTCCGCCGCGCTGGGTGCGGCGTAGTCTGTCGCTCGGCCTTGGCGCCGGCCTCTACGAGGTGGTCGTGGTGGCCGAGGCACCGTGGCGGGCGGTCGATGAACGGCCGCTCGGCGTGGCTCTGGCCCAGGCCCACATGCTTGACGAAGCTCCGTGAAGGCGCTGCACGTCTTCCCGTTCTACGGCGGCGATCTCGCCGATGGGGCGGCCCGCTATCAGGCAAGGCTCAGTGAGGAGCTGGCAGGGCTCGGGGTCGAGATCGAGGTTCTGACGACGCGCACCCGCCAGATCGAGGCGCCGTCTGCCTTCGGGCTCAGGTGGCCTGCGGATTGGCCGGCCACGTCGGTCGCCGGGCCGGGGCCACGCGAAGGGCTGCCGCTCTCGGTGGAGCGCTTTGGCGCGCGCTGGTCGCTGCCCGTGCCCGCGGGCAGGTTCGCGTCGCGCCAGATCCTGCGCCGCTGGGAGCGGGAAGCGCGGGCTGCAGCTTCAGACCCGCGCGGAGGCGACGCCGGCCATGTTGTCGAGCGTCGCTTTGCGCAAGCGCTGGCACGGTCGCGCGCTTATGACGTTCTGTCGCTGCTCGGGCGCGGGCCCAATTCACCCCGGCTACTGCGGGAACTGATCCGCCGCTCCCGCCACGCCGATGTCGCGCTGGTCGGCTATGCGCCCTTTGCTCTGCCATGGTGGGCCGGGCTGTTGCGGCCCCTGCTCGGCTGTCCCCTGGTCGTGCTGCCGCTCTTCCACCCGAACGACCCCTACCACCACTTCGGCGAGATCTATCGGACCTTCGAGCGCGCCGATGGCGTTCTCGTGCAGACGGCGTACACGCGAGATCTCTTCGCGCGTCACCTGCCGCGGGCTCGCTGTTTCGAGATCGGCGTCGGGGTGGATGTCGAACTTTGGGAGGATGCGACGATCTCCGGCGCGCGCTTCCGCAAGCAGCACGGACTTGGCGACCGGCGGGTCGCACTCTTCGTCGGACGCAAGGAGGAGGGCAAGCGCTGGGATCTGGCGGTCGAGGCCGTCGAGCGGCTCGGTCGCGACGACACCGTGCTGGTCATGGTCGGCCCCGACACGGACCGCCAGCCCATCCGCTCGGAGCGCGTCCTTCACGTCGGCCGTCTCGAGGCGAGCGAGCTGCGCGACGCTTACGATGCGTGTGACGTGCTGATCCACCCCTCGCTGCATGAGAGCTTCGGCTTTGTCCTGCTGGAGGCATGGATGCGAATCAAGCCGGTCCTGGGCCACCGGGACTGCGGGCCAGTCGCGGCGGTGATCGGCGACGGGCGCGACGGCTACCTCTGCCGCGATGCGCACGAATTCGCGGCCCGGCTGGGTAGCTTGCTTGACGATCGGGCGCTGGCGCGGCGCCTCGGTGAAGCGGGCCGCAAGAAGGCCGAGACGCGCTACGCCTGGCCCGAACTCGCCCGTCGCGTGGCCGCAGTCTACGGGGAGCTCGTGGCGGCGGGCCGTCGCGGCGGCGCCTGAGCTGCGCTCGCGCTGGCGACGGGACGCGGGCTGGCAGCGACCGGCGTCGCGGCGGCCACGATCCGGGGCTCGACGATTTCGAAGGCGCTGCCCTCGCGCGTTCCGTCGCGGCCGTCGCGCGCCCGCAGCGACACCCGAACCCAGCCGGCCTGTGCCAGTCCCAGATCATGTACGAGCGGGTCCGTGCCCGGCGCGAGTCGCCAGCGAACTCGACCTTGTCCCCTGGGTTCGATTTCGAGTTCGAGGCTGGCTTCCTGCGCGAGCGCAGCCTCCGGTCCGGTGATGCGTGCGGCCCGCAGCAGGGCTCCGGCCGGCAGCGCCAGCTCATAATCCACCTGGGACGGAATCGGGAGCCGCAGGCGCCGTTCGCCATCGTCCGAGATCAGCGCCGGCGAGGGCCTGGGCCGGGCATCGGGGAACTCGATCCGGTCGAAGGCCGCGGCCAGATCGCGGTCGTCGGTGGCGCCGGGATGCACCTCGCGGGGACGGCGGCTCCACGCGGAAGTCAGCCCGACGATGTGGGCGCCGGGGGAAAAGGACACGGTCGCGTCCGTCCAGCCCATCCCCTGAGGCAGCGTCACCGACCCGGCCGGCTCGCCATCGACGTCGATGGCAAGCTGTTGCGCGGGGGCGTCGTCGAACCAGATCGGCTGCGCCAGGAGCCTCATCCGCAGGGGCGAGTCGCGACCCCTGAAGATTTCGATCTCCGCCCGGCCGCCGAGAGCCCAGCGGATGGTGCGCTCCGAGGCGGTCGTGTCCCCCCAGGTTTCGCTGGTCGCGGACCAGCCGCGTCCGAGGGCTTTCTCGTGGTCGGAGTAGCCGACGTCGAGCGCCGTGACTTCGACCCGCGACCTGGCCTGTGCGAAATCCGCCGCCAGGTCGGCGACCAGCCCGGGCTCGGCCGTGTCTGGCGTGGGCGCGGGGCCGGGAGTCGCCGTGCAGGTACAGACGAAGATTGCCAGTGGCGTGCCGGCGACGAGCCGCGCGAGACCGGTGAAGCGCATCCGCGCGACGCTACGCGAAGACCCGACGGCTCTCCACGGTGCCGCGCGGGGGATGAGGGCGAGCCGTCGCGGGTCCACCCGGAGAAGTCGAGTGAACGGCGCCAGGGCCGGGGGCCGGCCGCCACGACGAGGAGCCTCGAGAGGGAGCGCTGGTCGTGGCGGCCGGTGGGCGAGAGCGGTCAGCTCAGCGTGAACGCGCCATCGGGGTCGGTGCCGGTGGAGGAGAAGGGGATGAAGGGCGGATTCAGGACCTCGATGAAGGCCGGTCCGGCCGGTGCGCCGGCCGGTTTCTGCACCGTGAAGCGGGTGTCGTTGACCAGCGTGAGCGTGCAGATGGCAGTGCCCGCGGGCATGCCGCAGTGATTGGTGCCGCCCACGGTGAAGAAGTTGATCACGCTGAGCGACGAGAAACCGGTGCCGTTGACCGTGATCGTACTTCCCGACTGCGTGATCGACGTGACCGAGATCGCGGCTCCGAGCGGCACGGAGACCGCATTGGAGGCGGGCCAGATGCCGCTTGGGTTGACGACTTGCAGGGCGCCGGGGCCGGTCGGAACCGAGAGCGGGACCACCACCTGGAGCGAGGTCGAACTCGAACCGGGCAGGGAGTCAAGCGGCCCCGCGTTGCCCGAGGAGGTGAAGAGATTGACCTTGGCCGGGACTGCGAAGCCGGTGCCGGTGATCGTGATGGTCGAGCCCTTGGTGACCACGGTCTGGACGTGGGCGAGCGGGAAGGAGGGGTGCGCGGCCGTCACCGCGACGCCGTTGACGGCGGTGATCGAGGGGTAGCCCGAGCTGATCGCGGCGAGAAAGAGTGCCGCCACGGTATTGGAGCTGATGTAGTTCTGGTCGGTGTTGATGATCTGGAGGGCGATGAAGCCGTTGCCGAGGCCGACCGAGCAGGGCAGCGTCCAGGTCAGAGAGGTCGTGGTGCGCGAGGTCGGGGTGTAGGGGCCGAAGTCCTGCACTCCGTTCGGGGTGGCGATATAGGCCTTGATCACCGAGCCGGCGGTGAAGCCGCCACCAGTGAGCGTGGTCGCGCTGCCACAGCGCAGTGAGCTGAAGGAGGCAAGCCAGAGGCCGCTGGGTGTTGGCGTCGGTGCTGGCGTGGGTGTGGGTGTCGGCGTTCCGCCACCACCACCACTGGTTGGCGTCGGCGTCGGCGCCGGGGTCGGCGTGGGCGTAGGCGTGGGCGTAGGCGCCGGGGTCGGCGTGGGCGTCGAACTCGAGGTTGGCGTCGGGCTCGAGGAAGGTGTCGGCGTTGGGGCCGGAGTCGGGGTCGGCGATCCCAAGCCAGCCGTGACCGAGGCGGGCACCTGCAGGAAGCCGTAACCGGCGATGTCATCGGGGCCTTCGTCTTCGAGGTCGAGTGCCGCACCCGTCACGGCGGATTTGACGGCTGCCGGTGTAAGCAGGGCCGCAGCGTCGAGCAGGCGCCGGGCCTGGATCAGTGCCGCCACGCCGGCGGCGTGCGCCGCGCCGGAGGACGATCCCTCGAAGACCAGGGAATCGTTGAAGCCCCATTCCTCTGCGGCGAAGTTGGTCGTGAAGGCCGGGCCGATGAGATCTGGCTTGACGGGCCCGGCCGCGTCCGCAGTCGGACCGCGCGAGCTGAAATCCTCGACGAAGACATCGTCGCCCGCGCCGACCACGAGTGCCGATTCGACCACCGCCAGGTCCGAGAGCGAGCCGTCCGGGGTGATGTAATCGACGAACTCGACTCCGGGCGTGCAGACGAGGCGGAAGTTCGGGGTGCACGAGTTGTCACCGCTGACCCGCTTCACGATCACGGCATACTCGAAGTCGTAGGGGAACACGTCGGCCGTGAACGATTCGCCAAAAGATTTCAGCGTACCGGTCTGGATGGCCGCACCCGGGTCCGAGGGGCAGATCGGAATGTCGAAGGAGTCGTAGCTGAACTTGTAGAGCTGGAAGCGGAAGTTGGCGGCGCAATCTCCGGTCTCGATCGCGCTCATGCAGGTGAGACTGAAGGAATCCTCGTAAAAATAGCCGTCCTCGAGTTCGAAGCTGCCGTCAAGGCGAGAGAAGGGGTCCATGAAGTCGAGGTCGAAGGTATGGAAGGGGGAGTCGTCGACGTTGGGCCCCATGCAGATGCCGAGCGGATCCTTGTTTTCACCCTTGCACTCGGTGCAGGATGAGAAGTCGCCTTGGTAGTGACGGAGTCCCTCGTTGCCGGCGGCGACCACGACGGTGGCGCCGAGTGCTGTCGCGTAGTCGATGTCGTCGGTGAACTCGTTGGTGCCACCACCGCCCACGCCCTCGGGATCGCTCATCGTCGACATGGTGAAGAGCGGCACCAGGATGACCTTGGCGCCGGCGTCGGCGGCGTGCCGGATCGCGCTCTGGAGGCCGGCGTCGCTCTGGATCCAGTAGAGCTTGAGCGTTGCGCCGGGAGCAATTTCATGGATGACTTCGGCGGATGCGGTGCCATGTTCGTGGCTGCCGAGCCCGCTCAGGCCCGAGTTCGAACTCTGGATCGTGCCCGAGTTCTGCGGGCGCTCCTCGAGCTGCGCGGCACCGGGGATGGCGATGAGCTCGCCGGCGGCGACGGTCTCGTCCAGCACGGCGAAGCCGGTGTCGATGATGGCGACGGTGATGCCCGTACCGGTCACCCCGAGGGCGACTGCCCCATCGCTGCCGATACGGTCGAGCCATTCGCTGTCGACGGCACCGCTGGGAATCGGAACTGCTGGGGCGCGAACTTGACGGACCCAGGGTAGCCGCGCCAGTGCGGCGCGGGCCCCCTCGGGCACATCGACTTCCAATGAGTCGAAGTTCACGACGGCATCGGGGCCGGTGTCGGCGCCGAGCCCGGAGAGATCCGCCAGTGCCCCGGCCAGCGTCTCGCGCGGCTCGAAGCTGACGAGCAGCGGCAGGTCGGCGGCGCGGGCCCGAGCGATGGCGTCGTGTCGCGCCGCGAACGCCGCCCGGTCGGCCGCGGCGAGCTTGCTCGGCTCGATCGCGACGTGGACCCGGACCTCGGGTCCGGCGGGCGGGGTCGTGTCGACGGCCCGCGCGAGGCCTGCGAACGCCAGCGCGAGCAGGCCCGTGAGAAGGAGGAGGACGAGAGGGCCTGTGCCCGCCGATTCACGGCGCGCGGCCAAGGCACCGGCCGAGGCGCGCCGGCTGGTCTGCCGATCGAAACGCAAGATCATCTCCTTTGGAGTCGAGTGGACGGAGTGTCCGTCCCAAGGCTTGGACGTCGGCAGAACCGGGGACTTCGATTAAAACAGGAGACGTCGCCTCTCCACACTGTGCAACGGTCGTGCCGGGATGTCGAGTAGGAATTGCTCTCTGGGCCGCAGAGGTGGTTCTTGCAATCTTGCACGTTCGCGCACCCCAGCGGTGTCATGTCTCGGGAGCCATGGCAGGCGGGGGGTCGCCCACCGCCGGGGTGGCCCGTGACCTGAGCAGCTGTCCTACCGCATTCACGCGCTGACCCGCCATAGGATTTCGACACAGAATGAGAGCGATCCTGAGGCCAGTCCATGACGCGCCGCGCCAGTACGGTGTCGATCCCGGCCCGCGTCCACGCGCCGCCGATCATGGACTCCCGATCGCCGGATGGTAGCCGTGCGCCATGGTCGGTATCAGCTCGATCGGAGTCCATGTGCCGCGCTCGCGGCTCGATCGTGCGCTGATCGGCCGAGCCTGGGGCAGCCGCCCCGGGGCGGGTGAGAAGGCGGTCGCCCACCACGACGAGGACGCGCTCACCATGGCGGTCGAGGCGGCGGCGCGCTGCCTCGAGGGGACCCATCCACTCCGCGTCGATGCGCTCTTTTTCGCCTCCACCTCGGCGCCCTATCGGGAGAAGCAGGTCGCCAGCGTGGTGGCCACGGCCTGCGACCTGCCGCGCGAGATCTCGACCGCGGACTTTGGTGGCTCGGTGCGGTGCGGGATCGCCGCACTGGTGGCGGCGGTCCGTGCGGTGGAGAGTGGCGCCTGCCGGCGAGTGCTGGTGGCCGTGTCGGACTGTCGCCCAGCCGAGCCCGAGGGCGAGCTCGAGCCCCTCCTCGGAGACGGCGCGGTGGCGTTTCTGGTCGATCGCGAGGCGCGTCTCGCCGAGGTGCTCGGCACCGCTGCCGTGGCCGAGGAGTTCACCTTTCAGTGGCGCCTCGACGACGGTCGCTCGGTGCAGGTCCAGGATGCCCGCTTCTCGGTCGGTCACGGCTGGGTGCGCGATCTCGCCGAGGTGGTCGGGCGGGTGATGAACGAACACGGGGTCGGCACCGACCAGCTTGACGCTCTCGCCGTCGGGGCGCCCGACGCGCGCGCCGCAAGCCAGCTCGCGACCGAGCTCGGCCTCGATGCGAAGCGGCAGTTGGTCGCGCCAGTCATTGATAGGATTGGAGTGCTGGGTTCGCCCGACCCGCTCCTGCTCACCGCCATTGCCCTCGAGCGGGCCCTTCCCGGCGCGCCCATCGTGTTGGCGGCGTTTGGCGAGGGCGCCGAGGCCGTGCTCCTGCGCGCGTGTGCTGGCGCGGGCGCGGGTGCCGTGCGCCCCGCCGTGGCGGCCGCACTGGACCGCCGGCTGCCTCTGCCGAGCTACGAGCGCTACCTCAAATACCGCCGCCGTCTCGGCAGCGACGACACTCCGGTCGAGTTGATCTCCAATGTCCTCGAATTCCGCGAACTACAGCAGGACGTTCGTTTCTATGGTTCGCGCTGCCAGAAGTGCGGGCTCGTCCAGTATCCGCAGGCTCGGGTCTGCCTCGGTTGCCTTGCCCGGGAGTCGCTCGACCCGGTAAAGCTCAGTAAAACAGGGACGATCTTCACCTGCACCGTCGACCATCTGGCCGCCAATCTCGAGCACCCGATGGGCATGGTGGTGGTCGATCTCGATGGCGGCGGCCGGGTCTACGTCCAGATGACCGAGGCCACACCAGAGGAGATCGTGATCGGTGCGTCGGTTGTATTGACCTTCCGGCGCCTGCACGCCGGCGGCGAGAACTACAACTACTTCTGGAAGGCGAGGCCCAGGTGAAGTCGATCCGCGATCAGGTGGCCGTGATCGGTGTCGGCTGCACGAAGTTCGGCGACCTCTACGACAAGACCTACGAGGATCAGGTCTGCGAGGCGGCGTTTGCGGCGTACGACGACGCCGGGATCGATCCCGAGGTCATCGATGCGGCCTATGTGGGCACCTACATCCCGCACGCGCAGGGCGGCAAGGCCGGCATCTCGCTGGCTGACCCGCTGCGTCTCTACGGGCGGCCGGTGACGCGCGTCGAGAACTTCTGCGCGACGGGGACCGATGCTTTCCGCAATGCTTGCCTTGCCGTCGCTTCGGGCCAGCACGAAGTGGTTCTCGTCGTGGGCGCGGAGAAACTCAAGGACCGACCCGGACGCGGTATCCCGCGTGTCGGCCACCAGCTCCTCGCCAAGGGCAACAGCGCGCCGGGACTCTTCGCGCTGGCCGCCAATCGCTACATGCACACCTTCGGCGTCGGGCGCGAGACTCTGGCCAGGGTGGCCGTCAAGAATCACTGGAACGGGGCACGCAACCCGCTCGCCCACATGCAGGTCGAGGTGACGGTCGAGAAAGTGCTGGCCGCACCCATGATCGCCTCGCCCTTCGGTTTATTTGATTGCTGCCCGACGACCGATGGCGGTGCGGCGGCGATCGTCTGCCGGGCCGAGCGCGCGCACGAGTTTCGGAAGGATCCGGTTCTGGTGAAAGGAGCTGCCCTGGCGGTGGCGACCGGCCGGCCGTACTTCGACCCGACCTTCGACTATCTCGGGTTCCGTTCGACCCAGGCGGCGGCGCGCGCGGCTTTCGCGCAGGCCGGTGTGACGCCCGGCGACATCGACCTCGCCGAGGTTCACGACTGCTTCACCTGGACCGAGATCTCGAACATCGAGGACATCGGCTTCTGCGCCAAGGGCGAAGGTTGGAAGTGGGTCGAGGAAGGCCGCACCCGCATCGGCGGTCAGTTGCCGATCAATCCGAGCGGCGGGCTCAAATCCTTTGGCCATCCCATCGGCGCCTCGGGCGTGCGGATGATCTACGAGTGCGTGCGGCAACTGCGCGGCCAGTGCGGTGAGCGCCAGGTGCAAGGGGCAGAGCTGGTCCTGGCGCATAACGTCGGCGGTCCGGGTGCGGTGTCCTGCGTTGTCATCCTCGGCCTGCCGGCATAGGACTCGCCCGCCCGAGCGATCTGAGCTGCCATGGCGACGCATCCCCGGATTCTCTTGCAAGAAGCACAGCGTCGCGAGCGGCTGCGGCGCGCCCGCCAGCGAGCTTTCGCCCGCCGCGTCGCGCGTTGGTTTGACGAGGGGCGGCGGCTGGCGTATCCGCTGCCGCCGGTGGAGACGGCTTCTCCTCCACTCCCGGGCGGTACCACGGGCAGCGGGGAGCGATGAGCGTTCCCTCTTCGGCCGAGACAGGGCGCGCAGCCGATCGTCCGCAGGCTTCCGCCCTGAGTCGATCGCGCATTCTGGCCTACGGCGTGCCCTCGATCGGGTTCGCCAGCGGGCTTTTCTTCCTCGAGTTCTACTTCCTCAAGTTTGCTACTGACGTCCTCCTGCTGGCACCGGCGGCGGTGGGTGTGCTCTTCGCCGCCGGGCGGATCGTGGATGCGATCTCGAATCCCGTGGTCGGCTACCTGAGCGATCGAACCGCGCATCCCCTCGGGCGCAGGCGGCCCTGGCTCCTCGGCGCGATCCTGCCCTTCTGTGGCGCGCTCTTCATGCTGTGGAATCCCCCGCAGGCGATGGCCGCAGCGGGGCTGCTTGCCTGGACCGCATGTGGATTGTTTTTATTCTACGTGTCGCACGCGAGCTATGAGATCCCCTATCTCGCGCTCGGCATGGAACTCTCCCCCGACTTCCACGAACGATCGCGGATTTTTGGCGTGCAGCGCATGGCTTTTACCTTCGGCATGATCATGGCGTTCGCTCTGATCCAGGTCGTGGCGACTTCGGCGGACCCGCGCGCTGTGGCCGGCCGAGTCGGGCTCGGCCTCGCGCTTGCCGTGGCTTTACTCCTCTTGATCCCGCCGCTCGTCCTGCGCGAGGGCGCCCGCTCCCAGGGCCGTGGTGCGGGCAGCCCGTTGCTTGCGGTGCGCGACGTCCTGGGCAACCACCACGCCCGTCGCCTGCTGGCGGTCTGGTTCATCGACGGTCTTGGTGGCGGGACGATCGGGGTGCTGGCGCCGTATGTCTCGGAGTACGTCCTCGAGCGGCCTGATCTGACGGGTCTGCTGCCGGCCTTCTACGTCTTTTCGGCGATTGCCTCGATTCCCGGATGGGTCTGGCTCTCCCGGCGCATCGGCAAGCGCCCGGTCTACCTATGGGCACTCGTCGCCACCGGGACCTGCTTTGGCGCCACCATGCTGCTGGGCGAAGGCGACCTCGTGCCGATCGCTTTGCTGATGATCGGGGCGGGGGCCACCGGCGGCTGTGCCACGGCTCTCGGTCCGTCGATTCTGGCCGACGTGATCGACCACGACGAAGTCGAGACCCACCAGCGCAAGGAGGGGGCTTATTCAGCCGCGACCGGCTTTGCCTACAAACTCGCCACGGGACTCGTGATTTTCGCGGCCGGTGCGGCCCTGGAGGCAGCTGGCTTCGTGCCCAACCAAGTACAGGCTCCGGGCACCGTGCTGACGCTCAAGGTGCTCTTCGGCGGACTGCCTCTGGTCGGCTTTCTCACCGCGGCCTGGGTCTTTCGCCGCTACAGCCTGGACGAGGCCGAGCACCGGCGCCTGCGCGGGATTCTCGAAGCGCGCGCCGGCGACGGCTGAGAGCCCGTGCGGCGGGCGCGGGCGGGATCCCCCGGCCCGGGAAACCGGTCCTGGCGAGGTTCGTCCGTTGACGGCGGGTACCCCGTTCAGGCAACTGAAGTGCTGGGGGCCCCTCAGGAGCCGCCGACCCACAACTCCGCTGCCGAGGATTCCAGATCTATGCTCCCACCGATTATCCGTCTTCCTGCGGTCGCTACCCGTGCGGCCCTCTTGGTCCTGAGCCTCGCCCAAGGCGTCGCAGCGGCGCCTTTCCCGAGCACGAACTGGAAGGACATCGAGGTCATCGGGACCGACGCCGTCACGGTGGGGCACAACACGCGGCTCTACGGGAGCATCGCGGTGCTCGCGAAGAAAGGGCTTCTGCGCCTCTCGGCCGATGTGGTGCAGGTCGACGGGGTGGCCCCGGACCGGAACTTCGTTGCCGGTGCCACCATCGAGTTCGGCAACCGCGCCAACGTGCAGGATGCCTACTTCAACCGGATCCAGAATGGCGCGGGCGACTATTTCGTTCGTGGCACGCGCCAGCCGCAGGGTTTCCCGCTGCCGGTCGCGACTCCGTCCTTGCCGGCGGAACTCGGCGATTCCTGCGTGAACTTTGGACCCGACATCCTGGTGGACCGCGATCAGGCACGAGTCCTCTCGCCCGGCTGTTATGGCGATGTCACCGTGCGTGATGGCGGCCGGCTCGACCTCAACGCGGGCGGCTTCAAGATGCGTTCGCTGCGTTTGAACGAGAGCGTGCGCGTGGTCGGCCACGGCGACGTCGACCTCTTCGTCCGTCGTGCCGTCGACATCGGCGACGATTCCATCGTCGGCCCCGAGACCAGCAATCCCGACGACCTGGTGTTCTGGGCGCGCAACGACCGCAACACCACCTGTCACATCGGCCGCCGCGCCCGGCTGGTCGGTCGCCTCGTGGCTCCCAACGACGGCAATATGCTCGTGCTGCGCGACGCGCGCGTCACCGGGAGCGTGTACGGTCGCAAGGTGCATCTCAAGCAGGACATCGATCCCGGCATCCCGCCGTTGCCGACGCCCTCGCCGACGACGACCGCGACGCCACGGCCGACGACCACGGCAACCCCGCAGCCGACGATCACGGCAACCCCGACCGCGACCTTGACGCCCGGGCTGGGCACCCCGACGCCGGCGCCGACAGCGACATCAGGCGTGGTGCCGCCGAGCACGCCCCGGCCCACTCCGCGGGCCACCCCCTGTACTTTCTCGCCTTGCAGAGGCTTCTGAGTTCGGGCGATCCGCGGCGAGGAGCCGTTCCGGACACCGGCCAAAACGCCGGGGGCGCGTCCTGGGATTGTGCAGGCGCGGAAATGTCCTTGCTTGGGACTGCCGGAACCGGTGTAATGCCCGGGATGTCCCTCATTTTGACCGGTTTCCGGCGCCCCCTGCGGCGTCTCGTCTTCGCTCTGAGCCTTGGCTTCGCCGCCTCCGCATGGGCAGCAGCCCTTCCGGTCTCGGACTGGCGCGAGGTCGAGTACGTCGGGATGGAGGCCGTGACGATCGGCCCCGCGTTCAACCTCGAGGGCAGCGTGGCGGCGGTGTCCGCGGGTGGCGAGGTCTCGGTCGCGGCCGACCTGTTCCAAGGCGACGGCACGCCGATCAGCAACTTCGTGGCCGGTGACCGGGTCGAAGTCGGCAATCGGGCCTCGCTGAAGAACGTCTTCTATCGCGCCTCTCTGAGCGGCGGCACGGGGTTCTATCGGATCCGGGGGACGCTCGAGCGGACCACGTTCCCGCTTTCGCTCAACATTCCGCCTCTGCCCCCTCAGACCAACGACTCCTGTGTCGATAGCCGGCCCGACATCGTCGCCACGCCCGGCTCACCGCGGACCCCTGCACCGGGCTGTTACGGCGACCTGATCGTCGAGTCGGGTGGCTTGGCCACGCTGGCCACCGGGGCCTACCAGTTTCGGTCCGTCAACATTTCCCGGATCGGCACCCTCAGGGCGACCGGTCCCGTCAATGTCTACGTCAAGCGTGCAGTAGATGTCGGCGATTCGGCGACGGTCGGACCGAATAGCGGCAACGCCGCCGACCTGACGTTCTGGGCGCGCAACGCCGGCAACTCGACCAGTCAGATCGGCGAGTCGGCGCGCCTGACCGGGCACCTTTTCGCGCCCAACGACGGCAACCTCATGGTTGGTCAGGACGCGGTTCTCAAGGGCAGTGTTCTCGGGAGGATCGTGCACAAGCGCGGCTACCACGGGGCGCCGCCGCCCACGCCTTCGCCCACGCCTTCGCCCACGCCGGCCCCCACGCCGTCCCCGAGGCCCAGCCCGACGCCCACGCCCACGCCGAGTGCGACCCCAACCCCCACGCCACTGCCCTCGCCGACACCGACGTCGCCCTTCGTGCCGCCCACGCCCTCGGGGACGCCGCGGCCGACGCCGACGTCGCCCTTCGTGCCACCCACGCCGAGTCCGCAGCCGACGCCCTGCGTGTTCTCGCCCTGCATCGGGTTCTGACGGCAGCCGGCGAGAGTCCGGCGGCCAGCCCCGTCCCCGGCGGTAGGGCGGGCGATCGCGCGAGCGGGCCGGTGTCAGTTTGCGCGCGCGGCAAGCCAGGCGGCCAGCTGGGGCCCGGTCCGTGTCCGCAACTCGTCGTTGATCTCGAAGCGTTCGAGGGCGAGCTTGAGCGCGCGCGCGGCGGTCTCGACCGGGTGCTCGCGGAAGAAAGCCGCGACTTCCTTGCGGTGATCGCGGGTCTTGAGCTGGGAGGTGGCCTCGATCAGGCGCGCGAGCATGAACGGGGGCAGCCGCCCGGCGAGCTTCGCCCATTGTTCGCGGATGAAGCCCCAAGTGCGCTCGCGCGCGGCCGGGTTGGCCATGAGGCGAATCAGCAGGAAGCCGACGTCCTGAGTGGGAATCTCGGCCGTGAGCGACAGCGCCAGCGCCTGCTCGTAGCTGCGTGGGTCGCGGAAATCGCCCAGCGCCAACTGGAAGCGCCGGCGTTCCTGAGGCGTTTCGGCGCTGTTGACGGCGGCCCGCATTCGCCCGAAGCGTTCCCAGTCGCCCTCGCGGGCCGCGATTTGCACCAAGGCGTCGAGCAGGTTGGGCTCGACCGAGGTGCGATCGACCAGGATCTGATCGAAGCGTGGCGCACTTTCGCGAGTGATGCCGGGATCCTCGGCGATGGTGCCGACCAGGGAGAGGAGTGCGGCGCGCGACAGGTTGTCGTTCTCGTTGTCGCCGCGACGCTCTTCCCAGCCGAGGCCCGCCCATGCCGGACCGAAGAGGCGGCGGATCCATGCGGCGAGTGCGGCGCGAGTCCCGTTGCCGCGCTCGGCGATCTGGTCGTCGATGAAGGCCAGCGGCGAGGTCAGCGTCTGGAGCACCTCCCAGTCGCGTTCGTCGCGTAGCGATTCGACGAGATCGAGCAAAGTACTGAGTTGGGCGTGGCCGGCGCGCACGACGGCCCACTGGTGGCCGATCAAGCCGATGCGCTCGGCGGGGCTGAGCCGTCTGGCCGGATCGCGCAGGATCTCGGCGAAACAGGCGGGGTCGTGCAGCACGCGGTAGAAGCCGCCTTCGTCCGCGTTGCCGTAGTACCAGTGGGGCCCTTCGCCGCGCAGCCGTGCGACTCGATCTTGAGTGCGGCCGAGGAGGGATCTCTCGGTGCGTGGCTTGTTCGCGCCGTCAATCCGGACCACCAACGGGATGGGCCAGGTCGCGTCCTGCTCGGTGGGCCCCGGCTTCGTCGTCGGGCTGGCGAGGAAGCGGCTCTGTTGGACCTCGAGGGTGTGGTTCGCGTCGACGTGGAACTTCACCAGCGGGAAGCCCGGCTGCTCGACCCACGGCCGCACGATCTTCGAGACCGGCTGGCCGGAGGCCTCCTCCAGCGCCTTCCAGAGGTCGGCGGCCGTCGCGTTGCCTTCGCGGTGGCGTGCGATGTAGCGGCGGACCCCGTCGCCGAAGCGTTTCTCACCGAGGTAGGCCTCGATCATTCGCACGACAGCGCAGCCCTTCTCGTACGTGATGGCGTCGAAGTTTTCGGTTGCCTCGCCGGCGTTGCGGACCTTGGCGTAGATCGGGTGCGTGTTCGCCATCGCGTCCAGCCCGAAGGCTTGGGCCCGGTGAGGTTCGAACGAGTTCCACATCCGCCACTCGGGTTGCCAGTCGTCGACGACCTTGAAGGCCATCCACGTCGCGAACGACTCGTTGAGCCAGAGGTCGTCCGTCCAGCGCATGGTGTCGAGGTTGCCGAACCTCATGTGGGCGAGCTCGTGAGCGACCACTTCGGTGATACGCTTCTTCTC
>SXLG01000063.1 GCA_005777805.1 Pseudomonadota bacterium
CCGCCGCGCCCGCGAGCGAGGCGACGTAGTAGCAGTTCTCGATATCCTGGGGCAGACGCTCGACCCGGACGTCGCCGAAGCCCGCGTCGCGCAACATTCCGAGCGCCCGCTCGCGGCCCCACATGGCACCCAGCCCCATGCCGCCATGCGCGAGCGAGACCGTCATGCAATGCATCGTCGAGACCGCGAAGAGCAGTGGGCCGATGGGGTGATCGAAGTTCTGCTCGAGCCGACTCGATGCGTCGATGTCCTGCATCAGGAAGGTGCCGCCCGGCCGCAACGCCCGGCGCACGTTGGCAAGCACCCGTTCGGGATGCACCTGGTCGTGGATGGTGTCGAACGAGAGCACGAGGTCGAAGCTCGCGGCGTCGGTCATGCCGGCCACATCCCGCAGCTCGTAGCGCACGTTGCGCAGACCCAGATCCCGCGCCCGACGCGTCGCCGCGTCCACCCCTTCGCGCGAAATCTCGTAGCCGACCAGACGACTGCGCGGGAACTCGAGCGCCAGACGCTCCAGCGCCCGGCCGAGCCCGAAGCCGATTTCGAGCACGTCGATCCCCGCGCCCAGCCGCGCCGTGAGGTCCGGCACGAGCGGCAACACATGCTCGTGCAGGCCGCTCAGCAAGGTCTGCGCGCTGACCTCGGCCATGACGTTCTGGAAGCGTGGGAAGTACTCGTAGCCGACCCCGCCACCATCGCGGAAACACCGCACGATTCGGCTCTCGACCTCGCCGAGAAGCGGCACGAACTGCGCGAATGTCGCAATATTGCCGGCCGGTGCCGTCCGGGTCAGCGCAGCAGCGTGCTCGGCCGGCAGCCGATAGCGCCCGGTCTCGGATTCGTATTCGACCACACGGCCGAGAACCATCGCGCCAAGCCATTCACGCACGTAGCGTTCGGTGGCCCCCGCGGCCTCGGCGATGTCGTCGGCCGTGGCCCAGCCGAGCGGCGCCATGGCGTCGAAG
The DNA here is from genome assembly GCA_005777805.1 of Pseudomonadota bacterium. GTDB lineage: Bacteria > Desulfobacterota > Binatia > UBA12015 > UBA12015 > SXLG01. Next base: position 966 of record SXLG01000063.1, read on the forward strand.
ATGCCGACGCGATGGCCGAGCGAGAGCATGAGGGCCAACCCGCCGCCGTTGAGGACATCGAGCATGCGCTGCGCGAACGCGTCCGCGCGCTCTTTCGAATAAGGTGCCGTCGCCGCCCGAGCCATCGTGTCCCTCCCGCTCCGGTAGAATGCCTCACTTGAAATGCCGTGTCCGCCACGATGAGGGAACGGCTTCGCCGCGCAGACCTCGCACGCTCGTCCGATGCCGCCGCCGGTGGCTTCCGCCGAGCCGAAAGCTGGGCCGGACGAACCCGCCGTGGGGGCTAAGTTCGCGTGGCGCGGCCGCCCGGGGCTCAAACGAGCCGAAGGCTGCGCAGGCGGTTCAATGCGGCTGCGATTTCGTGGCGGCGCACGGTGGCACGATCGCCGAAGCCGGGTGCCGCCACCGCTTCGAGACCGTCGGCGAGGCGCGCGCAGATCGCGTCGAGCAACTCGGAGATCGAACGCCGGCCGTCACACAGCTCGCGACCGAGCCAGAGCAGCACGTCGCCGAGCGTGTGCGTCTGGCCGGGATCGACGATCTGCTCGAGCGCCGAGAGATCGAGTTCCTGCTCGCCGATCTCGATCGCATCGATCCGGCGGCTGCGGACGCGCTCGGCCTTTGCACCACGCCGCGCGTCGAACGAAGCGGGGTGCGGGATGCGCGCCCGTGCCAGCCGCCAGGGGCCGGGCGCGACGGGACGCGCCGCCTCGGCGAGCGGCTGGTGTCGGGCCACCGCGCGAGCTGCGGCCGTGGCGTCATGTGGCTGATAGGCGTCCATGCGGATCACGTTGTCAGCGACGTCAAGGTAATCGCCTGCGCCACCGCCGACGATCACCGACGCGACGCCGCGCTCGCTCGCGAGCTGACGCACGCGGTCGATCAGAGGCGTGATCGGCTCGCTTGCCGCCGGGACCAGCTCGCGCATCCGCGCGTCGCGGATCATGAAGTTGGTCGCGGCCGTATCCTCGTCGATCAGCAGTGCCGTCGCCCCGGCTTCGATCCCCTCGACGATCGCCGCGGCCTGCGAGGTCGAGCCGGAGGCGTCGTCAGTCCCAAAATCTTGGGTCGAGCGGCCGAGCGGCAGCGTGCCGATGAAGGGCCGGAGATCGACCCCGCGGACCGAGCGCCCGTCCTCGGCCCGGACCTTGATCGCAGAGGTCACGGTCACGCAGCGCTCGCGCCCGTCGCCCGGAACATGGTCGTAGACCGCGTGCGCCAGCGCCGCGAGCAGCGTCGATTTGCCGTGGTAGCCGCCCCCCACGACGAGCGTGACACCCCGGCGGATGCCGAGGCCGCGCAGCCGCCCCGCGTGCGGCGCGTCAAGCTCGACCGCGAGCGCCTCGGGGACGACGAGCGGCAGCGCGCCCGCGAGCGGCCGGGCATCGACCCGGCTCGCCCGCGGCAGGATCGCCCCCTCGGCCAGAAAGGCGACCAGCCCGTTGCGCGCGAGCTGATCGCGCAACGCCACCTGATCCTCGATCACGCGCACCTGCTCGAGCAGACCCGGAAGATCGATTGCCGATTCGTCAAGCGCTGAAGCGAGCAGCGCCGGCAGGCGGCGGACGAGCAGCTCCCCCGCCGCACGTCCGAGAATCCGGCGCCCGGCTGCGGGCAGACCGGCGCACAGGCGCACGCAGAGCGAACCGTCGGGCGCCACCACGAGCCCGGTGCGCTCGAGGACCTCCGGTCCGACGTGCGCCATCTCCAGGCGCTCGCCACCGCCGTCGGACGCAGCCCGCGGGCGCCCTGGAGTTCCGGGACGCGCCGTCGCCCCGTGCGGTGGGGCCTCGCGGGCATCTCCCGCGACTGGCCCAGCATCGCGCCTCGCCGCGGCTCCAGCCGAATCGTCGCCCGCGCGCACCACGCGCTGCGGACTCGGCGTTGCCCCGAGCCGTGCCAGCACGGCGCGTTGCAGGAAGTCGGCCGAGGCCCGCCGCGCATGGCCGCTGTCGAGAGCGGCGCGGGGCAGCCGAGGCACCGAACCCGGCAGGTCGATGCGCACCCGGCTCGGCGCGGCGAAAGGATCGGCCTGGACGTGCTCGAGCGTGAGTGTGCCCTGTTCGAGCGCCCAGGGCCGCCGCCCGATGCGCCGGTACTCCCCGTAGGAGCGGCCGTCGAGCCCGAGCAGAACGTCGTCTAGAGACTCACTCACCGAGGCACCAAAGCAGCGCGCACGGCCGGCTGCCGCAGCAGACCGGGCCTCGTGGCCCACGGGATCGACGACCCACAACTTTCGGCAGCGCTCATGGCCGGCTGCCGCAGCGGACCGATCCTCGTTGCCCGCAGGATCAACGGCCCACAACTTTCAGCAGCGCTCACGGCCGGCTGCCGCGCTGGAGCCAACCAGCCCGCCGGGCGAGGTCGTCCGACTCGGGGTAGGGCGGCGCTCATGGTCGACGGCAGGAGCACTCGGCAGAATCGCCGCATGACGCCGCCTTCACGACCCACGTCCGGCGCGGACGAGAGCGCGGCGCATGACCTCGACCGGCGCCGGTCGGCCGGTCCAGATCTCGAAGGCGGCCGCCCCTTGATGCAGCAACATGCCGAGTCCGTTGCGCGAGCGCCGCCGGGCGGCGGTCGCCAGCGCCATGAAGGGCGTCGTCGCGCGCGTATAGACGAGATCGTGGAACAGGCAGTCGGGCGCCGTCAGGGCGGCGGCAAGCTCAGGAAATGGATCGCCCCGCATCCCCGCGGCTGTGGCGTTGACGACCACCGCAGCGGCGCCGAGCAGCCCTTCGGCGCGTGCTCCCGGGGCGAGGTGGGCGAGATCGACCGCGAGCAGTTCGGCGCGCACCTCGGACTGGAGAGAACGCACCAGCACCCGGGCCCGCTCCGGTCGCCGTGCGGCGACCACGACGCGGCGGGCACGTCCGGCGGCCGCGTAAGCCGCGGCGCGGGCCGCGCCGCCCGCGCCAAGGATCACGATCCGGCCCACGCGGCGAGGTAGCCCGGCCTCGTCCCAGTCGCGCGCGAGCCCGGCGACGTCGGTATTGTCGCCGAAGAGAGCGTCGCCGCGCACGGCGAGAGTATTGACGGCACGGCAGGCCCGCGCCGCCGCGCCGAGCTGATCACAGCGCGAGAGCACGGCCTCCTTGAACGGAATCGTGACGTTGGCGCCGGCGAGGCCGAGCGCACGCACCCCGCGCACGGCGGCACCGATCTCCGCGGGGCGCGCCGGCAACGCGACGTAGACGTAGTCGAGGCCGAGCGCGGCAAACGCGGCGTTGTGCATCGCCGGCGAACGCGAGTGCTGCACCGGGTGGCCGAGAATCCCGATCACCCGTGTCGCTGCCGTGATCCCGCTTTTTGTTGTGGTCGACACCGCGATCTCCCCCCTCCGCCGGGCGCGATCTCCGGCGATCGACCGGCCAACGCGCCGGCGCCAGCCCGCGTGCCGACGGGCCGGGCCACGGTGCTAGCCGAGACGGCGGTGCGGTGAAAACGCCCGGCCGCTACCCGACTCCAGCGGCCATCCCCACCGTGTCGGGCCCGACCGTGGGGGCCATCCACGCGATGCGCTCAGCTCGACTCACGAAGGCCACGCCCAACGCACCGCCCGGACGGGGCCGTGGTGCCATCCAACGCGATGCGGTCCTTTGCTCGACTGACGAAGGCCACGCCCACCGCACCGCCCGGGCCGATTCCGCCCCGTGCGAAGACGGCGCGGTCACGCGGCGCCGCTGGCCGTGACGGTGCTCGTGCGTCATGCTCGACGGATGCTCATGCGAACTCGAACCGGAACCCGAAGCCGCCACGGCGTCCTCCTCTGCGCGATCGTCGTCGCCCTCTGCGCCGGCTGCGCGGGTCGAGTGCCGTCGGCAGCCGAGGCTCCCGCGCCCGAGCCGCACCCCGGCGACGCCTGGTTCGAGTGGCGCGCGGCCACGCTCGCCATCACCCCACAGGCCGCACGCGAGCGGGATGCGGCCCTGCCCGATGGCTCGACCAAGAGCGCACCACCCGCCGGCATGCTCGATGCCGTCACCGCCGCCGAGGGCCGCGCCCTGTGGGACCAGGCCTGCGCCTCCTGTCACGGCAGCGCCGGCACGCCCCCCGCGGCGGCAAGCGGGCCGCGCCCGCGGGCCTGGGGCGGCATGGGCCCGACGATGGGCTTTCTCTTCGGCGGCGATGCCATGCGCGCCGGCATCTACCAGGTGATCGCCGCGGGCCGCGGGACCGCCATGCCCGCCTTCGGCGACACGCTCTCCCGCGAGCAGATCTGGGCCCTGGTGGCGCACATCGAAGGATTCTGAAGTTACGAGACGCAGCCGTTCTGTTGCGGGCCCTGGGGATGGCCCTGGTGGCGCATAGCGAAGGATTCTGAAGGCACGCGCGGGTCCCGGCCGGGCTACGGCGCCGGCGTTTTCCGCAGATCGCCAAACGGGTTAGATTCGCTGGGTGGCGCCCATTCGCAAGATCCTGCTGGTCACGGGCGGCGGCGACGCCCCGGGGCTCAACGCCGTCATCCGGGCCGTTGTCAAGCATTCGATACTCAGCCACGGCTGGAAGGTGGTGGGCAGCCTCGAGGCGTTCAACGGCGTGCTCGACGACCCGATGCGCGTGCTGCCGCTGGATCTCGTGTCGGTGCGCGGGCTCTTGACGCGGGGCGGGACCGTGCTGGGCAGCAGCAGCAGCGGCGGCCCCTTCGAGTTTCCGCAGCGCAGCCCGTCGGGTGGGATCGAGATCGTCGACCGCTCCGATGAGCTGATCCGGCGACTGGCGCGCAGCGGCTTCGATGCGGTGGTCAGCGTCGGCGGCGACGGCTCGCAACGGATCGCGCAGAAGCTCTTCGAGAAGGGGCTCCAGATCGTGGGCGTTCCCAAGACCATCGACAACGATCTCGATGCGACAGAAATGACCTTTGGCTTCCAGACCGCAGTCGGTACAGCGACCGACGCGATCGACAAGCTACACAGCACCGGCGAGAGCCACGACCGCGTCATGATCCTCGAGGTCATGGGCCGAAACGCCGGATGGATCGCGCTCTCGGCCGGCATCGCAGGCGGTGCGGACACGATCCTGATCCCGGAGGTTCCGTTCGACATCGCCCGCATCGTCGAGCACATCGAGCTGCGCCAGCGGCGCGGTTCGCACTTCGCCATTGTGGTCGTGGCCGAAGGCGCCTTCCCGCGCGGCGGTGGCACCGTGACGGCCCAGGCGAGCCGGCCCGGCCATCCCGAACCCATTCTGGGCGGGATCGGCCGCTTCGTCGGCGAGGCGATCGAAGCCGCGAGCGGTCTCGAAACGCGAGTTTGCGTGCTTGGCCATCTGCAACGCGGAGGCATTCCAGCCCCGATGGATCGACTGCTCGCCAGCCGCTTCGGCGTCGCCGCAGTCGACCTCGTGGCCGACGGGCGCTTCGGCCAGATGGTAGCGCTGCGCGCCACCGACATCGTCGGCATTCCGATCCGCGACGCCATCAGTCGCTACCGCAGCGTCGATCTGGGCGACAACCTGATCCGCACCGCGCGCGGACTGGGCATCTGTCTCGGCGATGCCCCGCCCTTGACCGGTGACCATTCCTCCGCCGTCCTCGAATGAGACCCGGGCCGTGTGACCTCGCGTGGGCGTCTGATAGAGAGCCGCCATGGCAGAGGACTCCAGCGTGGCAAGGGATTCGGGCCGGACGAACGCGGACCTGGGCGAACGGCTGCGGACCTGGGGACAGATTCTCCAGCAGGGCAACATCGCGCCAGGCCGCCCCATCGACCTGGTGGCGCGCTGGCTTCTGATCACCCGCGCATGTGTGTTCTCGATGACCGCCACCTCCGCCCTGATCGGCGGTCTGCTCGCGGCGGCGGCGGCACCGGACCCGCGCTGGGGCCTCTTCGGGGCAGCGTTGCTCGGACTGATCGTCGCGCACGCCGCCAACAACATGATCAACGACCTCTTCGACACCACAGGCGGCGTCGACACCGAGAACTACACGCGCGCACTCTACGCCCCGCACCCGCTCCTCTCGGGTCTGATCTCGAAGCGCGGGCTCATCACGGCAATTGCCGTCGCCAACCTGATCGACCTGTTGATCCTGATCGACCTCACCCAGGCGCGCGGCGGGGGGGTGGTCGCCTTCGCGCTGGCCGGCCTCTTTATTTCGGTGTTCTACGTGGCTCCACCGCTCCAACTGAAGCACCGCGGCCTCGGCGAACCGGGAGTCTTCGTCGTCTGGGGCCCGCTCATGATCGGCGGGACTTTCTACGTGACAGCCGGCACCATGCCGGGCTGGGTATGGATCGCCTCCCTGCCCTACGCGATCACGGTGACGACCGTGCTCATGGGCAAGCATATCGACAAGCTCGAACAGGATTCGCAGAAGGGCATCCGCACGCTGCCGGTGATCCTCGGGCGATCGGCTGCGATCCGGCTCACGCAGGGCCTGATGGTCGGCTTCTACCTCATCACGGCGCTACTGGTCGCGACCGGCGCCCTGGGCGCGGGCGTGCTTCTGGTTGGGTTCGCGCTGCCCCGTCTGGTCGAGGTGCTGCGCACGTACAGCGAGCCGAAGCCCGCCGAGCCGCCGCCGGGCTTTCGCATCTGGCCGCTGTGGTACGTCGCGCTGGCCTTCCACCACAACAAGCTCGCCGGCGGCCTCTTCGTGCTGGGGCTACTGGTCAACCTGATCTTCGGCCTCGGCGCCTAGGTCGACGCGGGCAGATTCGCCGCGCGCAGCGGCCTTCCCCAGAGAGCCCGATTACCGCTCCGGCGGCGACGCGCGATTCTTCGTCCGTGGCGCGCCGAAATCTGTCTTCTTGAAGACCTGCCGGACGACACAGCCCCGTCGCAGAACGCTCGCCAGCGGCTGAAACGCGAGGAAGAGCGGTACCGCCAGCGCAAAGAGCACGACACTCAGCACCGCCCAGAGACCCCCCAAACGGCCCCCGGCGCGCCCACAGAGCCAGCGGTAGAACGAATCGCGCTGAAAGGGCATGAGCAGATTTGCAAGCGACTGCGCAAAGCAGAGGAACGAATACTCGAGAGAGAAGTGCGTCTCGCGCACCAGACGGAAGTTCCTGAGGCCGAGGCTGTCAGCGAGCACGATCGGGTTGATCTGAAGCCGATGATGAGGTGGGTCGTAGCCGAACCAGCGCCAACCAAGCATTTTCTTGAGCAACGAGTTGCCGTTGGGGTACTCGAGGATGAGGGTCCCCCCCGGCAGGACGAGCCGATCGAGTTGCTCGAGCGCGCGGCGCAGATCGGCGACGTGCTCGATCACGTTGAAGAGCGTGACGACACCGTAGGCCGCATCGCCAGGCAGCTCCGCCATCTCGCCGACCACGACACATGCCGCGTCGGCACGCACGCGCGCCGCCAGGGCTTCGCTCGAGGCCGTGCCGGTGACGCGCCAGCCTTGCTCCTGCAGGACCTTCAGCATGGCGCCGCTGCCACTCGCCACGTCAAGGAGTGAGTTTTCCGGCGGGCGGCAGGCCGTGACGTGGCGGGCGCGACGGCGGCGCAGTGCCGTGACCAGCCCTTCCATCGAGCGCGGATAGGTCTTCTCCTCCGCGCTCGGATGCTGCGCCGTGGCATGTTCCGGCAGGACGCGCTCGGATCCACAGTAACCGCATTTCTGGAGCGAGTAGCGATCGAAGAAGCGGTGGAAGGAGCAGACGCCGAGAGCGCAGACCTCGCAGGCCGGCTCGCCGCCGTCGCGCTTCTGACAGACCACGAAGAGTTCGAAGCCCCGGAACACCGACTCGAAGTAAAGATCAAAGCGGCGCACCAGATCCCAGGGAACGAGGTCCGCCGCGAGCAAGCGCGGGAAGAGCCCAGCGGGGTTCCACGCGACGTGCCGGGGCGAGCGCAGGGATCGCTCGAGGTCGCTGCCGGCGATCTCGGGCTCGAGCCCAAACGAAGTGCCGCGCAGACGTCGCAGCAGGAGATACGACCGCCGCGCCAACCAGAAGGTCGGGAACGTCGGGTCAAGCACCCGGATGACGTTCCAGCCGTTGCGTTCGAGCAGCGTCACGATGCCCTGGCGGCTCATGCGTCGCAGATGTCCGTAGAACTCGTCGTCGTCGCCCCATTCGTGCGCGTTGTAGGGCACTGTCAGGGCGAGCCAGCCATCGTGACGAACGCAGCCGTGGATCTCGTGCAGTACCTGCGCCGGATCCGGCACGTGCTCGATCACGTCGAAGAGGATGGCGAGATCCGCCGGCTCATCGAGCGTGGCGAGTTGGTCGGAGAGGCTGAGCCCCGGGCCGAGAGCCCCACTCGCGGCGTGCCGGGCCTCCTCTTCGGCGAAGGCCGGATCGTAGGCCAGGCCCGAACTCATCGCACAGTGGTCGAGCAGGAAGCGCGAGGTGGTCGCGAGACCCGCTCCGTAGTCGAGAAAGCGGCCGCGCACTCCGAAGAGCTGCAGGTTATCCCGCAGCAAGTGCAGGAAACGGTCGCGCATCGGGCCGAAGTTCGCCACCGCCGGGTTCCCTAGCAGCCGACCGAGCGGTGTTGCATCGCGCCGCCGGGGCACGCCTGCGCCGCGCTGATGCCTCGGGCCAGCCCGTTGCGTTGGTCAGACCAGTCGCGCCGTGCTGATCCCTCAGGCCAGAGCGTCCTCGCTCTCTCCGCGCCGCAGCGGGAGCACGACTCGGAAGCGGGTGCCACTGCCGGGTTCGCTCCGGGCCTCGAGGCGTCCGGCCAAAGCCTCGACGATCCGCCGTGAAATGCGCAGCCCGAGACCGCTGCCGCTGCGTGGATGATGGCCGCGCGCCGGGCCCATGCCGGTGAGCACCGCGGCAAGCTGTTCTGGCGCGAGCCCGCAGCCGCTGTCAGCGACCTCCACGCAGAGGCGCGGATCCGGCCGTGGCTCGCCCGCTCGGGAACGGGGTTCGTCGAGAGCGAAGCTCACTCGGATCGAACCCTCCTCCGTGAACTTGAGGGCGTTGCCGATCAGATTGACGAGAACCTGCCGCAGGCGCTCGCCATCGACGCGCAGCCCGGCCATACGCGCAGATGGCGAGAGTAGCGCCACGCCGAAAGTCAGGCCGCGCGCGCGAGCCTGCGGCGCGAACAAGGCTTCGATCTCGGCGGCGAAGCGAGGCAGATCGAGCTCCGCCTCGACAGTACTGAGTTCGCCGCGGGCGATCTGCTTCAGATCGACCGCGTCTCGCACAAGCCCGCTCAGGGCGTCGGCCGAGCGCTGTAGCGTGGCGACAAGTTCCTGTTGTTCGGCGTCGAGCGTGGTCGTTGCGAGACACTCGACACCGAGCGCGAAAATCTGGAGTGGCGTCCGGATCTCGTGGCCCAGCATCGCGACGAACTCATCCTTGGAGAGGTCCGCCTCCCTTGCCGAGCGCGCACAACGCTCGGCCTGCTCGACTCTGATCTCGGCGGTGATCTCGGAAACGATGGCCAGCACGCCCCAGGGCGACCCCCCGGCGCGTGCCAGTGGATGAAACTCGGCGCGCCAGCAGCGATCGGCTGCGTCGCGCTCGTCGATCCGCCCGACGATCTCGCCGCCGAGAGACGGCTCGCCGGTTGCCAGAACCCTCTCCAGTTGCGGCACGACGAGGTGGGCCAGGCCCGGCAGGATCTCACTCACATGCCGGCCCAGATGCTCCTCGACCGAGCGCCCACCGATGGTGGCGAGACATGCATTGACGCGGCGGATGCACAGATCCCGGTCGACGAGACCGACGCCGATCGGTGCCCGCTCCTCGAGGGTGCGAACGATCGTCTGCAACGATTCCGTGTCGCCCCACGGCTCGACATCCACCATGTGCCGCACAGCTCGGCCCGGGATCGGGCGCAGGCCATGCAGAGATGCCTTGGTCACCGGCGGCCTCGCCTCTGGCGATTCCGCCCGGAGCAGAGCGCTCGATTCCCCCATCATTCGGATCCCCCGCACCCCTTCGACGGCCGGAATGGCCCGCGTATTCGGCCGGCCCGGGCCGGCGGATGGGCTGGGTTCCCGTGGAAAGCCGCGCAGGACTCGCCGCGCAGGAGCGACGCCGGCATCCCCCCAGAGTCCGCCAGAGAATCGCCGCGCAGGAGGCGCGACGAGCGGCCTCAGGACAGAGGAGCCGGCGCCGGCTCGAACCGCAGTCGCCGTGCGTGGCGGTGCTCTCCCTCGAGCAGCGTCACGACGTTGGTGCGGTGCAGCTCGCGCGTATCCGCCGGTGCCGGCGCCGCGACTCCCGAGCGCAGCTTCTCGTCACGGATGCGCGCGTAGATCCCGTGCCAGCCGTCGAAGAAGCGCCGCTCGCGCTGGCGCGACACCCAGCCGGGGGCGAGCTGCGCCCGTGCCGTCTGCCACATCGTGCGCAGCCCGTTGCGCAGCGCGGTCTGCATGCGCGAGCGATCCTCGCCGCGGGCGATCTGGCGTACCTGGCGCAGGATCTCCCGGCCGAGCCCGCCCGTCTCACCCGCCGCTGCTCGCCGGGCGCCGTAAAAGGCGCGATACGAGCGCAGCTTCCAGCGCGCCAGATCAGCCCGCGAGAGGCCCTCGACCCAACTCCGGCGCGGCACAAAGGACAAGCTCTCGAGGATATGACCGAAATACGCACGGTCGAGGCGCAGCCGGCCCGCGTCCCAGAGCGAATGAAAGAGCTGCGTGCCCGGCAGCGCCATGTAGAAACTCACACTCATGTCGCTCACGCCATTCACGGCGAGCTGCTCGAGGAAGGGCAGCGACTCCGCCAGCGTGCGCTCCGTGTCGTGCGGGAAGCCGATGACCGTGAACGCCATCACGTAGAGGTCGGCCGCGGCGGCCGAGCGGACGCTCTCGAGCAGGCGCTCGCCGTGCATCTTTTTCTTGATGAGCCGCCGTGTCTCGTCCGAGCCCGACTCGGGGGCATACGCCATGCTGACCATGCCCGAGCGGCGCAGCAGGTGGGCCACCTCGTCGTCGATCGCTTCGGCCCGGGTGCCCGAGGGCAGGCGCCACGTGATGCCCAGATCGCGGCGGATCAGCTCGTTGCAGAAGGCGACGATCCAGTCCTTGCGCACGATTGCGGTCAAGTCCTGGAACGGGAAATTGCGTGCGCCGTAGCGTCGCACCCAGCCCTCGATTTCGTCGGCAACCTTGACCGGATCGCGCGCGATCCAGCGCGGCGACCACATATTGGGCGCCGAGCAGTAGGTGCACTGGTAGGGGCAGCCGCGCGTGGCGAGGATCGGGATCGTCAGCAGCGGGGTGTCCTCGCAGCCGATCAACCCGTGCCGATGGTAGGTCTCGATCTCGAAATGGTGCCAGGCCGGAAGCGGCAGGTCGTCGACCGCCTCGTTGCGCGGGCGGCGTGGATTGACGACGATCTCGCCGCCCACGCGGAAGGCGATGCCGGTGATGCCGTCGATCTCGCCCCCGCTCGCGAGCGCCCCGACCAGCTCGACGATCTGCTGCTCGCCCTCGCCGAGAACGAGCAGATCCGCCGCCGAGGTCATGAGGCAGAATTCGGGCATCGACGTGACGTGCTCGCCGCCGAGGATCACCGGCAGCTCGGGCCGCGCCTGCTTGATCGCCTCGATCAACGCCACCGCCGAGGGCCACTCGTGCGTGAAGGTGACCGAGAGCCCGACCGCACTCGCCTCGCGCGGAATGCGCCGCACGATCTCGGCGTAGCGCAGGCCGATCAGGTAGCCCTTCAAGTAGCGACTCCGCAGCTGCGGCGCCTGCCCGACGGCATCGATCACCGTGACCGCGTGGCCCGCCCCTTCGAGGGCTGCCGCAATGTACGCCAGCCCCAGCGGCAGTGTGATCGACGTCGTCGCGAAACGAATCGAATCGACGGCTGGGGGGCGAATGAGGCAGATCATCGCGAAGTCGCGGCGCGCTGGCGCCACCGCGTCGCAGTATGCGGGTCGGGCCCCGCCTCGGGCAAGGGCCAGGCCTCGCTTCAGCGGGTGCGGCGGTCGAGTCGGAGCGCCACGTCCCTGCGGAAGGGCGGCACGGCCAGCGTGATTTGGCCGTCTTGCGCCACCCACCGATCGCCCTGGCCCAGCCGCGCACCCGTCCGCGTGTCGTACCACGCGAAGCGCCACCGGCCCGGCACGAGGGCATCGTGCGCGAGCGTGGCGGCGACCACCTCTTCGGGATCCGGTGCGGCCCAGCGGTGGCCGACATCGTCGATCCAGACGAGTGCGAC
>SXLG01000064.1 GCA_005777805.1 Pseudomonadota bacterium
GAACGAGGCGCTGCGGGACTGGATCACCCACGTAGAGGATACTTTCTACATGATCGGGTCGGCGGCCGGGCCGCATCCCTACCCGATGTTGGTCCGCGATCTGCAGTGCGTGATCGGACGCGAAGCCCGCCGTCAGATCCTAGCTGCTACAGGCCGCCTGCCCGACGCCTTGATCGCGTGCGTGGGCGGCGGTTCGAATGCCATCGGGCTCTTTCATCCCTTCCTCGGCGACGCCGGCGTGCGCATGATTGGTGTCGAAGCCGCGGGTTTCGGTCTTGCGACCGGCCGGCACGCGGCGACTCTGACCGCGGGCAAGCCGGGCATCCTGCACGGCGCACGTTCGTTCCTCTTGCAGACCGATTCGGGTCAGGTGAGCGAGGCGCACTCGATCTCCGCCGGTCTGGACTACCCCGGCGTTGGCCCGGAGCATGCCTGGCTTCGCCAGGCGGGGCTGGCAGAGTACGTCACGGCGACCGACGACGAGGCGATGGCGGCGCTCGAGCGTCTGGCGCGCAGCGAGGGGATCATCGCCGCGCTCGAGACCTCGCATGCCGTCGCACACGCGATCCGGTTGGCACCGACGCTGTCCGCCGACGCGATCCTGATCGTCAATGTCTCGGGCCGGGGCGACAAGGACATGGAGACGATCTCGCGGCGCAGCAGTGTCGGGAACGGAGAGCCCTCATGAGCGAGACCGGCCGGTCGCGCCTGGCGCGTTGCTTCCGTGCCCTGAAGGCGCGGAATGAGGCGGCCTTCGTGCCCTTCCTGATGGCAGGTGACGGCGGGATCGAGGCTACCCTGGAGCTTGCCCTCGGCATGGTCGAGGCCGGTGCCGACATTCTCGAGATCGGCGTACCTTTCTCGGATCCAATGGCCGATGGCCCGGTGCTGCAACGGGCCGCCGAGCGCGCGCTTGCCGCCGGCACGACGCTGCCACTGGTGCTCGATCTGGTCGGCCGCTTGCGCCGTCATACCGAGATTCCGATCGTGCTCTTCGGCTATGCGAATCCCTTCTTTCACTTCGGGGTGGAGCCTCTGGCCAAAGCGATGCGGGCGGCGGGTGCGGATGCGTTGCTGTGCGTGGACGTACCCCCCGACGAAGCGGACGAGATCCGCCTGCCGCTCGCTCGCGAGGGGCTCCCGATGATCTTCCTGCTGGCGCCGACGAGTACGCCCGAGCGCATCGGGCGCGTGCTCCGTTCGGCAGGTGGATTCGTGTACTTCGTCTCCGTGGCCGGGGTGACGGGTCAGAAGAAGGTCGATCCCGGCGCGATCGCCGATTTGGTCGGCCACATCCGCGTGCAGACCGAGGTTCCGGTCGGGATCGGGTTCGGCATTTCCTCGGCCGGCGAGGTCGCGCGTGTCGCCGGGATCTCGGACGCCGTGATTGTCGGCAGCCGCTTTTCGGCGCTCATCGAGGATGCCGGCACCGTTCGCGCCGCGGTGCCCACGGTGTTGGCTCTCGCCCGGGAGATGAAGGATGCCACACGACGTGCGACCGCCGGTGGAACACCGGGCTGAAGCGTCGCCGGTCGTTTGGCGGGCGATGACCGACTGGCTCTTCGCGCTCGAGGCCCGGCGTGGCTGGGATCTCGCGCTCGAACGTATGCGGGTAGCGCTCGGGCGTCTCGGACATCCCGAGAAGAGCTGCCCCAGCGTGCTGATCGCAGGCACCAACGGCAAGGGATCGACCTCGGCGCTGACCGCGGCGGCGCTCGGGCATTCGGGCTTGAAGGTCGGACTCTACACCTCGCCCCACCTCATCGATCTGACCGAGAGGATCCGGATCGACGGTCGGGCCGTGCCACGCAAAGTATTACTTGATCGACTCGCGCAATTGCGGGCCGATCTCGACGTGGAAGGGCTCGGACTCACGTTCTTCGAGGTGACGACGCTGGCTGCCTTCGCGATCTTTGCCGCGGCGTCGGTCGACATCGCAGTGCTCGAGGTCGGCCTTGGCGGTCGGCTCGATGCGACCAACGTGGCCGACCCGGTGGTTGCGGCGATTACCTCGATCGGTTTCGACCACGAGGCATATCTCGGCTCGACACAGGCGGCGATCGCGGGCGAGAAGGCCGGAGTGATGCGAACGGGGCGACCGGTTGTTCTCGGCCCGGGCCTCTTGGCCGAGGCGCGTGCGGCGCTCGGGGCTCGCGCCCGGGAGATTGGCGCGACCGTCGTCGAGGCTTCTGCCGACGAAGGTGTACCCCCGACGCGCCTTGCCGGTCGCCATATGCGCGAGAATGCAGCGACGGCGTTCGCGATTCTCGGCGTCTTGCGGGAGACGGGCCTCGACCTGCCCGCCACCGCCGTGGTCGAGGGCTTCCGCACGGTGCGCTGGCCGGGGCGCTTCGAGACGATCAGCGAGCAGCCGACCATCATCTGCGACGGCGCACACAACCGGGAGGGCGCCGCAGCGCTTGCCGAATTGCTCACGGAGAGGGCTGCCGGAACGTGGCGGCTCCTGCTCTCCGCAGTAGCGGACAAACCATGGCCTGACGTCTTCCGCAAGCTCGCGCCCTTCGCCTCGACGATCGCTGTGGCTCCGACGGGAGGACGACGCGGCGTGCCGCTTGCGGACCTCGAACGCGTGGCCGCTTCCCTGCGGCCGAGCCGCACCTTCCTCTCGGCTGCGGCGGCGCTCGACACGCTCGCTGGCGACACGCGGGACGGCGCTCCGATCCTCGTGGCGGGTTCGCTGTACCTCGTTGGCGATGCCTATGCCTGGCTCGCCGAGCGACAAGGAGTGGAGCGGCTCGACGACCTGCGCCTGCCCGGGGACGCGCCGTGAGGATCGGCCGCCCCTGTGTCGCGGCCGCTGCGGCCATATTATGCCTGACCATGGCGGTGCGGGTTCGCGCCGAGTCTGGCGATCTCGCCGTCGCCGTCGACGCCGATCGGGTTCATTATGACCGGGAGGCCGAGCGGGTCGTGGCGGAAGGGAATGTGGTCGTCA
The DNA here is from genome assembly GCA_005777805.1 of Pseudomonadota bacterium. GTDB lineage: Bacteria > Desulfobacterota > Binatia > UBA12015 > UBA12015 > SXLG01. The sequence goes on from SXLG01000064.1 coordinate 2,957, forward strand.
CGCGCGGCGCCACGCTGCTCGGAGCGGATCGCATCGATCTCGAAGGTGCCGGCCGGAGTGGCAAGGCCGCGGGCCTGGTCGTCATCGAGGATCCGCGTGCCCGCCTGGCCGGCGATCGCATGTGGGCCGATGTCGACGACGAGGCCGGCTACCTCGACTCCGTCCGGCTCTTTCTTCCCGAGAGCCGTTTTCGTCTCACCGGGCGTCGTCTCGAGAAGGGCGCGGGCCCGCGCTACCGCATCTGGGATGGCAGCCTGACGACCTGCCTGTGCGAGGACGGCCCGCCGGACTGGAGCTTCGACAGCGCTCTCCTCGACCTCGAACTTGACGCGTGGGGCGAGGCTCGCGATCTCGTTTTCCGCATCAAGGGGACGCCGGTGCTCTGGCTGCCGTGGGCGCGTTTCCCCGTCGAAGGCGATCGGGAGACCGGCGTCCTGTTCCCGACCTTCGGCATCTCGAGCTCGCGTGGCTTCCAGATGGTGCAGCCCTTCTTCTGGGCGATCGACAAGAGTCGTGACCTGACGGTTTCGCTGGATGTCGAGACGGAGGCGCGGATCGGCACGCTCGCCGAATATCGCTACTTGCTCTCACCGACCGAGGGCGGTGCCTTCGAGTTCACCTATTTCAACGAGAGCATTGGTGGAGACCGGTCTGACGAGGTCGTCGACCCCGGTGAACTCGCGAATCCGACCGTGCCCGAGAATCGCGGCAGCGTGATCGGCCGGCACGACCAGACACTGCCGGATGGCACCCGCTTCTGGGCGCGGCCTTTCCTCGTCAGCGACAACCTCTTCCTGCGCGACATGAACACGCTGACCTGGCAGCCGGGGCCGATGCTCGACCTCACGACGCTGCGCTACACGACCTCGCAGATCGGTCTGCTGCATCAGGTTCCCGGCGGCACCGCCACGCTGGAGGCGAAGTGGTTCCAGGATCTCATCCAGAAGCAGAGCCGCGTGCCGCAGCCCCTGCCTCATGGTCGCTTGAGCTTGCGCTCACTCGTTCTGGACCGCGTGCGGCTCGGCTTCACGGGCGACGGCGTCTACTACTACCGGGCGCCGCTCTCGTCGGGCGGCCGGGTCTATCTCGCGCCAGAGGTGAGCGTGCCCTGGCGAACCGGGCCCTGGGCGTATGGCAGTGTCGGGATGACCCTCAGCGAGACGCTCTACGGCCTGGTCCGCAAGGACGTCCCGGTCTTCCCGCAGAATCCCGACGGCACGCTGCCGACCCGCGAGGTGCCTGGCTTCCAGCACCGCGAGACGCTGCTCGTGAACGGCAGCGCCGCCACCGAGGTCTCGCGGATCTTCCACATCGACGCCATGGGGCTGCGCCGCCTCAAGCATACTATCGAGCCTTTTCTGCGCTATGCCTTCGTCCCCGAGGTGGATCAGAACGACCAGCCGTTGTGGGATTGGCTCGACCGCATCAATCACCGTAATATGGTGACTTACGGTGTCGCGTCGCGGCTCCTCGGCAAGTTCGGCGCGCCGCCGGCGCTGCCGATGGAGACCGATGCGACTGTGGGCGCGGTGGCCGCAGCCGCGGGTGTGCCGGGAGTGGCGGCGGGCGAGATCCGCGAACTGGCCCGTGGTTGGATCCAGCAGACGACCTCGCTCGGGCCGCCCATCGTCCTCGATCTGCAGGGCAACACGGCCCAGGTTTCGGGCGTTGACTTGGGCCTCCGCGTCACGCCGACCGGCTGGCTCGGCGCGCAGGGCCGTACGGTGGTGACGGTCGATGACCCCGGGCTGGCCTTCGCGGAGGTGGGCTTTCAGCTCACCGATCCGCGTCCTGTTGTCGGTGACTCCGACGTCTTTCTTCCCGGGCTTAGGCCGGTGAACAGTGCTTCGGCCTACTACCAGTTCACCTCCGGCGGTGAGGTCAACAACCTCAACCTCGCGACCACTTTCCGGGTGACCGACCACGTCGCCCTGTCCTGGCTCGGGCGCCTCGATCTCCAGGTGTCGAAGTTTCTCGAGAACTGGATCGGCATCCGTCTCATCTCGGGCTGCGACTGCTGGGTCGTCGACCTGGCGCTGGTCGACCAGGTCAACCCCGATGAACTCGAGTTGCGCGTGCAGTTCTCGCTGGTCGGCCTCGGGAGCTTCGGCCAGCAGCCTTTTGGGACGGGGCCGGGCTTCTTCCCGCCGCCCGACGCCGGTGCCCCGGATCCGAGCACGCTCTTCCGCTGAACCGCGCGAGCGGCTTGCCCAACGCCTCCGAGGCGCGTACCAAGACCCGTCATGGCGCGTCACGTCGCGAAGCCTTGGGGGCACGAGCTGATCTGGGCCGAGACCGAGCGCTACGTCGGCAAGATCCTGCATGTCGAGGCGGGCCAGGCGCTCTCGCTGCAGTACCACGAACGCAAGGACGAGACGATCTATCTGCTCGACGGTGTCCTCCGCTTCGAATTCGGCCCGGCCGGCGACGACCCGCTCGAAGTGCGGGAAATGCACAAGGGCGATCACTTCCACATCGTCCCGGGGCTGCGCCACCGCATGATCGCCGTCACCACGTGCGACATCCTCGAGGCCTCGACGCCGGAACTCGACGACGTGGTCCGGCTCGAGGATCGCTACGGCCGGATCCCGTCGGCGCGCGGCTGAGATCGACGATGGCGCGACCGACGGCCCTCATCACCGGGATCACCGGGCAGGACGGTTCTTACCTCGCGGACTTCCTGCTCGAGAAGGACTACCGCGTAGTCGGCGTCGTGCGACGTTCGAGCACGGAGAACTTCTCGCGCATCGAACATATCCGTGACCGCATCGAGCTCGAACAGGCCGATCTCCTCGATCAGTACTCGCTGATCGAGATTGTCGGGCGCACGCGCCCGAGCGAGGTCTACAACCTCGCCGCGATGTCGTTCGTGCCGACGTCATGGACGCAGCCGGTGCTCACGGCCGAGTTCGACGCGGTCGGTGTGGTGCGCGTGCTCGAGGCGATCCGCCTCGCCGATCCGACCATCCGGTTCTATCAGGCTTCGTCCAGCGAGATGTTCGGCAAGGTACGCGAGGTCCCGCAGCGCGAGTCCACGCCCTTCCACCCGCGCAGCCCCTACGGTGTGGCCAAGGTTTACGGCCACTGCATCACGGTCAACTACAGGGAGAGCTACGACCTCTACGCCTGCTCGGGGATTCTGTTCAACCACGAGTCGCCCCGGCGTGGGAAGGAGTTCGTCACCCGCAAGGTCACGCACGCCGTGGCGCGCATCAAGCTGGGTCTCGCCAGCGAGCTTCGACTGGGGAATCTCGACGCACGCCGTGATTGGGGCTTCGCCGGGGACTACGTCCGGGCCATGTGGCTCATGCTGCAACAGAAGGAGCCCGACGATTATGTCGTGGCCACGGGGGAGCAGCACACCGTGCGTGAACTGGTCGAGTTGGCCTTCGAGCATGCCGGTCTCGACTGGCGAGAGTACGTCGTGCAGGACCCGGCGTTGATGCGTCCCGCAGAGGTCGACACGCTGCTGGGCGACCCCTCGTACGCCCGCCAGCGCCTCGGCTGGAGCCCCGAGGTCAGCTTCCCCGAGCTGGTTCGGATGATGGTGGACAGCGATTTGCAGCAGCTCCGTCGTAGCGGAGCCTCCTGAGCGACAGTGCGCGTTCTGGTCGTCGGAGCCTCGGGCTTTGCAGGTCGCCACGTCGGACGCGCCCTTGCGGCGCGCGGGCACGAGGTGGTGCGCGCCGGCCGGACGCCGCACGGTGCAGAACCCACCGGTGCGGGGGAGGAACTCCGTTGTGACGTCACCGTCACGGACTCTGTGGCCGAGGCCCTTGCCGCCGCCCGCGCCGATGCCGTGTTGTTGCTCGCGGGGATGGCTTCGCCGCCGGCCGCGGTCGCCGATCCGGCGAGTGCCTTCGCCGTGCATGTGCTCGGCGCCGTCAACCTCCTGACCGAAGTCGCGCGTGCCGGTCGGGCCGAGCGCGTCGTCTGGGTCGGTTCGAGTGAGATGTACGGCGCGCTGCTGCCCGAGGACAATCCGGTGCGCGAAGATCTGCGCTTCCGCCCCGCCACGGTCTACGCCGCGAGCAAGGCGGCGGCGGACCTCGCGGTCCGGGCGGTGGCTGCGAGTCGGGGACTCGATGTGGTTCGGGTGCGGCCCTTCAATCACACCGGACCGGGCCAGCGCGCCGATTTCGTCTGCCCCGACTTTGCCTCGCAGGTGGTCGAGATCGCCGCTGGGCGGCGGCCCGCGGTGATCGAGGTCGGCAACGTCGAAGTGCAGCGCGACTTCTCGGATGTGCGCGACATCGTCCGCGGTTACGTGGCCGCTCTCGAACGGGGCAAGGCCGGTCAAGCCTACAACCTGTGCTCCGGACGGGCCCGCTCGATCCGTGAGATTCTCGGCGAACTTTGCGCGCGCGTCGGGATCGCGCCCGAGATCCGCGTCGCGCCGGCCCGCTGGCGACCGGCCGAGGTGCCGGCGTACTGGGGATCCGGCGAGAAAGCCCGGGTGGGACTCGCCTGGCAGCCGGAGATTCCGTGGGCGACGACCCTCGACGATCTCATCGCCTGGGTGCGGGCGGGCAGGCCGGCCGATGCCGTCTGAAGCGATCCTCACGCGTCAACTCGGCAAGCGCTACCCCGGCCGCCACCGTCTGCGATCCCTGTGGTGGGGGACGCTGCCCGACGATCCGGTGGCGCTCGACGATGTGTCGATCGAAGTGCCACGCGGGAGCGGCTTCGGGGTCGTGGGCCGGAACGGGGCCGGCAAGAGTACGTTGCTGCGGCTCGTCGCCGGCCTCGCCAGGCCGAGCACGGGCGAGGTGGTGACTGCGGGGCGGGTGGCGGCTCTGCTGGAACTCGGGAGCGGGCTCATCGACGAGTGGAGTGGCGAGGCCAACGTCCGCGCGAGCCTCCGCTTGCGCGGGATCGCGGGCCAGCCGGCCGACGCGGCGCTTGCCTTCGTCGAGGCGTTCTCGGAACTCGGTGCGCGACTCACCTGGCCGGTGCGGAGCTACTCCGCCGGCATGCGGCTGCGTCTCGCCTACGCATTGGCGGTCTCGGCCGACCCGGAGGTCCTCGTCGTCGACGAGATCCTGGCCGTGGGGGATGAGTCCTTTCAGCGGAAATGTTCGCTGCACGTGGAGGAGTTCCTCGCCGGCGGCGGGACACTGCTGCTCGCGGCGCACAATCTCTACCTGGTGGAGAAACTGTGCGCGCAGGCGGTGTGGCTCGAAGCAGGTCGTGTCAAGCGCGCCGGCGGAAGCCGCGACGTGACCGCAGCCTACCGGCATGCACTCGAGACCGACACCAGCGGGACACTTGCCGGGACGCGGCTTCGCCCGCGAGCGGGCATCGAGTTGCGCGCCGGCACCGGCACCGACGCGCTTCCCCAGACTTCTGCCGCGGGCGACATCCCGTTCGGCAGCTCCTGGTGGGTCGAGGTCGCGGGACTCGGTACGAACGAGTCGGCACACCTCGCCATCGAGCGCGCCGATGGCAGCCGCGTCGCCGGGATCGTCGTGTGTCGCGCCGGCCGATTCGAAGTGGCCACGCCACGGCTCTTGCCCGGTACCTTTGTGGTGCGGCTTGCGGCCGACGCGCGCCCCGGCGCGGTCGTGTTGGCCGAGCAGACGATCGTCGTCACGGGCGACCGGCGCGAGCTCGGCTCGATGCATCTGCAGCACCAGTGGCTCTGAGCGCCGGCCTTGACCCGCCGGGAACCGTGGGCCATGCGCTGGCCATGGCGCTCGCTCGACGACTGGTCGCACACCGCCGGCTCGTCCTCGAGCTGGTCCGCCGCGACATCCGCGCGCGCTTCGCTGGCGCCCGGCTCGGTCTCGCCTGGTCGCTGCTCAATCCGGTGATCCAGCTCATCGCTTACTCGGTCGTCTTCGGAATGCTCTACCCGAGCGTCCATCCACTCGGCCGGCGCGGCCTCGTGGCGGGCCTGTTCTGTGGGCTGTGGCCGTGGTGGTCGTTCAACGATGGCGTGCAGCGCGGCATGAGTGCGCTGGTCGATCAGGCCGGTCTGTTGCGGCGCTTGCCGATCCCGGGCGACGTCTGTGTCGTGGCTTCGACGCTGGCGGCCTTCGCTCTGCAGATGGCTGGATTCGTGCTTTTTCTCGCCGTGTTCTCGGCGTCAGGTTTGCTCACGCCGCACCTTGGCTGGCTCCTCTTGCCAGTTGCCGCGATCGTTCTCTTCGCTCTCACGGCGGGTCTCGGATTGTTGTTGGCACCCTTCCATCTCGCGATTCGCGATACCGCTCATTTCACGTCGGCGGCGCTGACGGTCGGGTTCTTCGTCTCGCCCGTGCTCTATGGTGTCGAGATGATCCCCGAGCCGGTGCGAGCGCTGATCGAGGCCAACCCGATGACGGCGGTGATCGGAACCTTTCGCGCGCTCGTCCTCGGCACGCCCTGGCCGCCGACGACCGCGCTGGTGGCGCTGGCCGCGACGCTGCCGCTACTGCTCGTCGCAGCGGGCAGCGTCTTCAAGCGGATCGAGGGGCGACTCGATGAGTACGCTTGAGGGCGGGCCTGGCGTTGGCGTGAGTCCCGCGATGACGGCAGCTGGTCTGCGGTGACCGGCCTCGGTGCGAGCCAAGTTGGAATCGGGCGCGCGTCCGCTCTGTCGTGGTCGGCCTCGGGACGAGGGCCGGCGTCGGGAGCGGTGCTGGGCGCTGCGCCGGTGGCCGCCGCTCGCACTGTGGCCGGCCTCGCATGGCCGTGATAGCCCGAGGGCATGGGCATGGCGTCCGGCCGGAGTCTCGAGGATCTGCTGATCGGTCGGGGGCGCGTCAGTCCCGAGGATCTGCGCAAGGTGCGCCGCCTGCAGCAGGAGCGGGGCGAGCGTCTCGAACGCCTGCTGCTCGACCTGGGTTTCGTCTCCGAGGAGGAATTCCTGCCGGTGCTGAGCGAGTACCTCGGCGTGCCGATGATCGCGCGCGGCGATCTGCCCCGCGAGGCGCCCGAGATCCCGGGGATCAACTCGCGCTTTCTCCGTCACGCGCGTGTCCTGCCGGTTTCCATGACCGACGGCGTCCTGCGCGCGGCGATGGCCGATCCGGGCGATGTCGACGTGGTGCAGGGACTCGCCGTCGCCACCGGCTGCCGCGTCGAGCCGCTGCTGGCGCGCGAGAAGGACATCACCGAGGCGCTGGACACCCTCTTCGGCGACGCGGCGGCCGCGTCGGGCGGCGATACCGAGGGATTCGTCGAGTATCTTAGTGATGACGAGGAAGACGTCGATCATCTGCGCGATCTCGCCAGCGAGGCACCGGTCATCCGCTTTGTCAATGTCCTTATCGGCCGTGCCGTCGAATCGCGGGCGTCGGATATCCACATCGAGCCCTTCGAGAACGAACTCAAGGTGCGCTACCGCATCGACGGCGTCCTGCACGACGTCGAGACACCGCAGCGACGGTTGCAGGCGGCCATCGTCTCGCGCATCAAGATCATGGCGAAGCTCAACATCGCCGA
>SXLG01000065.1 GCA_005777805.1 Pseudomonadota bacterium
CTCGGCCAGCGCGGTCTCGCACGATGCGCACCAGTAGACCGGCCGGCGGCGGCGGTAGAGCGCGCCCCCATCGGCCATCCGCGCCAGCTCGCGGATCTCCTGGGCCTCGTAGGCCGGATCGAGCGTCAGGTAGGGATGTTCCCACTCGCCCACCACGCCGAGCCGCAGGATCGCCGTGCGCTGGATCTCGACGAACTTCCGCGCGTAATCGGCGCAGCGTCGGCGAACCTCGACGGGTGACATCGCCTTCTTGGCGACCCGGCCGATTTCCTTCTCGACCTGCAGCTCGATCGGCAGACCGTGACAGTCCCAGCCCGGCACGAAGGGTGTTCGGAAGCCGGCGAGGGTCTTATACTTGACGACGATATCCTTGAGCACGCGATTCATCGCGTGGCCGAGGTGCATCTCGCCGTTGGCGTAGGGCGGCCCGTCGTGGAGGAGAAAGACCGGGGCTGTGCTGCGCCGCTCGAGCATGGCGCGGTAGAGCCCCGCCTCGTTCCACTGCTCGAGCCGTGCGGGTTCGCGCCGGGCCGCGTCGGCGCGCATCGGGAAACCGGTGCGCGGCAGATTCAGAGTGGCGCGATACTCCATCTCGGCCGCGCCTACCAGCCACCCCGCACGCCTTCAACGCGCGTGCCCCGTCGCGGGAGGGATCAGGGCGTGAAGCCGGCACAAACCCCGATGCAGAGCGCCTCGGCGTCAGAGCAGGACCGCAGGGCCTCGTCCTTGGCCTTGCGGCACGTCCGCATGCAGATCCGCTGGTCGGTGCCACCATCGCAGGTCTTCTTGCAGACCCGCTCGACACGGCCGGCATCACCGGTGCAACCGTGCGCGTCGGACTTGCAGCCATTGACGCAACCCGTGTCGATCGGATCGACACAGACCGCGCCACAATCCGTCTTCGCCGTCGAGCAGCTCCCGCGCAAAGCGCTCGCCGCAGCCCGCGCGGCCGTGTCGCACGCCGAGCTCTCGGCGGCGCAATCACTCTCGCAATTCGTGCAGGCCGTGTGGCACTGAGTCGCCGTTGCGGCACAGCCGTCCGCGCAGACCGGATCGGCCGCACATCCCGCAACGCAGGTCGCGGCCTCACTGTCGCAGCGGCCCGGGCAGGCGGCCGCGTCGGCCTGACAGGCCGCAGCACAGACTTCGCCCTCTTCGATGCAGGTGACACGGTCCACCTTCGCCTGCGCCTGCGCGACGTGGATGCAGGCGCGGCCGATCTGACTGCAGGCACTCGCACAGGTGTGCGCCGCAGCCGGCGTGGCAACGAGCGTTGCCGCCGGAACGAGAACCGCCGCGGCAACGAGCAACCGCGAGGCGAATGTTCTGATCGATTTTATGTTTGGTCCCCCCTTCACGGCAACGCCAACGCTGCCCTGGGCGTTCGCCCGCGGCCGTTGGACGGCGTATCAAGGCCACCTCTTCAGCGGAACCCTGAATCGCCTGGCTGCGGCCGGGGCAGGCCGCGATGCCGCCGCCCATTCGGCCCCGGAAAGGGGGCTGAAGCTCGCTCGAACGGGGCCAAGCGCCGAACTCTGGCGGCCCCGGGTCGCTGAAATCACAGCGAGACGCTTCCCCGTCGGCCGTGTCCCCGGTCAGTCTCGTCGGTTCTCCCGGGCCGTTCAGGACGCGCTGTCGACCGGTACTTCCAGCTCGACCTGCCACGCCACGCGCAGCCAGTCGAGCATGTCGGGCTGTCGCAGCGCACGGCCGTCGGCGAGGCCGGCCTCGAGCACGGCCTCGAAGATCAGCGCGCGCGCCTCGGAGCGCCCGATGGATCCCAGAAAGCCCTTGAGTCCCTCGGTGTCGTGGAAGCGCCGATCGACCTCGTCGGCGAGCCGCATCCAGGCACTCGCGCCGAGAATCGCCACTGCGCGCGAGATCTCCGCGTCCTCCTCGGTGGTTTCAGCCTGTGACTCGCCGATGAATTCGATCAGGGCCACGAGCGCCAGCCGCTCGTCGTGGTTCAGATCCGACAGTTCCACGCATCCTCCTCCCGGTCGTGAGATTTACTCGCCTGCGGCGGAGCGCTGGCGCCCGAGCCGCCGTCCCTGCGGCGGCCTCGTGCCACCAAACAACTCGAAGGCGCACGACGAAACCCGCCGCAAACCAAAGAAATAGGCGCATTGCTCGTGATCGAGATCGTTGTTGAACGTCCGCTGGCGGCCGTCCTCGAAAAGCAGCCGCACGAGACAGGTGCCCCCCGGGACGATCGAGGTCCGCTCCTCGACCACCGCGCCCTCACCCCACTCCTCGTGCTCGATGTGGGTCACCCGATCACCGAGGCGCAGATAGATCCGCTTGTCGCGGGTGGTGTACTCCATCGCCATGGGCGACCCTCGGGCCCTTGTAGCCGGTCGCGCGGGGTGCCGGAAGAACGAAGGGTGAGGAACCTCGCTGGGCAGAGCGCCGTCGTTGCCCCGGTCCCGCAGTCGCCTTCCCCGCCCGATGCTTCACCTCGGCGCTGGGGAAAAGACCGCGTCGCGGTGACCGACACCTCCCGTCACATTCCCGCTACTCGAGCTTCACCTTGGCGCAGGAATCGGGCTATAGAGGCCGGGGCGCGACGGCACGATGCCGTCGGGAGGCAGGTGGTGGAGCGGGAGGAGATCGGGGCGCTCGGCCCGACGCAGATCTGCGTCGGCTGGTGGGAGGTCGAGCTGCGCGCCGCCCGCCTGCGTACACGGCCCTGGCTCGAACGGGCCGCCCTCGTCGAGCGCAAAATACTGCCGGTCGTCCGAACCTCGGACGGCCGCGCCCGCCTGCTCGATGGCCACCACTTCGTGCTGGCGCTCGCCTCGAGCGGCTGGATCGACCCGGTGCGGGTGGAGACCGTGGCGGACCTGCGCGGCACGCGACACCCGCTGCTCGAGATGTCCCAGCGCGGTTGGCTTCACCTGCAACTGCGCGGGGGCGAGACCGCCGGCCCGGACGCCCTCCCCACGCGCCTGATCGACTGCCCGGACGATCCCCATCGCTCGCTGGCCTGGGCCCTGCGCAAAGCGGGCGGCTACGACAAGTCGCCACATCCCTTCGCGGAGTTCGCTTGGGCCGACCATCTGCGGCCCTTCATTCCACTCGACCCCGGCGACCCGATCACGGCCGGCGCGCTGCGCCGCTCCCGCCAACTCGCGCACCGGACGGAAGCGCGGCATCTGCCGGGGTGGCTCGCGGCGCCAACCGCCACGCCGCGCGAACCGAGTCGCCGTGGCGCCCGCCGCCGCGCGGCGTGATCGCGGCGACACCCCCTTGCGGCACCCCATCGGGCCGAGCCACGAGCCGACTCAGAGCCCGGTGCAACGAGCCGTGTCCAAGGCCCTTTGTCCTGCGTCCACAGCCCTTCGCCGTGGTTCCGTGCCGCTCCCGCCACTGGTAGCTCCGGGGCATGGTGGAGCGAGAATCCCCCTTCGCGCGGCTCGATCACGTGATCATCGCGGTCCACGACCTCGACGCGGCGGAAGCGACGACCTCGCGACTCCTCGGTCGACGCGCCTCGTGGCACGGCGGCCATCCCGGCGCCGGTACGGCCAACGTGCTCTACCGGGTCGATCGGACCTACCTCGAACTCCTTGCGCCCGCGCCGACCGCAAGCGGCGGAGGACCGCTCGGGGAGGCGCTGGCGGCCCATCTCGCACGGCACGGCGAGGGCCTCTTCGGGCTCGCGCTGGGCACGGCCGACGCCGACGCTGCGGCCGCGTGGCTGCGCGCGCAAGGCCTCGCCCCGACCCGTCCCGCCGATGGCGCTGGCCGCGACATCCGAACCGGCGCGCACCGGACGTGGCGAAACTTCATGCTCCCGCGCCGCGACACGCGGGGCGTCTTCCTCCTCGGTATCGAGCACAAAAGTCCAGCCGAAGCTCTGCCCGTCGCAGGGGCAGAACATCCCGAGCCCTCGACGCTGGTCGGCATCGACCACATCGTCGTGCGCTCGCAGGACCCTGACCAAAGCGTCGCTCTGTGGGGCTCGCGGCTCGGCGTCAGACTCGCACTCGACCGCCGCTTCGAGGCCTTTGGCACCCGCCTGGTCTTTTTCCGTCTGGGCGGAGTGACGGTCGAAATCGCAGCTCCGCTCGACGCCACGCCCGCTGAAGGAGAAGAGGCACGCGATCTGCTCTACGGCCTGTCGTGGAAGACCAACGACGTCGCTGCGGCGCACGCCCGCCTCACAGATACAGGATTTGACGTCTCACCGATGCGCACCGGCCGCCGCGCCGGAACGAGCGTCTTCACCGTGCGTGCCGGCACGCTCGGCGTCCCGACTCTCGTGCTTGGCCCCGGCGCATGAGCGCGGCGGCAGAGGTTTCCGTCAGAACACGAATCGACCCAGCACGAACGAGACGATCACGGTCAGGATGACCAGCGGCGGCACCGAGAGGCCGAGCAGGACAGGGCCGGTACCAACGCCGTGTGCGCGCGAGAGGCCGATCACGGTCGCGGCGGCCGACCACACCCACGCCAGAAGCCAGCCGACGCCGGGCACGAGTTGCAGGGGAGCGGTCGCGCCCGCGACGTAGCAGGAGACCCGAAAGGTCGTGCGCCACGGCTGCCGTGCCGCACCCACGAGCCAGAGCGAGAGATGGATCACCGAGGCGCCAGCGAACTGGCCGAGAACGAGCACGGCCGGGGTGACCAGCAAGCCCACGACCAGCAGCATCGACTCTCCCGCGAAGAGGGCGACCGCCTCGGCCGGGAGAAGACCGCTCTCGCGCAGCAGCGTGAAATCGACCCGCTCCAAAAATAGACTCGACAGAACCGCGGTCGGCCAGCCGAGCAACAGCAGGAAGAGAATCGGACTGCGCAGGGGCCCAGCCCGACGCATTCTCGCGAAGGTCTGACCGGGACTCTCGAGGACCGCGAGCGCGGTCTGGAGAAGGGCCGGTCCCCACCCGAGTCGCGAGCGCCACTCCCAGGCCGGACCGTCGTCGACGACGGCGCGGGCCGCGGCAAGAGCAGGTCGTACCAACTCCGCCACCGACGCGACCGGACGCCAATCTTCGCGGCCCGGCTGCCACACCAGATCCTCGGGCAGGAAGCGGCCGCCGCTCAAACCCTCGACGATCTCGGCTGCGGGGAAGATCCCCACCAGCTCACCATCGCGCGCCAGGTGCCAGGACTCTCCCATCAGAATTTGCTCCCGCCGTCGGGCGCCACCTCGACCTGCCCTCCCCGCACGAGCACGGGCACGATCCTCCGGCCCCCCGTCAGCTTGAGGAGTTCGGTGGTCACGCGCGGCTCGCGACTCACGTTGATCTCGGACACTTCCCAGCCCTCCGTCGTCAACCTGGCGCGCAAGCGCGCGCAGTACTCGCAGCCGTCCCGAATGTAGAGCAGCGCCCGCGCCATGCGATGCCCTGCTTAGCAGCACGCCGAATCCAGGCGAGGCCGCGCGGCGCCGGAACATCGCCGGTGCTCACGCCGGCCCACCCGGGGCCGGCGGTCACCTGCGGGCTCCGCGCCTCATCGTCCGTGAAGGAATCGCAGCGCTGGAGCGGTTGCGATGATTACGGGGACGAGTCGGGGCGGAGGGACCGCCGACGAGTCGACCCGTGTCGGGATCCAAGGTTTGGCCTCGGCCCACCCAGCCGCCAGCTCAGGGAGCGGGCCGGGGCAGCGCACCTCTGCATAAGAGCCCCCAGTGCGACAACGTGGCAAATTTGGGTCTCGATACTGCGAGCAACCCTTCCAAAGTCCAACTGACCCGAAGAGTGGTGCCAAGATCCCCCCGGGGGGGGCCTAATTTTATAGTACGATATACACAAGATTTATTCATCCCATTTCTCTTGACACTCGAGGCCAGGCCGTGGGCTCATCACAAGCTTGATTCTCAAGGACTGAGACATCGCCAAGGAACCGTCACATTGGGACATGGCACGGCCTGCAGGGGCCAGTCGCCGAACAAGATTGCCGGGTGAACAAGCACATGAGAAAGATTCGCAGGGTTCCAACAGGGGTACTCGGACTGGTTGCCATTGTCGCCGCGATGGTCACGCTGGTTGCCACGCCAGCCAGGGCCACATCGGAAGACTGGTACGACTGCAGCGGCGGCCAGATCGCCACAAGTAGTACAACTCTCCACGAGAACTGGGTCGCAGGGAAGGATAAGCCATGCTACACGCTGGCGAACGGGGTGAACCTTGACCTTGCTGGCCATACCATCTTGTGCCCTCCCGAGAATGCGCCGTGCGTGGCGGCCGTGGTCGCGACGGCCACCGGCAGCGCCGTGATGGATGGCGAAATTGTTGGCTCCTTCGTCACCGCAATCGAGAATCCGGAACGGGTCACGAAGGTCCTCATCTCAGGCGCGACGACCGGAGTTTCTGGCCAGAACGTAAAGAGGATTGACGATAGTATTTTTCTCGACTGTACGGACTGCATCAAGGTCAACCTGGTCACAGCGCTGTCGCGCATCGTGAACAATTTCTTTCGGCCGGCAACCGATTCCACCGGCCTCGGCGGGACGGCTGTGTCGGCGCGCAGCAGCGTCACCTCCGGAACTGGCCCCCAGGTGGAGCGGAATTAGGTGAAGGACCATTGCAGGGGCTTCGTCTCCCCCGGCGGCGGCCTCCTTCGGTTCACGAGGAACATCGTCGGCCCCATGAGTTCAACGGTTACCGCGGATTGTCTCGAGTTCGCCACGGACGGAGGCGAGTCCTACTCGGGGAATCTCTGCAGAGATTCCGCCAAGTGCCCGGACCCCGTCCTCCCCTACGTCTTGCCGTGAGGTCAGCCGCCATGCGAACTCATCGGCCTTGGTTGGCGATTCTCACTGCCGTCCTGCTCTGCTCCGCTTCGTGGCCTGAGCGAACCGAGGGTGCGGTCGAGGTTACGAGCTGTGGAACGACTGTCGTGACCGACAACGCGTACCTGTCGGGAAATCTCGATTGCACAGGTCATCCGTTCGAAATGTTCGGCGCGGCCGTCACACTGCGCAACTCTCGCCTCGATTTGCGAGGCTTCTCAATCGTGACCACTGATCCGGATATCTTCGATTTGAACGGCGATGGCATCACCGGCGTCCTGTGCGAGCCAAACTGCCTCATCGACGGGCCCGGAACCATCTCCGGATTCGAGAACGGGATTTTCTATCTCGGAACTGCCGTAGTCTCAGAGGTTACAGTCGCGAATAGCTGGTTCGACGGAATAGTGGGGTGGAACAGCGGTGGCGGCCTTTGGCTGAGTGGCTCCACGATTGTCGACAATAAACGAAGTGGCCTCCGCACTGAATACGCTCGCGTCAGAGACTCGACCATCGCCCGGAACGGGTTCGCTGGCGTATCCGGCGCTTGGCAAGTGAAGGTGTCGGGATCGACCATCGTCGACAACGGACACGTGGGAATCTCCTCCTCGATGTCGAACGTCGGCGTACTCGACAGCCAGGTTACGGGGAATGGCACCGGTGTTGCTGCATACGGTCTGAGGGGCAGCGTGTGGCTCAAAAACAGTCGCGTGGAAGATAACGGTGACTGGGGAATACGAGCCCATGGGGAAATCAACCTTCGTGATTCAATCGTTGACGGAAATGGAGGGGATGGCGCGAGCGCGGAGGGGGGCCGAGTGAGACTCAGGGGCAACTCCAGCGTACGCGGCAACGGCACCATCTGCGCCGGCACATCTCCCTGCGCCGACGTCGTCTCGGTTCGGCCTCCCGCCAAGGCCGACACTGCGTCGTGTGACACGAGCCTCACGAGTGATCGCACGAGCACATGGGGGATCTGCTCCGCAGACTGAGGTTGCGATAGCTGCTGGGCCGCCGCTGCTCGCCCTGGCCCGTGCCCCCACCGATCCGCTCGCTGTCGTGGCGGGATCGCGCCGTCCCCCGGGGCGTGCGCGCCGGCGCACCCAGGGCCCCGGCGTCAGTGGCGGTTTATGCGCGTCAGCCGGCGCGCGCGGCGACGCGGCGGCTCGGGATTTCGGCCGGGCCCGATCTAGGCCAACCCCATGCCCGGAAGAGCGTCTCGGCAACGGCGGGCCAATCGTAATTTTCACAGGCGAGTCGGCGCGCCGCGGCGGCCTGCGCCGCGCGCCGCGCGGGGTCGAGGAGAAGCAGGGCCACCGCATCGGCGAAGGCCGACGGCCCGTCCGCCACCATGATCTCCTCCGCTCCCGCCACCAACCCCTCCGCGCCGAGCGTCGTGGACACGACCGGACAGCCGCTCGCCATGGCTTCGAGAATCTTGAGGCGCGTACCGGAACCCTTGAGGATGGGCGCCACGAACACCGTCGCACTGCGGTAGAAGGGCGCCACTTGCGCCACGCGGCCCGTGACCTCGATCAAGGGATCGCCCGTGGCCAGCGCCAGCACCGACGACGGAGGATAAGCGCCGACGATTCGCAGACGCACACCCGGAACCCGCTCGCGGACCCGCGGCAGGATGTCGCGCACCAGATGGTGCACGGCCTCGACGTTCGGCGGATGGCGGAAGAAGCCGACGAAGAGGAGCGACGGGGCGTCCCCGACCTGTGCCAGCGAGGCGACGGCCGGAGTGAACTCTTCACACGACACGCCATTCGGCACGACATGGATCGAGCGCGGATCGATCCACTGCGCCAGGGTCTGGCGATCGACCTCGCTCATTGTCAGCACGACGTCGGCCCGCTCGACCGCGCGCACTTCGTGACGGAGCGCGCGCATCTCCTCGACCCGTAGCCGCAGCCGCCGCAGCCGCGATGGTTCGGCGGCTCGGGCCCGCGCCGCCACCGTCGTCGCGATGTCATGTTCCACCAGAACGCGCACCAGGCCCGGCGCCGCCGCCGGCAGGCAATGCGCCATATGCGTGTACTCGACCTGCACCACCTCGAAGGGACGGCGGCCGAGCCAGGCCTCGATCTCGGCGTCGAGTGCCGGCGAGAAGAAACCCGCCGTCGAATGCGGCGCGAGCGGGCCGCCGGCGGTCCAGCTCTGACGCGGCAGGAGGACCACGTCGCGACAAACTTCACGAAGTTGCGCCAGACTCGCGGGCTCGATCTCGGCCGGCGTGTCGTGGAACGAAATCAACGTGACGTCGCAACGCCGGCCCATCTCCCGCAAGAGCGCCAACATCCGGGTGGCCCCACCGTGGACCGGGGGGGCAGGCGAATAGGGCGCAACGACCAGCACCTGCGGGCGTCCACTCGGGTCGCGTTCGCCCGGATGGAAATACCGCTGGTAGACGTGCCGCCAGCGCGAGAGCGTGAAGACCTCGCCGTCGCCGAGTGCAGGCCGGATCGCGGCCTCCCACCAGCGGGCATGCAGTGTGGCCGGAAGCTGGCGCAGCAGGCCGACCTGGGTCGCGATCGCCGCACGCAGACCCTTCTCTCGCCTCACCAGCACCGGCAGCACGACCAGCCCCGCGACATGACGCGCGAGCAGGCGCGGAGCGGTCACGTTCTTCCACAGCAGGGCGGCCAGATTCTTGACGAAGAACGAGTGGATCGTGCCTTCGCTCCAGAGCCGTCGCGTCGTGCCGCGATGCTCGTGGTGCACGCGGCTGCGTGGCGCCATCACCGAAGGCCAGCCGCGCCGCCAGGCACGGTAGCCGAGGTCGACATCCTCGATATAGACGGGCGAGAACACCGCCTCGTCGAAGCCACCGAGCAGGAGGAAACGTTCGCGATCGTAGGCCGAGGCACCGCCGCCGGCAAAGAAAACGGGATGGAATCGATCTTCATCGAAACGGTCGAGATGAAAGAGCCGCACCCGCCCGCGTTCGAGCCGGGCGTGAACCTTGCCCGTTTCCCAGCGTGGCTTGTTCTTGTCGATGAAGTCGATCTGCGCCGAGACCCCGAAGAGTCGCGGTTCGCTGGCGAAAGGCTCGACCAGCAGTGGCAAAAAATCCTCCTCGACGACCATATCGTTGTTGAGCAGGACCAGAATCGGGTTACGGGCCTCGCGCGCGCCGCGGTTGGTCGCACCGGCAAAACCATCGTTGACCGGCAGTGCAACAAAGCGCAGCGCGGCATGACGCGCGCACGCGGCCTCGAGCCACTCGACCGTGCCATCGTCACTGCCGTTGTCGACAACGACGATCTCGTCAGCAGGATGGCCGTGAAGTTCGAGAGCGCGCAGCAGCGGCGGCAAGCCGCGTTCGAGAAGCTCGCGGCCATTCCAGGTAGGGATCACCACCGACACCGGGTCGTCGGCGCGTGCCGATCGTTCCGGCTCCGCCGCAGCAAGCGCGCGCCGGCGCCGGGGCCAGGCCACGATCTCGAACAGAGCCAACGCAGTCGCCACCAGAAAAACGAGCGGAACCTGCGCCAGCACGAGCCCGAGCAGGAGCGCACGCCCCACCGTGCGCTGGAGCAGGGCCCGCACCCGCCCGAGTGTGCCGCGCAGCCGCCAGCGGAGATCGGCCCGCAACACGCCGAGCGGGCCCTCGCGCGCGGCCCGGCGTCCGGCTTCCTCGCCGGCCGGGCTCGCGATTTCGACGACCGTGGCGCGCAACTCCTGCGGATCGAGCAGCGCGGTGCGTTCCTCCAGCGCGCGCAGACGTGCCTGCGTCTCGGCCAGCGCGGCGCGCAGCCGTCCCACTTCGAGTGATTCCGGGGTGGGCAGGGCCGCCGCTGCGCGCCCCAGTTCGATCGGCGCCGGGCCATCGGTGCGCAATGCCGAGCCGTGCAGCAGTACCCAGTCCTCGGTCTGCACCGGCAACGCCGCGGCGATGCCGGCGATGAGGTAGCGCGCCATGAACGCAACGCCGTCCCCCTCGCACTCGGCCCCCTCGGGTGGCGGGCTCAGCCAGAGCGAAATCTTGCCGTTCTCCCACCACGGCAGGTCCGGGTCGGGGCGCCAGCGCAGCGCCAGCGAGTAGCGCCGGTCGCGGCTGTGCTCCTCGGGACGAAATCGAAAGACTTGCCAGCCGCGGCGCGCCACTTCCGCCCCCGGAACGGCCACGCGTGCAACGACGCTGTTCTCCTCGCTCGACAACTCGAGCTCGAGAAGGCCGAAGATCTCCCCCTCGACCTGGGGCAGGACCTCGATCTGACAGAGGCCATCGCGCGCCGCGCGGAAGGTCGCGCACAAAGTATATTCTGCGCGAAGGGGCGAGGAGAGCGCCCGCGCGTCTGTCCAGAACGACTCGACCATGAGGGCCGCCTCGCGCGGCGGCAGGTCGCCGCGATGGCGCGGTGGCGCGACCCAGGCGTTGCGTTCCCGATCGGGGGCCCGACGCGGTTCGCGACAGAAAGCGTCGAGCGGTTCGACCGCGCGGGACCACGCAAGTGAGGCACGCATCGCGGCAAACGCCGCAGCGCGCCGGGCCGGACCACCGGTCTCATCGAGCGTACGTTCGATCGCAGCCGCGAGTGCGGCCGGATCGCCAGGCGCGACGATCTCGGCCAGTCCCGCACGCCCGAACCGATCCGCAAGCTCGTCGCCACCGGTCAGGACCATCGGCAACCCGGCCCAGACGTAGTCGAGCAAGCGGGTGCGAAAGGCGAATTCGGACTCGACGCCGGGCCGGTGCAGACTCACGCCGACGGCGCATTCCAGCAACCACGCGCCTCGCTCGTCGTAGGGAACCCACTCGACGAACGAGACGCCTCTCCCCTCGACGCCCAGCTCGACGGCGAGCGCGCGCGCCGCGCGGGCGACTTCCATCTCGCCGATCTCGGGATTGGGATGGCGCGTGCCCAGGATCAGAGCCGTCACGTCCGAGCGCCGCCGCCGGATCTCGGCCATCGCGCGCACCAGGGTCAGCGGATCGACCCAGTTCCACAGGCCCCCCGCCCAGGCAACGACCTGATCGTCACGTCCGACCCCCGGCACCACGCCACGCACTCGGGCTTCACCGGCCGCCACCGGCGGCGCGTCCGGGATCCCGAAGGGCACGATGCCGAGCAGGCGCTCCAGGTGCGGATCACCGACGTAGTTGGCATGATTGACGCGCCCGGCCGCGGTCAGCATCCCGAGCCAGAAGCTGCGCTGGGTCTCGCTGGCACAGACGAAGTAGTCGCCGTTGCGCAGGTGCTGTTCGAGCCAGCGCAGGGCGAGCAGGGCACGCCCGCCGGAGCGGTCGAATCTGTCGCCAAAGAAATCAAGGTTCGAGAGCACGAAGGGATCGTAGAGATCGACCACCAGCGGGCGGTGCACGGCAGCCATCAGCTCGACCCGTCCCGGCACGATGGACACGTCGGCTGAGTCGAGCAGCCGATCGAGGCCTTGGTCTCGGGTGAACGTCGCCAGCCGGGGCCCCCGTTCGGTGGGCAAGAGGACACTGCCTTCGGGGGCGGCCAGCACGACCTCGTGGTCGCGTGCAGCGAGCGCGTGGGCGATCTCGACCGCGCGGATGGCCGGGCCCGCCATGCGGGCGCCGACGCGGTCCCAGCTCAGCACGAGCACGCTCATGCGGGCGCCGCCGCAAAGCTGCGCAGCGAAAGCCCGCGCCCGGGCCGGGGCACGCCACCGACGGTGAGGCCTCCGGTATCGTCGGCGGCCGTCCACAGACCGGGCGGCTCGGAGGCGCCGCCCTCGAGTTCGGCCCGGACCCGCAACGTCTGCCCGGCGGAACGCTCGAGGGGGCGCTCCAATTCGACCGAGATGAAGGCCCGGTCGACAAAGCCCGCCGCCGGAACCCGGCGTCCGCCGAGCCGCTTCCCGCCCTCATCCATCACAGAAACGTCTACCGTCTGCCGATGCGAACGCCAGTAAGTGCAGACGCGAAGATCGACCCGCCACACTCCGTCGCCGCGACACACCCACCGTTGCTCGATGGGGACGCCGTCGGCCAGCGGCTCGACCGCATCGGCATCGAGACGGGCCTGGTCGTAACAGCGGCCGCCGGGCTCGAGAGCGACGCACGAACCGGTCTCGTCGGCCTCCTCCGGCATCGGCTCGGGCGAGACACGGCCGGCGCGAGCGCCGGCGCTCAAAATCGAGTTGATAGCAGCGAGGCTCTGCTCTGCTGTGCGCTCGGGGCTGTAGTCGCGCACGACCTGATGGCGCGCCGATCGCCCGAGATGAAGTGCCAGCTCCGGATCGCTCAAGAGACGCACCGTGCCCTCCTCCCAGCCCGGCAAATCGGGAGCCAGCCACGCCAGCGCGCCCTCCGCACTGGCTCGCTGGAACGGCGGGCTCGGGCTCGCGACGGTCGGCACGTCGACCAGCGCCGCCTCGAGCAGCTTGATTTCGCTCTTGGCCAGATTGAAGTGCCGCTCCAGCTCGAGCGGCGCGAGTGCGACGTCGACGCCCGCCATCCTCGCCGGCAGCTCCGACCAGGGCACCACCGGCCAACAATCAATGCGTGACGACAGGCCGTCGAGCACAGCGGGCCGGCGCACCGGCCCGGCGAGGACGAGCCGGGCGTTGGGCACCCGCTCGAGGGCGCGTGCCAGCGCCGGTGCCACGCGCGCCAGATCGGCGTCATGCGTGTCGGTTCCGGAGAAAAAACCCATGCGCCGCGGTGCACCGGCCTGCGGCACGGAGCGCTTGGCGCGGGCGATACGTGCGAGCGCGATCTGCGCGCGGTCGAGCCCGTTCCGCACGACGAAAGCGGGCACACCCATCGACCGAGCCGCTTCGGCCACCGCCTCGGTGCTGCCGATCGCGGCATCGCTCGCGGCGAGACTCCGCGCATAGGCCTCGACCGAGCGGCGATACCCGGCGATGACCTCGGACGAGAGGTGCTCCAGCGCCGGTGCGTCGGCCAGATCGGCGCTGCCGAAAACCAGATCGTCGGCCGAGAAGACAACCGGCACGCCCCGCTGGCGCGCCACCATGACGGCTCGGGCCACCACGCGCGAGAACGGCGCCCGGTGCAGGATCAGGACGTCACAAGACGCTGCCGCCGCCGCTGCGCGGGCGTCGGAATGGGCGAGAACTTCGCTCTCGACTCCCGCCTCGGCCAGCGCCCGGGCCGGGGTCCAGACACGATAGCGAAGCGACGCACCGTCAATCCCAGAGAGAAAGAGCAGGCGCAGCGGTGCCGCGCGACGCACGCTCGGCGCACGCCGGCGCACACACACTGAATCGTACGCTTGCAACGCCGCCTCGGCGTGCTCGCCCGGCGTCGTGATCTCCGGCACCGGGGCTGCGGCAAGGCGGCGGACGAGCGCCGGGTCGCTTGCCAGACGAGCCAGCGCGCCAGCCAGCGCCGCGCTCGAATCGCGTGCCACTACGAGCCCGTTGCGCTCGTGCGTGATCACCTCGAGCGGACCGCCGCAATCGGTGGTGATCACCGGGCGGCCGCGCAGCAGCGCTTCGCGCACGACCAGGGAGAACGACTCGCGGATGCGCGAGGCGAGCACCACGACGTCGGCGTTCTCGAGCACGTTGTCCAGATCCTCGGGCGCGAAGGCCGGATGGGCCACCACGCGCCCGGCCAACGCCGGGTGGCCCGCCAACTCGGCCGGATCCGCGGCCCAGACGTCGAGCCGCAGCGACAGCTCTGCGGGCAGGAGCTCGAGTGCGTCAAGCAGGACGCCGAGGCCCTTCAAGGCATTGCCCGCCCCGCCAAGGAAGGCCACGCGCAGCGGCCCGCCACGGGTGCCGGCGGGGGGCAGGACACGTGCCGGCCGTTCGACGCCGTTCGGCTGCACCTCGAGCCGTCCCGGCGCCACCAGCCCACCCCGCTCGAGGCTCTCGGCGAGGTGGGCCGCTGGCACGAAGATGCGCTCGAGGGCGGGCAGTGAAGCCCGCAGCAGTCTGCGGCGGCGCTCGTCATCGAAGGGCGGCCGACCCGTGCAGCCCGCCCCCACGGTCGCCTCGCGACACGCCGAGCCGCCTGGCGAAAAGAGGAAGAGGCAGGGACAGAGCCACCACCAATCGTGCAGGGTCGCCACCACCGGCACGCCGCCCTCGCCGGCGGCCTCGATCACCCCGACGCCAAGGCCCTGGAGACCATGCAGGTGGACCACTTCCGGCGCGGTCACGCGCAAAAATTCGGCGAACCCCTCGCGGCCCACGTCGTTGCGGTCGTTGGCGGCGGTCCACGACTGGAAAGCGTGGCCGGTATTGACGCGCCAGGTCGGGATGCCGTCGATCCAACCTCGGGCGACGGCCCCGAGCGGCTCGGTCGCCGTCGCCCGTCCCGAGAAGATCCACGGGGTATGTCCGCGCCGAGCGAACTCGCGCGCCAGACGGCGGACCACGAGCGTCGCGCCGCCCTGCAACTCGGGCAGATAGAGCGGAACGACCAGAGCAATCCTCACGGCCACCTGCCATACCACGGTCCGGCGCGGCTGCCGGCCGGCGGGCGCCGAAATCATGGAGCGGGTCCGCCCGCGGGGCGTGACCGCTGCGACCCGCGGTGTGGGCGGAGTCCTCGACGGTGCGGCAACGTGCGGGTCCCGTCAGCGGGCGTGACGCGGCGACCAGAGGTGTTGCGGGCAAGCGATTTGACCGCCGGATTTTGACGAATGATCTGTCCCGCTCCAGGCTCCGGCAGCTCGGGCGGGCGGCGGGCGCGTTAGGCGCGTGATAGGAGCGCGGCCTGATGCGGCACGGTCGACTCGGCGACGTCGGTAGCGACGAGGTACGGCGGGCGCGTGACGGGAGCGCGCGCTGATGGGCCCGGGGGCGCTGTTGCGACGACCGCATTGGGATTCGGCACGCCGCGTCCTCGTGCTGGCGGGCCATCGCCCCGACCTCCTCGCGGACCTGCTCGCCCGGGTGCGTGAGTTGGCGCCCCGCGCGCGGGTCGATCTCCGGCTCGCGTTCGACCCACCAGCGGCAGCCATGGCCCTGGCCGAGAGCGTGGCGTCGCTTCGCCTCGAGGAGCGCGAGCCGGCGCTGGCCCACCTGCGCGAGACGCGCTTCGACATCGTGGCTGTGCTGGCCGGACACCGTGCAGCCGCGCTGCTGCTCGTGCCCTTGCACCTCGACGCGCGCTCGGTCGTGCTCTTCGACGAGGGCCTCGGGTGGTTTGCGTTGAACCTCGGCTGCGGGCCCCGGCTGCTGCGTCAGTTGGGTTGGGCGCCCTGGGACACGGGGCCGATCGCCACCCTGAGCATCGCCGCCGTCCGCCTGGCGCGTTCGTTTTTGGTCGGGACGCTCGCCGCAGTCTGGCTCGTCGGCTCGACCACCCGGATTCGCGTCCGCGGTCGCGCCCGCCAGGCGCTGCGGGCGCTGCGCGGCTGACCCGAGGAGAGCCCCCGCCGATGCCTCATCAGCGCAAACCCGCAGCAGACCCCGCCGGAGATGCGCTGCGGGCGTGGTCGCGCGATTCGAGCGAGGTGGTCTACCGCACGCGCGTCTTCGACCTGCGGCGCGATCGCAACCGCTCGCCACGGACCGGCGACAATCATGATTTTTGGGTGCTCGAGAGTGGCGACTGGGTCAACATCCTGCCCATCACCACGGCCGGGGAGGTGGTCCTGATCAGGCAGTGGCGCCACGGCATCGACGATTTCACCCTCGAGATCCCCGGCGGCATGATCGATCCCGAGGATGCCTCGCCGCTTTCCGCAGCCCGCCGAGAGATGATCGAGGAGACCGGCTACGACAGCGCCGACATCGTCGAGCTGGGCTCGGTGCATCCCAATCCCGCGATCCAGGGCAACAGGCTGCACACCTTCCTCGCGCGGGGAGCCGAGTTCCGTCAGGCACCCTGCTTCGACACCACCGAAGAGGTCGCGGTCGAGTTGGTGGCGCGGGATCGGCTACCCGAGCTCGTCCGCGGCGGCCGGATCACGCACGCACTGGTCGTCGTGGCCTTCTATCTCGACGCACTGGCGCGGGGCGAAATCCGTTGAGCACGCCAGCCGGGGAACCGCTCCGCGTCGGCCTCCTCGGCGGTGGCGTGATCGGCGCGACGCATGGCCTGATGCTGGCCGACATCGCCCAGAAGTGTCCGGGGACAGTCACGCTCGAAACCATCGCCGAGCCGATCGCCGCGCAGCGCCAGCTCTTCGTCGAGCACCTCGGGGTCCGGCACGGCTACGCGGACGCGCGCGAACTGATCGAGCGCGCCGAGATCGACGCGGTCTTCGTCTGCACGCCGACCCACACCCACCTGGAACTGGTGCGCGCAGCCACCGCACGTGGCCTGCACGTCTTCTGCGAGAAGCCCCTCGGCATGAACCTCGCCGAGGCGTGCGAGATAGCTCGTCTCGTCGCGGCGGCCGGGGTGCAGGCCCAGGTCGGTCTCGTGTTGCGCTACTCGGCGGTCTACGACGTCATGCGTGAGTTCGCACGCGACGCCGCCGCGGGCCGCCCGATGGCCTGGGTGATGCGCGACGATCAGTGCCTGCCGATCCGCGGCCTCCACGGCACGCCCTGGCGAGCCGATCCGGCCCGCACGGCGGGCGGCACCCTGATCGAGCACGGCATCCACGACCTTGACCTGGTGCAGTGGATGTTCGGGCCGGTGCGCCGGCTGCGCGCGAGCGTGCGCAACCTCGCCGGCCACCCCGGTATCGAGGACTATGCCGCGGTCGAGCTCGAACTGGAATCAGGCCTCCACGCGCAGATCGTCAACGTCTGGCACGATATGGTGCAGCGGCCCTCGAACCGTCGCCTCGAAATCGTGTGCGAGCGACGCTTCATCGGCAGCGAACACGACATGGCCGGGCCGATCGAGATCCAGACGGCGGACGAGGCGGCCATCGTGCTGGCAGAAGCGGAGACCTTGGCGCGCTTCGCAGCTCGGCATCCCGAGATCCCGGCGGCATTGCACGGCAGCCTCGGGGCTTCCTACCTCGCGCAGGATCTGGCTTTTGTGCAGGCGCTGCGCTGCGGTCAACCGCCCTCGCCCGGCCTGGCCGACGGCATCGCGGCGCAACGCCTGGCCGAATTGGCCTACCGCAGCGCGCGCGAGGATCGGACGATCACGTTGGCCGAGGAGCCCGATCCCGCGCCCTGATCCCGTGCCCTGGGCTCACTCCGAGTCTGCCCCCAGCACGAGCGCGTTGAAGACGAGATCCCAGCGCCCCCGGGCGGCGTAGAGCTTCATCTCCGCAGGCGTACCCTCGAAGGGGGCGTCCGGATTTTCCCAGATTTCGAAGGGCTGGCCTTCGACCCAGACCTTACGCGCGTCGCCGAACCCGCTCCGCGTCAACATCGTCTCTGTCGTCATCATCAGTCGGCCCTCCCCTCGCACCGGACGGACGGACGGGGCAGCCGGAGCGTCACCGGGCGGTCGCGGAAGCTTCCCCCGAGCCGCACGGCTCCGCTCTCGACCAGCTGCCAAACCGTGGCGACGATCTCGTCGTCTCCCCGCGCGTAGCGGGCCACCGTGGTCACCAGATCCAGCATCGTGATTTTACGTCCCATCGCTCCGACCTTCCTGGCGGAGGTTCGACGCAAGCCGGGTGCCATTGATTCAGTCGTGGTCGTGACCGAGGGGCGCTATGTTCTCCGCGGCATTGAGAGGCCCGCTATCGCAGGTGGTGTCGCAAACGTAACGTCGCCGGGTGCAGCGATGACACCAGGGTGGCATGGTCTGCCCACACCGGCCGGACCGTTCAACCGGGGGAAAAGCTCCATTCGCCTTCCCCGCTCGCAAGGGACCAATACTTGACCACGCCATCGCCGAAGCCACGCCGCGCCCTGCGCCGTCTCGCCTTGGGCACGGCACTCATCCTCGCCGTCGCGGGCTCTGTCCTGTGGATCAATCGCAGCACCGTCGCGCTGTGGGCGGTCGGGATCATGATGGACCGGCGGATGCCCGTCGGCCCGCACCGCGAAGTGGAATGGAACGCCGGGTCCGATCCGCGGGGACGCGCCTCGAACGAACGTCCACCCAACATCGTCCTCATCATGGCCGACGATCTCGGCTGGAATGACCTCACCTGGAACGGAGGCGGAGCTGCCGGCGGCACCCTGCCGACGCCCAGCATCGATTCGATCGCCGCGGCGGGCGTGGCGTTCACCAACGGCTACGCCGCCAACGGCACCTGCGCCCCCTCGCGCGCCGCCCTGCTCTCCGGTCGCTATCCGACGCGCTTCGGATTCGAGTTCACGCCGACCCCAGCGTTGATGCCACGCATCGTGGGCATGCTCGCGGGAGAGGACCCGCTGCGAACGCGCAAACCGATCCTCCCCGACCCGATGCCCGAGGTGGGCGATTTCAACGAGCTCGGCATGCCCGGTTCGGAGATCACGCTCGCCGAGCTGCTCCGCGACGTCGGCTACCACACCGTCCACATCGGCAAATGGCATCTCGGTGGCGCCCGGGGCATGGCGCCGGGCGATCAGGGCTTCGACGAGAGCCTGCTCCTGGCGAACGGCCTCTACCTGCCCGAGGACGATCCCAACGTCGTCAACGCCAAGCAGGAGTTCGATCCGATCGACCGCTTCCTCTGGAAGGCCATGAAATACGCGGCGTCGTTCAACGGCGGCGAGGCCTTTGCGCCGGGTGGCTACCTCACCGACTACTACAGCGACGAGGCCGTCAAGGTGATCGAGGCCAACCGCGATCGCCCGTTTTTCCTCTATCTGGCCTACTGGGCGCCGCACACGCCGCTGCAGGCCACCCGGGCCGACTACGATGCCCTCTCCCACATCACATCGCACCGCGAGCGGGTCTACGCCGCGATGCTGCGGGCGCTGGACCGCGGCGTCGGCCGCGTCCTCGAAGCGCTCCGCTTGTACGGCCTCGAAGACAACACGCTGGTGATCTTCACCTCCGACAACGGTGGCCCGGCCTACATCGGCCTGCCGGATGTCAATAAGCCCTTCCGCGGCTGGAAAATCACCTATTTCGAGGGCGGCATCCACGTGCCCTTCTTTGCGAAATGGCCGGCCCGCATCCCCGCGGGCCGGCGCTACGACGCGCCGATCCACCACTTCGACGTCCTGCCGACCGCTGCGGCGGCGGCCGGCGCCACCCTGCCCACCGATCGGGCGATCGACGGCACCGATCTCCTGCCCTACCTGCGGGGCGAGCAGTCGGGCGTGCCGCACCGCAAGCTCTTCTGGCGCAGCGGCACAGCACAGAGCGCACTCATCGACGGCTGGAAGCTCAACCTGAGCGACCCACCCGGACGGGCCTGGCTCTTCAACCTGCGCCAGGACCCCACCGAGCGACACGATCTCGCAGCGGAGCGGCCCGATAAAGTCGCCGAGATCCGCGCCGAGATCGACGCTCACAACTTGACCCAGCAGCCGCCAGCCTGGCCGTCGGTCGCCGACATGCCGATCAACATCGACAAGGACACGTCCATCGCCGACGCGCCCGACGACGAATACATCTACTGGTCGAACTGATCCCGTGACCGCATCGAATCTCGCCCGTGCGCTCCGCGCGATCGTCGGCGACGACGGCGTGCTCGACGGCGACGAGGCGCTGCTGGTGTACGAGTGCGACGGCTATGTCCTCGAGCGCGGCACGCCCGAGCTGGTCGTGCTGCCGCGCACTCCCGAGGAAGCGGCCCGCGTCGTGCGCCTGCTGGCCGCCCGACAGATCGCTTTCGTGCCGCGCGGCGCCGGCACCGGACTCTCCGGCGGAACCCTGCCGCTCGACGCGCCGGTTATGATCGGCCTCAGCCGGCTCAAGGCCATCGAAACGATCGACGTGCGCAACCGCCGCGTGCAGGTCCAGGCCGGTGTGGTCAATCTCAACGTATCCCGCGCGGTGAAGGACGATGGCCTGCTCTACGCGCCCGATCCCTCCAGCCAGGCCGCCTGCACCATCGGCGGCAACATCGCCGAGAATTCGGGCGGTCCCCACACACTCAAATATGGCGTGACGGTGAACCACGTACTGGGAGTGGAGATCGTGCTCGCCTCGGGCAAGGTCGTGCAGCTCGGCGGTGCTACCGAGGACCTGCCCGGCTACGACCTTGTCGGCGCGGCGGTCGGCAGCGAAGGAACCTTCGGCCTCATTACCCGTGCCACGCTCCGGCTGGTGCGTGCTCCGCAAGCCTTCCGCACCCTGCTTGCCGTCTTCGCGCGGGTCGATGACGCCAGCGCGGCCGTGTCGGCGATCATCGCGGCGGGTCTCGTGCCGGCGGCGCTCGAGATGATGGACACGCTCATCCTGCAAGCCGTCGAGCAGGCGTTTGGCGCCGGGCTGCCGCTCGACGCCGGCGCCGTCCTGCTGATCGAACTCGACGGGCCCGAGGCCGGGCTCGACGACGAGGCCGCCTTGGTCGAGACGCTCTGCCGGCGCTGTGCTTCGCGCGAGGTCCGCCGCGCCGCGAGCGAAGCCGAACGCGCTCTGCTGTGGAAGTGTCGCAAGCGCGCTTTCGGCGCCGTCGGCCGGCTGGCCCGCAACTACTGCACGCAGGATGGCGTCGTGCCGCGCACGCAGCTGCCCGAGATCCTGCGCCGGATCACCCGCACGGCCGAGCGCCATCGGCTCCGCATCGGCAACGTGTTCCACGCCGGCGACGGCAACATCCATCCGATCATCCTCTTCGACGAGCGCGATAACGACGAGGTCCAGCGGGTTCTGGCCGCCGGCCGCGAAATCCTCGAAGCCTGCGTCGCTCTCGGCGGTAGTCTCTCGGGAGAGCACGGCATCGGGGTCGAGAAGATCGCGCAAATGCCGCTCTTGTTCGCGCCCGACGATCTCGACGCCATGCTGCGCCTGCGCCGGGTCTTCGACCCCGACCAGCGCGCCAATCCGCACAAGGTCTTGCCCGACTCGAAATCATGCATCGAGACGCGCACGCCGCGCCGGCAAGCGGCCATGTGATGGCGGCCGTTACCGTCGAGGTCGAGAAGCGCCTCACGGCCATCGTCGGCGCCGGCTACCTGCGCCACGGTGACGATCGCGATGGCGTCGATGGTCTCTGCCCCGCATGGGTCGTGTCGCCCGGCAATGCCGCCGAGGTCGCGGCCGTGCTCGCTCTGGGCGCGGACTCGGGACTCGCGGTCGTCGCGCGCGGGGGTGGCGCTCATCTCGATCGCGGCGCACCGCCGCGCGCCATGGACATGGTGATTGACATGGGGCGACTCCATGCCATCGTCGAACACGAGCCGGGCGATATGCGCGTCACGGTCGAGCCGGGTTGCACGCTGGGCACGCTCGAGGCCGCCCTGGCGCCAAGCGGTCAGTGGCTGCCACTCGATCCCGCGGGTGCGCCAGACGTGAGCATCGGCGGGTTGATCGCGGCCGACCTCTGCGGACCGCTGCGTCCGAGCCAGGGGCGGGTGCGCGATCTGCTGCTCGGCCTGCGCGTAGCGACGCCCGAGGGCCGGCTGGTCTCGGGCGGGGGCAAGGTCGTCAAGAATGTCGCCGGCTACGATCTGCCCAAACTGCACGTGGGTGCCCTCGGCACGCTCGGCATCGTGGTCGAAGCCAGCTTCCGCCTGCGGCCGCGCCCCCGCAGCGAACACGCGCTGGTCGTGCATACCACCGGTGCCGAGGAGACAGGCCGGCTCGCGCTCGACCTGCGCGACTGCTGCGAGCCGGCGTGGCTCGAGATCGTCGGCCCGGGGCTGGACCCCGCACCCGCGGGCTGGGCTCTCGCGATCGGCAGCGCCGGCCATCCGGCGGCCACCGCCGCAGCACTCGCCGCGTGGCAGCATCGCGTGCGCTCCGACCCCGCCGGTGGCGAAATCGAGCTGCACGAGGACGGCGGCGCGTTGCGTGCGGCGGTGGCTCGCGCCGGCACGGTGGCAACCGCCTGCGTGCTCCGGGCCTCGACCCTGCCCACGCAGATCGGCGCCCTCCTCGTGGCCATCGACGAGACGGCGAACGGTCAAGCCCGACTCGCGGCCAGCATCACCGGCAATGCGCACGCGGCGTTCGATGATGTTGCCGGAGCCCTGCGCGTCGTGCGCACACTGCGGCCGCGACTCGAGGGCGCGGGCGGTGCCTTGATCGTCGAGCGGGCGACCGCCGCAGCCAAACATGTCCTGCATCCGGACCCCGGAATCTGGGGCGCGTCGATCGGTGGCCTCGCCCTGATGCAGGAGTTGCGCCGCATGTTCGATCCGCGCAACACCCTCGCACCCGGACGTTTTCCGGGGGATCCATGAACTCGCCGCTCGACGACACTCAGCTCGGCAGTTGCGTGCATTGCGGTCTCTGTCTGGACGCCTGCCCGACCTATCTCGAGACCGGCAACGAGGCCGCGTCCCCGCGCGGTCGGATCCACCTCATGCGGGCCCTCGCCGACCGCCGCCTCTCCGCATACGCACCTGTGCGGAATCACCTCGACTCCTGTCTCGGCTGCCGGGCGTGCGAGGCGGCCTGCCCCTCGGGCGTCCCCTACGGCGCGCTGATCGAGGCCACGCGCCCCCTGCTCGAAGCAGCCCGTCCCGCACCCGCACGCTTCACTCGGCGCACCCTCGGCCGACTCCTCTCTAGCCGCACACCGCGCGAACTGGGCTGGGCGGTGGTCGGCCGCGCCGCCGGCCGTGGTTTCGTGGATCGACTGGCGCGGCGCACCGGCTCGCTGGCGCTGGCGCGTCTCGCCGCGCTCGATCCCGGACCGCGGCCGCGCCTGCCCGACGTCTTCGAACCACCGGGCGAGGTGCGCGGCAGTGCCATCCTCCTCACGGGCTGCGTCAGCGACACGGCTTTCCGGGCCACGACCCGGTACGCCGGCCGGCTGCTCGCGCTCGGCGGAATCCGGGTGACCGTTCCCAACCATCAGGGCTGTTGCGGCGCGCTGGCGCTCCACCTCGGCGACGACCGCGCGGCCGAACATCATCTCGCCGCCCTGCTCTCGGCAACGGCGGGCCCTCACGCCGACTGGATCGTACCGATGGCCGCCGGCTGTAGCGCGCACCTCCGCCACGCAGGCCGCCATCTCCCGGACAACGCGAGCGCCGAGTCTTTCGCCCGGCGGGTGATCGATCCGCTGGCGCTCTTGGCCCAGCTCTCGCTGCCGGCCCCCCGCCATTCGGTCGTGGCCCGTGTCGCGGTGCACGACCCCTGCCACCTCGTCCACGCGCAGGGCGTGGCCGCCGAGGTCCGCCGGCTGCTGTCGACGATCCCCGGCGTGACTCTCGTACCGCTGTCCGAAAGCGAAGTTTGTTGCGGTAGCGCCGGCACTTACAACCTGACCGAGGGGGCTCTTGCGCGCCGCCTGCTGGCGCGCAAGCTCAGCCACGTCGCCGCATCGGGTGCCACCATCATCGCCGCGCCGAACCCCGGCTGCCTGCTGCAGATCCGCTCGGGCGCGATTCGCGACGACCTCCCGGTCGAGGTGGTTCATCCGCTCGAGCTGCTGGGCCGCGCCCACGGCATTTGACTCGGCTCGCCATGAAGCGCGTTGTCGAGAGCATGGGAGACGAGGGTCGCGGAACGCTGAGCCCTCGCGATCTGGCCAGAGCCCTCGGAGCAAGCGAATCCTCTCTGAAACGTTGGGTGGACGGCGGCCTGATCGTGGCACAGCGCACGCCCGGCGGACACCGCCGGATCGCCGTCGCTGAAGCACTTCGCTTCGTGCGTGAGCGTCACGCCACGCTCGTCCATCCCGAGATGCTCGGCCTGCGCGCCCGTGCGGGCACCCGGAGTACGCTCGGCCTGAGCAACCTCGGCGCAGCACTGCGGGATGCGCTGGTCGCCGACGACGCCCCGACCGCCCACGCCCTGCTCGGCGATGCGTGGCTCGGCGGCGAGAGCCTCTCCGCGCTGGGCGACGTGCCGATCCGCGAGGCCTTTGACGCCATCGGCAAACTTTGGCTGAACGGCCCCGATGGCATCGTGCGTGAGCACCGCGCCGTGCGCATCTGCCTCGACGGTCTGCGGCTGCTCGCCGAGCGGATGCCGGAGCCTCCCACCGATGCCGCCGTGACCGCCGTCGGCGGGGCCCCGAGCGGGGACCCCTACCTGCTCGGCACTCTGCTGACCTGGCTCACGCTGCGCGAGAACGGTCTCCGCGCGGTCGACCTCGGCTGCGACGTGCCCGACGTGGCGCTACTCACTGCGGTCGATCTCTACCATCCCAAATTTCTATGGCTGTCGCTGTCATCCGACGACGCGGCGCGCGCTCTTGCCCAGCGCCTCGAGCCCCTGCTCATGGCCTTGCGCGAGCGCGACGTCCCGCTGGTGATCGGCGGCCGTTGTCGCTGGACGGCGGCCGAGGCCGCCTCGACCCGGCCCGCCGTCGTCTACCTCGAATCCCTGCGCGATCTCGCCGCCTTCGCGCGGGCGCGGATGGTCGCCAGCGCCGCCGGCAACTGATCGGGACCGTAGCGGCGCGGTGCGGGCCGCTCGATCCGCCTCTCCGCCCTCTGACACGGACTCCCGTCGCCGGATGGCCCGGAGGGTGGTAGCGGGTTTATCGGGACGGGCGCGCCCAACGCCGGACGACCGACATTCCCAACCTCATCGAGAAAGAAGCCCCCATGCGATCGTTCCGCTCCCCCTGGTTCGCTCTCGTCCTGACCGCGCTGATGGCCGCCTGCGGTGGCAGCGGCGGCGCTCGACCGACGCCAACGCCGGGGCCTGGTTCCACCGCCACCCCCGCACCGACCCGTTCGCCCGACCCAACCGCCTGCGAGCATGCCGCGGCGAGCTACCCGAGCACCTTCGCCGGGATCCAGGACCAGATCTTCGACCGCCACGGCTGCAACCAGGACGCCTGCCACGGCTCGGCGGCCGCGGGAGCGCTCGACCTGCGCGCCGACGTCGCCTGGGCGCAACTCGTGGAGCGGCCCGCCGCCGGCAGCCGGCTTGACCGCGTCGAGCCGGGCGATCGCGACCTGAGCTACCTCTGGCACAAGCTGCTGGCGGCAAGCCGGCCCGCAGAGGCGCCGACCATCAGCGGCTCGCCGATGCCCATCGGCAGCGCACCGCTCGACGACGACGAACTCGAACTCCTCCGGCGCTGGATCTACGCGGGCGCCCCCGCGACCGGCACCGTCGCCGACACCGCCGAGTTGCTGGATGCCTGCCTGCCTCCGCCCGAGCCCATCACGATCACGCCACTCCCCCCGCCACCCCCCGAGGAGGGCGTCCAACTCGTCATGCCGAGCTTCCCGCTACCTGCGGGGCGCGAGCGCGAGGTCTGTTTCGCCAGCATCATGGACTTCACCGGTCAAGTTCCCGAATGGGCTCTCGACGAAAGCGGGACGCACTTCCGGGTCTCCTCTTCGGCCCTGCGCCAGGATCCGCAGAGCCATCACCTGATCCTCTCACTCTACACCGGCACGGCCCCGACCAGCGATCCGAGCTTCGGTCAGTGGACCTGTTCGGGCGGCGACCTCGACGGGCAGGAGTGCGATCCCAACCTCCGCGGGAGCTGTGCCGCGGGCCTGTGCGTGAGTCAAGCCATCGACACACCGGGGTGCATCGGCTTCGGGCCCCGCGATGCGGGCACCGCAGTCTCGGACCAAATCGTCGTCGCCCAGCAGTCGCAAGAGACGCAGGTCCTCCCCGTGGGAACCTACCGCGAGATCCCGCTCCGCGCGCTCGTGTTCTGGAACTCCCATGCCTTCAACGTGACCGGCAGCAACCATCGCATGAATGGGCGCATCAACTGGACGTTCGCGCGTGATGCGACCGTGCCGGTGGTCCCGATCTTCGCCTCGCACGAACTCCTCGGGATGTCGGTTCCGGCCTTCGATCGGCAGACGATGTGCACGACGCTGCCGCTGCCCGAGCGAGCCCGGCTCTTCAATCTCCTCGGACACACCCACAAGCGCGGCAAACGCTTCTGGGCCGACGATCCGAGCGGCAATCTGATCTACGAGAATTTCGTCTACAACGATCCGGTCAACCAGTATTACAACCCGCCGCTCGCCTTCGATTCGCCAAATGTGGCCGAGCGCACGATCCGCTTCTGCGCCGATTACGTGAACGGTCTCGACGCAGCCGGGAACCCCGACGGAGAACTGGTCAAGCGGCGCTCGCGAACACCGGCGAACGCGTTTGGCCGGTGTTCGCCCACCCACTGTGCCGAGGGCCGCGTCGCCGAACGCTGCGGCGGGGTCGGCGACGATGCCACCTGCGACACGACTCCCGGAGCGGGCGACGGCGCCTGTGACGCCTGCCGACTCGTCGGCGGCGTCTCGACCGAAGACGAGATGTTCCTGCTGCTCGGCGCGTACTTCGTCGAGCCGCCGAGTACGGACTGACGCCTCGCCCGAGCGTCGCGACGGTGACCCCGCCGCGACGCTCGGGCCCCCCCCCAACTCCGCTGCGATACTCACCCCAGGCGTTCCGCCGGCAGAGCTGAGCCCCGGCCCCTCCCTCTTGCCGGCCCTGCCCGCCCGCGCTTGGGCAGAGGCCATCTCCGCCGGCAGAGCCCGTCCCGTCACGCGCCGAGAGTCAGACCCGGCGGTCGAGACGCTCGGTCTCTCGGTGGGAGACGGGAGCTCTCCCCGATGATCACCAAAGCCCACGCGACAGCGGGCGCACTACCCCCTCTGCCCCATGCAGCGGGGACGCGACCGCGGGCGCCTCTCCGGTCCGGCACGGGATCGACGCGCCAGCTGCCCTTGACTCTCGCCCCCGAAGGATTACCCCGGCACGCCGACTCGCGGCGGCGGGCTCCCGCCCGCGGCCCGGCCGAACCACAGAGGCTCGGCCGGGACTGCCCGCGGCCGAAATCTGGGACACACAGGAAAGGAGACAGGGGGAAATGCCAGCCAAGGCCTTTAAATTCGGGGAGAACGCGCGCACGCGGATCCTCGATGGGGTGAACATCCTCGCCGACGCCGTTGCCGCCACACTCGGGCCCCGCGGCCGTAACGTGGTGCTCGAGAAGTCATGGGGCGCGCCCAACATCACCAAGGACGGCGTGGCCCTCGGCCGCGCCGGCGTCGCGCCGATTCCCGCCGGCGACCTCGTGCTCGACGCGGCGCTCAACGAGCCCGGCTTCCTGCACTGCCTGGTCGAGTGCACGCCGCCCGCCACGCCCAAGCTCACCGCCCGCGGCGCCGCCGCGATCGAGCCGCTTTTGATCCAACCGTCGCTGCCGGCACCGCGGGACTTCGATGCGTTTTGGACCGCGCAGAAAACACTCCTCGCCGCCACGCCGCCGAACCTGCGCCTCACGCCCGTCGCCTCGCCGCGCGCCGATATCGAATGCTTCGAGGTGCAGGCCGACACCGGCGTGGGTCGCGGCCTCTCCGGCTACCTCGCGCGCCCCACCGGTGCTGCGGTGCAATCGCTCCCCGCGATCGTGCTCTGTCACGGCTCGGGCGTGACC